>JBOGJG010000057.1:0-2644 GCA_050747825.1 Acidobacteriota bacterium | reverse complement strand
CCACTGACCACTGACCGCTGACCACTGACCGCTGACCGCGAGCGAAGCGAGCTTGCCACCTGCCACCGCGAGCGAAGCGAGCTTGCCACCTGCCACCGCGAGCGAAGCGAGCCCGCCACCGCGAGCGAAGCGAGCTTGCCACCTGCCACCGCGAGCGAAGCGAGCTTGCCACCCGCCACCGCGAGCGAAGCGAGCCTGCCACCGCGAGCGAAGCGAGCTTGCCACTGACCGCTGACCGGGATCTCGGTAACCGTTCGTTCGGAGACAAGAGAGAGCCTGTGGCGATTTTCGGAATCCACTCACGGCTCTGACTCTCGCGGTCAGCGGTCAGCGGTCAGCGGTCAGCGGTCAGTGGTCAGCGGTCAGTGGTCAGTGGTCAGCGGTCAGCGGTCAGCCTTTTCTTCCACTATTGGCGCCTGGCCGCCTCTCAACACGCTGCTGCCGCTGTAAACCTGAGTCTGATTGATGCTCGGCCGCTGTTCGATACCTTCGAGATCGAGATTGCCACTCTGGGAAAAGAAGGAGGCCGGATTTTCCCACACAATTTGCCTGATCTTCTCGTCCGGGATGGCGGCGGCCTGCAGGGCGGCGATCGTCTTGGGGACTTTGAGTGGATCGCTGATCCCCCAGTCGGCGGCGCTGTTGACGATGATTCGCTCGGCTCCGTATTGCCTGACGAGGACCGCCATTCGCCCTTCGTCCATCTTGGTGTTGGGATAAATCGAATGACCCGCCCAGCAGCCCGTGTCCAGCACCAGCGGCAGGGTCTCCTCCGTGTTGTGATCAATCAATACTCGCTCCTCGGGAACTCCTACATCCCGGACCAGGGCTATGGAGCGAATCGTCCCTTTCTTCTTGTCACGATGGGGAGTGTGGATAAGGACAGGAAGATCGAACTCTAGTGCGATCTCGAGTTGCCGCGCAAAGTAGTGCTCCTCTGCCTCCGTCTGATCGTCGAAGCCGATCTCCCCTACAGCAACAACCCCATCCTTTTGAAGATAGCGAGGCAATAAGGCGATTACTTCATCGGCAAGAGCTCGGTTATTGGCTTCCTTCGGATTCAAGCCGATCGTGCAAAAATGGCGAATTCCAAATTGCGAGGCTCGAAAACGCTCCCATCCCAGGAGGCTGCTGAAGTAATCCACGAACGAACCGGCGCTGGTGCGCGGCTGCCCCAGCCAGAAGGCAGGCTCGACAATGGCGATGATCTCTGCCCGGGCCATGGCAATGTAATCGTCCGTGGTCCGGGAAGTCATGTGAACGTGGGGATCGAAGATTTTCATCATTTTAAGCTGCAGGCTGTACCAACCCATGAAGCCCAGACCTAAGGCCTACAGTCTACAGCCTACAGCCGAATTCTCTCAAGCGAGTGCTTTATGGCCGCCGCTACTCTGGGGTCGCTTTCGACCTCTAGCTGCCTCTCCAAAGCTGTCCGGGCACCTTCATTATAGACATATCCCAGGCCAACCGCAGCCCAGTGGCGATGCTCGAGGTCTTCATGCTGGAGGTATCGGTAAACGCGGGGAAGTCCCTCAGCCGGAATCCGGGGAGCCAGAACCAGCCAGATATCGGCAGGCACACTGCGGCCTGCGGCCTCCCGTTCGGTCACGTAATCGTCCGCCATCCTGGACAATTCAGGATTGAACCGCGACTCGACTCCCATAATCCGCGAGAGAGCAACTCCTAAAAACAGACTTTTTAACACCATTTGATTGAAATTCAATTCCGGAAAGTACAAGGAGGGATACGGATTCTCGCAGGCAATGGCTTCGAAGAGCGGAAGCATATTAGTTCGGCAGGCATCGATCGCTGTCTCAAGAAAGCTCTTGCAGCCGGAGAGCAGGCTCAGCCCCCTCAACCAGCTCTGCTGCTCGCGACTGTCCCCCAGCCGGTAACATCTCAGGACCAGATCTTCAAAACCATCGTAGTCAGGAAGGGACAGCAGCAGGACCACACGTCCGGCCTCGTCTACTCCCCAGTAATCCAGCGGCAGGACGGGATCGAGTGTCTGCAACTGTTCCTTTTCGCGGTCAGTCAGCGCGAGCGCTTGCCTGCCCAGTTTCCGCGAAGCAGCAGTATAGTAAGCCAGCAGGCGATCCTCTGGCACCGGATGCAGCGCCGCACGCAGAGCGGTCTGAAACCACTGCCACCCCTGCCCTGTCACGCGAGACTGGATTGCCTCGGAGAGGAACTGCTGCATATTACCTGGCACGACTCGATAATATCGCTCTTGTATCCGGTCGTAAAACCTACAAATAGTTAGGGCTAAGTCCGACAAAGAAAAAGGACTTCTAGCTACTTTCCCGCGTCAACATTAAACGTTTATCTTGGAAGATATAACCAATGATAGGAGGAAACGGATGAAAGAGGAAATTCTTAGACAGACACGACGCTATTTGAACCGGCTCACCAACCGTTATGACCTGGGCAGTTGGTTGTCCTCTCGTCGAACGGAAATCCTGGGCTCACAGGATGTGACGGTGACTCGACTGGCTGATGAGCTGGAACTGCTGCTCATGGCGGTCAATGAAGGCCATATACCAGAGGGCGAGCTTCGGCGCAGAGTAACTAGTGCTTCGTAACATAAATAAGTGCGCTATCGTCGCGAGCCGGGTACCCTATGGGTGCGGTCTGATGGCGAGGC
>JBOGJG010000056.1:0-3663 GCA_050747825.1 Acidobacteriota bacterium | reverse complement strand
GTCGGCTTGTGCCCGTACTTGCGGGCGTACTCGCGGAGCATCGCCTTGAGCTGCACGTTCGCCGACATGCACGAGCCGATGTACTCCTGCGCGCCCTTCGGGATGACGGCGGGCTCCACCACGCCCTTGCACTCGAAGCAGCCGCCCTTCTGCATCCGGGGGCAGAAGGTGATGCGGAACTCCTCGACGGCGTGGAAGGCCTCCGAGGTCTCCCCGCAGACCGTGATGTCGCAGCGGACCTTCTTGTCGATGAGGTCCTTGCGCTGGACCTCGGTGAACGACTCCAGGCCGAGCACCTCCTCGGGCCGATCCTCCGCCTCGTACGAATGCGCCGGCGTCTCATCGATCAACTTCTGGAGGTCGGCCGCCGTGAGGCCGCGCTTGTGGAAGTAGTCGGTGGCGTCCTTGTCGTCCTTGTCCCCCTTGAGCGGGAGGACGACGTTCTTAACCGAGGCGGCGCCCGCGGTCTTGAGCGCCCGCAGCACGACGTTGCGCGCCGCGGCCTGGCCCTCGCGGTCGCAGTCCTAGAGGAGGACGACGTCCTTGTCCTTGAAGCGGGCGATCCATTCGGGCCGGAAGGTGGACGCCCCCTGCGTGCCGGTCACCGCCATGAACCCCTCCTGTTGGAGAATCAGGCGGTCCCACTCGCCCTCGCACAGGATGACCTGCTGGCCCGGGTACTTCTCCAGCTCGTCCAGACCGTAGAGGCGCGCCGGCGAGCCGTACTTGTAGCGGCCCTCGGTGTAGTTGATGATCTTCGGGTCCTTCTTGGCGTTGTAGAGCCGGACGTTCATCGCGTTCCCGCGCTCGTCGCGGATCGGGATGGTGTTCCGCTGGCGCTTGGGGTCCCAGCCGATCTCGTACTTCTTGAGCGTCGCGTCCGAGAGGCCGCGCTTCTCCCGGAGCCAGCGGCAGACCTCTTCGTTGGCCCAGAGGTCGCCGACCCACTGCTTGACGAGGGCCTCACGGATCGGCGGGCGCGGCGGCTTGTCCGGGTACGGCCGGGGCACTCCCACCCGGTCGCCGACCTCGAGGAGCGCGTCCTTGAAGCTCTTCCCCGAGGTCTGCATGAGGTAGTCGAAGGCGCTGCCCTGGCCGCAGCCCGCGAAGCAGCACCACCTGCCGGAGGTGCGGTTGAAGGCGAAGGAAGGGTTCTTGTCCTCGTGGAACGGGCAGAGCGCCGTCACCCACCCGTCAGTGGACGGCTTCTGCTGGGCGAGGCTGTCGAAGAGGACCGAGAAGTCCCCGACTCTCTCCAGGACCGCCTGCTTGTAGCGCTTCCAGAGGTCATCCCGATCCGGCATCCGCGTCTCCGTTCTGGTAGCGCCAGAATTTCTCGAGGAGCTGCCGGGTCAGGGCGTTGCCGTGCGGCCGGTCGCCGGCAAAGAACACGCACACGCGATACTTCACCGACCAGGCCACGATGGAGCCCGCCGCCGCTTTGGGGTTCATGCGCGAGAAGGCCGGGGCGCGCAGGAAATTATTGAGTTCGTAGGTTTTCCGGAGACGAGCGTTACCAGTAGTGATGACGCTCGCAGGGACCTCCCGGCCACGCCACCCGGAAACCAGTGCCTTCAGGATCACGGGCCGGAATTCCAGGAGAGCTACCCCTATTTCCACGAGAAGGACCACGGCCCCCTGCGCCCGGTGCTGGATCCGCCCGACGATGCGGTCGTACTGTCTGTCGACGAAACGACCCGGGTTCAGGCCCTGGATCGCACTCAGCCCACTCTTCCCATGCGGCCGGGGCAGATCGAGCGCCGCACCCACGACTACAAGCGCCACGGCACGGCCAGTCTCTATGCCGCCTTCGATATTGCTTCGGGAGAGGTCATGGGTCGCATCACGACCCGGCACCGGGCCAAAGAGTTTTTGGCTTTTCTGCGCCAGATCGAGCACAACGTTGCGCCCCAACTGGATATTCACATCATCCTGGACAACTCCAGTACCCACAGCACCGAGCAGATTAAAAAGTGGCTCAATCGCCGGCCCCGTTTCCATCTGCACTTTACACCCACCAGCGCCTCCTGGCTCAACGCCGTCGAGACCTGGTTTTCTCAGTTGACCCGACGCGCCATTCAGCGCAACACCTTCACCAGCGTCGAAGCCCTGCGAAGGGAAATTCGCCGTTACATTCAGGTCCACAATCAAGATCTCGCAAAGCCCTTCCGATGGACCAAGAGTGCTGCTTGCATTCTTCAGAAAGTAGAGCAAATAAAAAGAAGCCAATATTATTAATTAAAATTAATCAAACGGGACACTAGTAAAGGCGCTTGATCAGAATGAGGAACCCGAAATAGACATGCAGGCCAACAGAGTGCTCGACCAGATGGATCCCAGCAGGACTCGGCGATCCCGAGACCAGTCTTCCGGGACGAATGGGCGGGTAGGCGGCCGGCTGCCTATCGTCCTCCAAGGCAAGCTCGCGCAACCATTCGGAACAGCGGATAGCCAGCGCACCTAGTGTAGTGTCTCATAAATAAATGGATTTATTTACAAAAAGGCGCTATCGTCTGTTTATGCCGCGACGCCCCATGACCCTCACTCTGAACCAAACCGACCGCGAGGAATTGGAGCGATGGGTTTCGGCCCATCGCACCCCGCAACAGGTCGCTCAGCGGTGCCGAATTGTGCTGGCCGCTGTCGGTGGTCAGCAGGACAAGGACATCGCTGAAGAAATGAGGATTAACTTCAAAACGGTGGCTCTGTGGCGCAAGCGCTTTGCTGCGCAAGGCCCGGATTGCCTGTGGGAAGTGGCGCCGGGCCGCGGGCGCAAACCCCAATATAGCGCCGAGAAGATCGATGCGATACTCACCGCCACCCTGCAAACTCGGCCCAGGGGGGCCACCCATTGGAGTTGCCGGACTCTGGCCAAGGATCAAGGGGTCAGCAAAGCCACCGTCAATCGCATCTGGCAGAGCCACCAACTCAAGCCGCATCGAACCAAGCGCTTCAAGCTGTCGCGGGACCCGAAGTTCTTGGAGAAATTAACCGACGTGGTTGGACTTTATCTGAATCCTCCCGAAAAGGCGTTGGTCCTGTGTGTGGATGAGAAGAGTCAGATTCAAGCCTTGGATCGTACGCAGCCGGGGTTGCCCTGGAAGAAGGGCCGGTGTGGGACGATGACCCACGATTACAAACGCAACGGTACCACGACGCTCTTTGCCGCCTTGGAAGTGGTTCACGGCAAAGTCATTGGACAGTGTTATGCGCGGCACCGACATCAAGAGTTTCTGAAATTCCTCAAGCGCTTGGACGCCGAGTTTCCGGAGGAAGTAGAGCTACACCTCGTGATGGACAACTATGGTACGCACAAGCACCCCAAGATTCAGAGGTGGTTAAAGCGACATCGGCGTTTCGTGCCACACTTCGTTCCCACCAGTTCGAGCTGGTTGAATCTTGTGGAGCGCTGGTTTGGGGAATTGACGGGTAAGCGAGTGCGCCGAGGAACATTTATCAGCGTGCCTGATCTCATTGCCGCCATCGACGAGTTCGTGGCTGCGTGGAATGGAAATCCCAAGCCCTTTATCTGGACCGCAACGGTCGAATCGATCGTGGAGAAGTTGAAACGCTGTCGGCAAACGTTGGAGCAGATCCAGCCCGGTTGCACGCTGCCGCGCTCAAGAAAAAGCAAAAAATAACTCCAGTCGTTTATGAGACACT
>JBOGJG010000055.1:0-15844 GCA_050747825.1 Acidobacteriota bacterium | reverse complement strand
TAATCCAGATACTGCTTCTTTTAAAGATCTACTACATAGTCAAGTCAAAGGAAGATAAAGGCCAGTGGCTGGTACTTGCCGCCTTCACTGCAATGATGACTTACTTTGTGCTTCATCAACAGACATCCAGTTTCTTTGAAGCATTTCATACAATATCGCTTTACTTCCAAGTCCTTTTCTGCACGCTGGTTCACGTCCAACTTCAACGGAACCGGCAAATCCATTTGGGTCGGAATTATGAGGGAATTCTGTACGGCCTGACGATTATGATTCTTGCTATGTCGATGACCTACGGGCTACGTGTATTTGAACACTTACCTGGGGGAAGGTTCGATTTGTTGAGGCAAGGCCTTGCCTTTGTTCCATGGCTGATCTACTCGTATTATCTAAGGAAACTTGACCTTCCAAGAACTGTTGATCCAGAAGTTGCTCGAGAATTAGAACTGGCCGAAGCCGGTTTGAGAGGGGCCCTGAGGAGTATCCGATGACCCCGATGCTTTTGATTTTTGCATCGTGTTTCGTATTGGTGAGTATAGCCCTGATTAATTTCTTCAGCAGTGTCGAGGCCGAGCGCCTTGAGCTCAATTTTCTTCTTAAGAAAAATCTCTACGCTTACCACGTCCTAAAGATCATTGAAAGTCCGGACTACCTTTACCTTTCCAGCAGGAACAAGAAATTCAGGGATCACTTGTTTGTGGCTTATTCCAGAAATCTGAGGGCCGACATTAAAGAGCTTGCCCAGCTTCCCCTCAAGGGGAGCGCCTACTTTTACTACCTTTTCTTCAATATCTGCTACGTGCTTCTCATGCTCAAGTACCGGCTCTATTCCCGCCGCGATGACTTGCGCGCGCTGCTGGGCATTGAGCTGATGATGGTGAGAAAAATGGTCGAGTACGCTTAGCTGATAATGGCCGTCACTCCGGCTTTGGCCACAATGTAAACCAGCCACAGGGCCGCCACTATCCCCACTCCCTTGCCGAGCGAGACTCCCTCCGAGGCGGCAGAAAGCCCCAGGCCCAGCAGGAAAATCGCGTACATAGAGATCAGGTCCAGGGAAGAGGCCAGGTTATAGAGGGCCGGCGCCTCGAATCGATCCACCAGAAATCCCAGGTTGGAATACACCGGATTCTGAAAATCGACCTGACTGGGGTCGGGTGAAAGCAAGGCCACCAGCACGGTCAGCAGAGAATAGATCAGGTAATAAAGGAAGAAGGCGTGCGCTGTCACCGACACGCTTTGATCGAAGGAGATCCTCCCCCCCGCGAGCTGCACGGAAAATAAGAAAACAACGGCACAGGCCAGGACCACGGCAATGGCTCCCGCTGCCGGTAGGGCATAGAAAAACAGAGTGATCAGAGGATTGCCGGTCAGATTGGCTACGGCCTCGTCAAGCTTCTCGGAAGGGATATCCTGGGTCTGAGGGTGGCGCGCTGTCTCGGAGCGAAGAATGGTCTCCACTCCCACCGTTTGATGGATCAAAACCGATGAAACCGTGCCCACGGCCACAATGGCCAGAAGCGGAAGCAGCCAGTTGGGATTTTTTCTGATCGCCCGGAAAGTCGCCGCCGGCTGAAAACAGATACCCTGGAGTCTCCACCAGCGGCCCTGCATAAATCAGACTGGGCGCTTGGGTTCTGTCTTACTCAGTTGGGTGGCCAGCCAGATATTCAGATAAGTGCCCGCCAGCTTTTTCACGTGATCTGCCAGTAAGCCCTCTTTCAGGCAGAGATGAATGGATGCGCCGTTGCCGTTTTGGGAAAAAATCGTCCAATCGCGGCGCAGACCTGAAAGAATCAGTTCCTTCAATTCCGCCCGCTCCGCAGGGCTCAAGTCAGAGGAATAAATGAAGTTCAGTCCTTTCGATTGATATAGAAGGGCGCCGCGCCTGGCTCCGCTCAGTCTCAGGATTTCCTGGAAGCGGAAGGCATTGATCTCCTGGGCCGCTCCTTCCTGTGCCTTTGCTGCAGGCCAGACATCCTCGATACCTACTCCCAACACGTCTACAATTTTTTTCAGGTTGAGCAAGGTGATCCGGTAAAAGCCGTTCTCCAGGCAGGAGTAGGAGCTTTCGGGGATGTTGCTCAGCAAGGCGGCTTCGCGGATTGAAAGGTTTCTGTTGGCACGAATCGCCCTGATTCGATGCCGAACGTATTCATTGACGGGGTCACTCTGAATGTTGTTCATAGCGGATTCGGATTATATGACAAAAGATTGGGAATGCCAAGATGTGATTGAGATCACACTTCAGGTAGAGTTTTACTGTTACTCGAATAGAGTTTACCATGACCCAAAAAGGAGAGTGAAGCAATGTTTAGTTACTTTTTCTTGGTGGTTTCTTTGATTTCGTTCTTTTCAGGCGCCGCAATCTTTACAGGGGATCCGCGGGGCCGTGCAGATAATGACACCTACTCGATTTCCGCTCCGGAGGGGACCCGGACCTATTCTCCCCATTGCTGTGGTTCGGAACTCCCTCCTCCGCCCACCAAAGACAAAGACGGCGGATAGAAAGTACGTTCTTGCTCGGAGTGGGAGTGCGGGGGCTAAGAGATACCCCACCCTTTTTTCCCTCCCTCCCACTCCACCCCCTCCCCTCCTTGTCTCCTTCTCTTTGAGTTGTAGAATGAATCGCAGGCGACATGCTCAAGTACCTGTTGTACCAGCTCGAGTACCGGCGATATCTGTTCCTGGCTCTGTTTGTAGCCCTGGCCCTGCACATGGCCCCGGGTCCGGCAGGTCTGCGGCCCGAGGCTCAATCGGTTCTCGCCATTGTGGCGATGACTGTTTTACTGGTACTTTTTGAGCCCGTCCCGCTTCCCGTCGTGGGGTTTCTGATCGTCATCCTGGAGGTCGTTTTTCAGATTGCGCCCCCTGCCGCTGTGGCTCAGTCCTTCATGAGCGATTCGGTCATTTTCATCGCGGGGTCTCTCATGTTGGCGGTGGCTGTAGTCAAGCAGCAACTGGACAAGAGGATTCTTCTTTTTATCCTGCGCCTGAGCCACGCCAATGTTTTCTGGACCATGCTGGCTATGCTGGGGCTTGCCGGGCTTATGACTTCCTTTATGGGCGAGCACGCCGGTGCCGCCATCATGCTGCCCGTCGCCATGGTGCTCATTCGGTTGTCCCATCAGTCAGAGAGTGCGGGCTTGCGGCCACTGCGCATTATGTACTTGATGGCCATCGTTTACGGCTCGGTGGTGGCATCGGTGGGGACTCCATCCGGTGGAGCGCGCAATGCCATCATGATCGGCTATTGGGAGAAGCTATCCAATCTCAACGTGGGCTACCTGGAATGGATGCTTTTCATGTACCCATTGGTCCTGGTCCGTATTCCGGTTGTCTACTTTGTGCTGCGGCGGGTCTATCACCCTGAGCTAAGGCAGTTAAAGGCAGCCTACGACATCCTGAGCCAGGAAATGGAGCAGCGGAAGAAGCTGAGGGTCGAAGATTGGATCACCATGTTTATCGTGATGGTGACGGTGGTCATGTGGATTTTCCTGAGCAAAGATCTGGGATTTGGTCCCATTGCTCTGATGGGCGTTTTCCTGTGTGTGACCAGCGGAGTTCTGAATTGGGAGGATATCAATCACGATTTAAACTGGGGAATCATCATCCTTTACGCCTCGGTGATCTCGATCGGGCTGTGGATGGACACCACGGGCGCCGCCAATTGGATTGCAAATGGTCTTCAGCTCCTGCTAGGATTCTTCAATATTCATGGGGGATTGCCTTTAATCCTGGTGGTTAGTGTGATCGGCATGCTGGTGGGCAGTGTGCTGAGCACCGGACCGGCTATCGCTATTCTGGGACCCATCGTATTAACGCAGGCGCAGATCACCGGCTTCAGTCCCCTGGTTCTGGGAATGGTCCTGGTGGCCAGCACTAGCCAGGCCAACTTTACGCCGGTGAGTTCCCCTGCCTGCACTATCGTTCACGGGAGTGGCATGGTGGGACGCGAAGAGTATTTCAGAATCGGAATTCGGCTGGCTGTCATCTCGCTGGTCATTACAGTCCTATTTGCCCAGTTTTACTGGCCGTTCATGGCAGGACTGCTTTAATCGCATGCACTTTCTAGTCTGCATAGGAGGAGAACAATACTCGCTGAACACTTTGAAGTTCGGAATCAGTCTTTCCTCGTCCCTCTTGGCCGACCTGTCGATTCTGTATGTTCAGCCTCAGATTTCCTATCTTTTCAAGCAGGAGGTCAGGGCCACGCGGGAGAAGCTGGAGAGCTGGGAGATCGAGACTACCGAACTGCGGGTGATTAGAGGTGTGGAGAAGATTTTGCTCAAGGAGGGAGTGCTGCGGACGGTGGATGGGAAAATAGACGTCAGGCATCCGCCGAAAGCCGGCATCCATGGGGCTTTTGAATACCACCTCTACGGCAGCGATGGGACGAACGTCCGCATCCGGGTGCGGGAAGGAGATGTGGTCAACAGCATCATTAAGGAAAACCAGGAAGTCGATTATGATCTGGTGGTGGTGGGCGCGCCTCAAGATGGTGGCCGTCTAATCCGGCAGATTATTCATTATATTGAGACTTCCGTTCTGATCGTGAAAGGTTTCCGGGATATCACGCCTCGGCTCCTGCTCTGCCTGGACGACTCTGAAGCGGCCAGGCGGGCCGAGCGTTTCGCCGCCCAGGCTGCCAGGCTCCTCAACACTTCGGTCGATATCCTCTCCATCTATAGCTATCCCTGGGAGGAAAAGGCAGTCGCGGAAGTCGCCGAACGAGCTCGCCGCGTTCTGGAGCGAGTTCATATACCCAGCACGGTCCGGGTGCGCCGCGGCCCCGTAGTGCGCACCATCCTTCGCGAAGCTGAAGAGGATCACATCGTGGTGATGGGGACCAGCGAGCGTTCTTCCCTGTCTCAATTTATCTTGGGCAGCACCCCTGTTGAGATCGGCCGCAAGGGCCGCAACCCCGTCCTCGTGGTCAAGAATATTTAGCCTTTTTCGCGTGAATTACGCGTTTTTCGCGGCTCATTAACACTCCTGTTGCCCAGTGCTACAGTAGTCTAAAAGGACTCCTCTATGAACGTCGCTACACCAGAACGCTGGATCTCCATCGCTGCGGGCGGCGCTCTGATTGGCTATTGCCTCGTCCGCCGCTCTCCGCGCAGCATAGCCGCTGCCGTCCTGGGAGGCGGCCTCGTCTACCGGGGCATCACCGGACGCTGCCTGCTTTATAAAGGCGCCGGAGTGAGCACGCGCTCTGAAGACAGCGCCGAGCTGAGCGTCCATCAGGTGATAACGATCGACAGGCCGATGGAGGATATTTATGCTTTCTGGAGCGATCTCCAGAATCTTCCCTATTTTCTGAGGCATCTCGAGTCCGTGAGGGTAGACGGAAACCGCTCCCATTGGATTTTGAAGATTCCGCTGCGTTTCAGGGTGGAATGGGATTCGGAAATCGTCGAGCAGCGTCCTCCCGAGTTGATGGAATGGCGTTCACTGCCGGGGGCCGCAATTTACAACGCGGGCAAAGTCGAGCTGAAGAAGGGGCCAGACCAGCGTGGGACTGAGGTCCACATGACAATTACCTATAGACCTCCGGCTGGAGATCGCGGCTCAATGCTGGTCGGGTTCTTCAACACCGCACTTGCCCTCCAGATCAAGGAAGACCTGCGGCGGACCAAGCAATGGCTGGAGGCTGGAGCGTTGGCCACAGTTGAGGGTCAGCCCTCCGGTCGGCGCGCCAGCCCCACCGGCCAGGGTCAACCTATTGCGGAGACACTAGTCACATGAACCTTTCCACTAAAATACTCCTGGCCGTGTCTTCAGGGGCAGTCGCTGCTGCCATGGCCGTCCGGGCCGCGGGCAGTCGTCGCTTCAGCTTTGAGGGTCGCTCCGTGCTCATCACCGGCTCGCGCGGGCTGGCGCTTGTCATGGCTCGCCAACTGGCCGCGCAGGGAGCGCGCCTTACGCTCGTGGCCCGCAGCTCCGATGAACTGGAGCGCGCGGCCTCGGAGCTTTCCTCGAAAGGGGCGGAAGTCCAGGCCTTCCCCTGCGACGTCCGCAACCGCCAGGAAGATGAGGAGGCCGTGCAGCGCGTGATTGACCGCTTTGGGCGAATCGATGTCCTCATTAACAACGCCGGCGTGATCCAGGTCGGCCCGCTGGAGCACATGCAGATCAGCGACTTTGAGAACGCCATGGGCGTTCATTTTTGGGGCCCGCTCTATCTGACGCTGGCTGCCCTGCCTCACATGCGCCGGCAGGGAGGCGGACGCATCGTCAACATTGCTTCTATCGGAGGTAAGATCGCCGTTCCCCATATGCTGCCCTATTCGGCCAGCAAGTTCGCCCTGGTCGGACTCTCCGACGGCCTCCGCGCTGAGCTGGCCAAGGACAACATCCGCGTCACCACCGTCTGCCCCGGCCTGATGCGCACGGGTTCCCACGTGAATGCCATGTTCAAGGGACAGCACGAGGACGAATACACCTGGTTTTCTCTTTCTGCCGGGATGCCGCTCCTGTCCAAGAACGCGGAGGGCGCGGCCCGCCAGATTCTCAAGGCCTGCCGCCGCGGCAAGTCGGAATTGATCATTACTCCCCAGGCCCGCATGCTCCCCGTTATCGGCTCGATTCTTCCGGGACTGATCGCCAAAAAGATGCAGATCACCAACCGCCTCCTGCCTGGCCCTGCCGGCCGCGGGCAGCCGTCCCGTCAGGAGGATTCGCCCGTCTCACCGGCGCCGGAGACTGTCTCCGCCGAGTCCGGCGACCAGTCCCGACCCGGTTCTGAGCTGGAGAGTCGCTGGGCGCTCTCATTTCTGACCCGTCTGGGCCAGCGCGCCAGTGTGGAAAACAACGAGCTTCCTCCCACGCCGGAAAAAGAAAAGGAGGCGTGATTCCCGCCAGAGTCGCGACGATTGTCACCTTCGCCGGCGTCTGTTACCGAGCGCCGCGCCTTGACCTCCCCCGGCCCTTTTCGATATATTCTCCCCTTTACCAACTGCTCCTCAGTAGCTCAATTGGCAGAGCATCCGGCTGTTAACCGGAGGGTTGTAGGTTCGAGTCCTACCTGAGGAGCCAATTTCTTCAACAGATTACAGCCGCTCATTTTAGCTCTTATTGACATGAATCATTTCCAATGTGCCCATTTTCGTGCCCACTGTGTCTGAAAAATATTACTGGATCGTAGCTTGAGCGGCGGTTTCTTGTGAGCCCTGGAACTAATGCAGTCTTGGTAGCTACCGCCTCTAACGCCCGGCTTTGCCTCAGTCCTAATGTGGGCGTAGCGGCTCAGCATAGCTCTACTGGCGTGGCCCGCAATGGCCATTATGGTTTCATCTCCGGCACCGCTTTCGGCTAACTTCGTAATCAGGGTAGGGCGCAACATATGGGGTTAAATTTACCGAGTCTAGTCTAGGAGTGTGCGCGGCAGAAAATTCACCCCCTTTGGGTAAAGTAGTCAGCCATGGCAACCACGTTTCGCCCGTATGAACCCGATCAATCGTTTTTACTGCCGCCCTCGCCCCAAGATTGGCTGCCGGAGGGTCACTTAGTGTACTTCATTTCGGATACAGTGGATCGACTGGAGTTGAGAGAGGCCACAGCGCGAATGCCTCCCCCTGGTGCTCGTTTGACAGAGGGAGCCGATTTTCATATACTTTCTTGACGCCTCATGGTCACGAGTCGACGCTCTTCGACGGCGCGAGGTAGGATCGAACATGGCTCCTGAAGAAGGCTGGGTCGGTATCGAGGAGGTGGCCGCCCATCTACGGGTGGCCAAGGAATCCATCTACCGCTGGGTCGACTCGAAGAGCTTTCCGGCGCACCGCGTGGGGCGCTTGCTGCGCTTCAAGCTCTCGGAGGTGGACGAGTGGGTAACGGCCAGCGGCGGAGATGATTCCGGGTCCAGATCATCGGGAAAGACGACGGAAGCGAGGCCAGCAGGCCGAAAGTCGAACGCGAAGAAGAAGAGCAGGCATGGCTGAGAACCGCCTGTCAACGCAGATCGGACACCGGATATTCCTCCCGGGGCACTTCGACGTGCCCGTCATCCTGGAGGACGTCAGGGTCCTCGGTGCAGACGGCTCGGCCGGCTACGAGTGCCGCGTCCGACTGCCTGATGGCACGCTCGAGGAAGCGGTCATGTCGCTCGCGGACGCCGCAACCGTTTTCGGCGCGGAACAGAAGGTGCCAGCGGCGGCGAAGCCTGCGGACGCAGAGAGGTTGCGCCTCTTGGTCGAGTCCGCTCGTATCCGCCTCGCCTACGCGCATGACCGCCAATTTGCCGTCAGCCTGTCGGGCATCCGCACCCTCCCGCACCAGATCGAAGCCGTCTACCAGGCCATGTTGCCGCAGCCTCGCCTGCGCTTTCTGCTCGCCGATGATCCGGGGGCCGGCAAGACGATCATGGCCGGTTTGCTCATCAAGGAGCTGAAGCTGCGCGAGGCCGTCGAACGCGTTCTCATCCTCTGCCCCGCTCCGCTCACGATTCAGTGGCAGGACGAGATGCTCCGGTGGTTCGGGGAGTCGTTCGACATCATCTTCGCCGCCGTGGACCAGCAGCAGTTGACCAATCCGTGGCAACGGTCCTCGCAGGTCATCTCCTCCATTGACTACGCGAAGCAGGACGACGTGCGCGAGCGGCTGTGGCAGCAACGGTGGGATCTCGTGGTGATCGACGAGGCCCACAAGTGCTCGGCAAGGACGGCGTCGGGAGGCCAAGGGCGCGAACCAAAGGTGGCCACGACCAAGCGATACGATCTGGTCTCGCGCCTCACATCGGATGCGGACCACATTCTCCTCCTTACCGCTACTCCGCACCATGGGGATGAAGACAAGTTCTCGCACTTTCTTCGACTCATCGATCCCGATCTATTCCCGGAACCGCACCGGCTTGGGAAGCAGGCGACCGCGATTCAGAAGGACGTGTTCAGGCTCGGGAAGGATTCGCCTTGGTCGTTGCGTCGCCTGAAGGAGGACCTGAAGGATCTCGATGGGAGCCGACTCTTCCCGGATCGGCACGCCAAGACGGTAACCTTCAGGCTCAACAGCGAAGAGTACGCCCTCTACAAGTCGGTCACGGCCTACATCAACGAGTTCATCCCCCAGCAGACCGGCCAGCGGCGGTCGTCCGCGGCGCTCACTCGCACGGTCCTGCAGCGACGCCTCGTCAGTTCGACCTGCGCCATCCACGAATCCCTGAAGCGGCGCCTCAAGAAGCAGCAGGACCTCCTGGACGAGTTGGAGGGGCTTTCTCCCGCCCAGCGGGCCAAGCGCCTCGTAGCCCTTCAAGGACGCCTGCCCGACGCGGAGCAGGAAGAAGATGATCTGGATGACGAGGTCCGCGACCAGCTCGTCGACGAGTACACGGCGGCGCTGGAACTGGAGCAGCTTCGCGCCGAGATCGCGGCACTCAAGGAGCTGGTCGAACAGGCCCGGAGGGTCCGGGAGCTGGCGAACGATTCCAAGTTGGCTGCCCTGAAGAAGTGCCTTGGGGAGGTGCAGTTTGTCGAGCTCAAGGACGGCCGGGGCAAGCTCCTTCTCTTCACCGAACACCGCGCGACCTTGGGATACGTGCGGGAGCACCTCGAGCAATGGGGGTACAGCACGTGCGAGATCCACGGTGGAATGAATCCACATGAGCGCAAGCGGGTGCAGGAACAGTTTCGCACCACCGCCCAAGTCTGTGTGGCGACGGAGGCGGCCGGCGAAGGCATCAACCTTCAGTTCTGCCACCTCATGATCAACTACGACATGCCGTGGAATCCCACGCGTCTTGAACAGCGACTCGGCCGCATCCACCGCATCGGCCAGGATCGCGATTGTTACGCCTTCAACTTTGTCGCAACGGACTCCGAGGACGGGCAGCCGATTGTCGAGGGACGCATCCTCCACCGCCTGCTGGAGAAGCTGGACACGATGAACGAGGCCTTGGAAGGGCGCGTGTTCGACGTCATCGGCGAGGTGCTGTCGTTGAACGATGTGAACCTCCCCGACATGCTGAGGGAGGCGGCCTACGATCCCCGCCGGCTGGACGAGTACCTGGACCAGATCGACCGCATCGATCCGGCGAAGTTGAAGGAATACGAAGACGCCACAGGCATCGCGCTGGCCCGGAGCCACGTGGACTTCACTGGATTCCAGCGCCGCAACCTCGAGGTCGAGGAGAAGCGGCTGATGCCCCGCTACGTGGAGACGCAATTCATCGCCGCGGCCAAGGAAGTCGGCCTTCGCGTCGAGCCAAGGGCAGACGGCCTGTGGCGCATCGAGCACGTCCTGGCCGACCTGCGGTCAGAGCGGCTTCGGTCGATCCATCGGCTGGGCAAGGCCGATCCCTCGTACCGCAAGGTCACGTTTCATAAGCAGCACCTCGAGCAATCCGCCCATGTCGACGCTGTCCTGATGGGGCCGGGGCACCCGCTGTACGCCGCGGTCGACGAGAAGATCAACGAGAAGTTGGCGGCCTTGCAGGGAGGGGTCGGGTTCTACGTGGACCCGCTTGCGACCGAGCCGTACCGGCTCCACCTCTTCGAGATCTCCATTCGTGGCAAGGACTCCAAGGGCAACGACGTTCCGCTTCACGGGGAGCTCGTGGCAGTCCGGGAGCAGCGGGGGCAGTTCGAGATCGTACCGAGCGACATCCTTCTGAACCTGCCGCCTCAGGCGAGCCCCCCGGCTGCAGTTGATTCGGTAGACATGCAGGCGGCCTCGGACTACCTCAAGAGCACGTACCAGTTGGATTGCCGCGCTCGGTGCCAGGAAGAGCGGCAGCACTTTGCCCGCATCTGCCGGGAGTACTTGGAACGGTCCTTCGATGCCCGCATCAAGCGCGCCCAGGAGCGGGCCATGCTTCTGGCGGCCGAGGCGACGAGCAAGCCTGAATACAAGCTCCCGGCGGACGAGGCGCGAAAGCGGGTCGATGAGCTTCAGCGGGGACGGGAGGAGCGGCTTGATGGTTTGAACCGGCTCGGGGTCGCCCGAACCGGCCCCGTGCGTCATGTCGCTACGGCCATCGTCTTGGCGCCTGACACGGATACTGAAAGCCAGCTTGCGGACGAACTCGATCCGAACATTCGGAGGAAGAGCGAGCTGGCCGCCGAGGACATGGTCGTTGTCGCGCTCAAGAACGAGGGGTTCCCCGAGGATCGCATCGAGCGCGTGGGGCACCTCAAGCTCGGCTTCGACGTCCGGGCCCACAGGGTCGCGGACGAGGCGACAGGCGATGTTCTCGTGAAGCGCGTCGAGGTCAAAGGACGGATGCGTGGTCAGCCGGTCCGCTTGACGACCAACGAGTGGTACAAGGCGCAGCAGTTGGCCGAGACGTACTGGCTCTACGTGGTGTGGGACCCCCTGGGCAAGACCCCGGAGTTGGTCCGAATCCACAACCCTGCGGTTCGACTGGAACATGCGAAGCGGGAGATCGTCGCGGCGCGGTTCTTCGAGATCCCCGCGGAAGCCGTGGTAGTAGCGGGGAAGGTACGAGGATGAGGATTGGCAATCGTGAGGCGCGAAGAACTGAGCGAATTGCACTACATCGCACACATGGACAATGTCCAGTTGATTCTGCGCCTTGGCATCCTGTCGAACAGGAGCGCGTCGAAAGTTGGCCATACTTCGGTGGCGATGCAGGAGGTTCAGGATCGAAGAGCCGAAGTCGTTGTACCTGGAGGCCGAAAGCTGCACGAGTACGCGAACCTTTATATCTGCGCCAGAAACCCGATGCTCTACCAGCGGCAGGGGCAACACCTCGATCTGTGCGTGTTGCAGGTGAACAAGGATGTGTTGGATCTCCTCGGCGTGGTCGTCACGGATGCGAACGCGTCGAGCGACTACGTCCGGTTTGCTGCGGCGCCGGCGGGATTGAGCATTGTGGACCGGGACCTGACATTCGCGGACGATTGGCGGGACTCCGATCTGATCCAGTACTACCGAAAGAAGTCTGCGAAGTGCGCCGAGATTCTGGTTCCAGACAAGGTAGACCCCCGGTTCATCGTAGGGGCTTACGTGTCCTGTCAGGAGGCCATGGACAGGCTCAACGGGCTGGGGACGAGTCTCGGCGTGACGATCAACGGGCACATGTTTTTCAGGTAGGTACGGAACCATGGTGAACGTCCTCATCGGCGACATGTTCAAGTCCAAGGCGCAGACCCTGGTGAACACGGTCAACTGCGTGGGCGTCATGGGCAAGGGCGTGGCGCTCGAGTTCAAGAAGCGATTCCCCGAGATGCACGAGGACTACTTGCGCAGGTGTGAGGCCAAGGAGGTTAAGCTCGGGCAACCCTACCTGTACCGTTCGCTTCTGCCTCCGTGGATTCTGAACTTCCCTACGAAGGATCACTGGCGCTCGGTTTCGAGGCTCGAGGACATCGTGCGTGGCCTCCGCTATCTGGAGCGGCATCACAGAGAGTGGGGAATCACGTCGCTCGCGGTTCCGCCCCTCGGGTGCGGACACGGGCAGCTTGAATGGCGAGTTGTTGGCCCAACGCTGTACCGGCACCTCAAGCGGCTGGACATTCCCGTGGAACTCTACGCTCCGTATGGCACTCCGCACGAGGAGCTGCAGCCAACCTTCCTCGAGCAGACGCCCATGGAGGAGAAGGCTGCCGCAAGCGGCTACCCCGCAAGTCGGATGAAACCAGCATGGGTCGCGCTCGTGAAGATCCTCGAGGAGATCGAGAACGAACGCTACCACTACCCCGTCGGCAGGACCTCGTTTCAGAAGATCGCCTACTTCGCCACGGAGTCGGGAATCCCCACGGGGCTTTCGTACAGACGGAGTAGCTACGGCCCCTATGCGCCCGAATTGAAGGCGCTGGTGACGCGGCTGGTGAACAATGGACTGATCCGTGAGGAGCGTCTCGGCCAGATGTTCGCTGTCAAGACTGGTCCGACGTTCCAGGACGCATGTCGCGCCTATGAGCGAGAACTGGCGGAATGGAAGGATAAGATTGAATCGCTCGCCGACCTGTTCATGCGCATGCGCACCCAGCAGGCGGAGCTTGCTGCAACCGTGCATTTCGCGGCCAAGGGTGTCGCCTCCAAGAAGAGAAGCGAGCCGCCGAGCGAATCGGAGGTGCTGGGCGAAGTGATGAGTTGGAAACAGAAAAGGCGCCCACCTCTGAAGGAAGCGGACGTGGCCGCGACTATTCGTGGCCTGAGCATGTTGGGCTGGCTGAAGGTGAAGCCGAGCTCTGACCTGCCGGTGAGCGAGGAGGCCATGCTCGAGGTTTGATCAATCAATCTTCACGGGAGATCGCGCATGAGCTTCGAACGACATGGCTACCAGTTCGAGGGCGCCTTCACTTCAGCGAATCAGCTGGAGGCGCGGGCTGGCGTGTACGTTATCTGGTGCAAGAACGGCGAGACCTGGACGTGCCTGGATGTGGGCGACTTGCACAACGTGCAGGAACGGGGTCTGAATCATGACCGCGCGGACCAGTGGCGAAGGAGCTGCGGCGGCACGATCTACTATGCAGCCCACTACACTCCGAACCTCCAGCAGTCCGGACGAGGCCAGATCGAAAGCAGACCGATTTGTGGAGAACGCTAACTTGGACGACCGCCGGCTCATAGAGGACTACCTGCCCATCGAGGCCATCAGCGCCGAGGCCTCGCGGGAGAAGAGTCCTCAAAAGGGGTACATCTCCACGCTGCACCTCTGGTGGGCCCGCCGGCCGCTCGTGGCCTGCCGAGCTGCGGTGTACGGGGCCCTGGTGCCCGCTCGCCGGTTCCGGCCCGCCAACGGACCGGAGGAGAAGCTGGAGAGTTTGACCCGCGCGAACGCGGCGAAGTTCGTGGAGCGGCTCTGCAAGTACCCTGGTGTCCCCCAGGTCATCCTCGAGGCCCAGAACCACATCCTCGAGGCCCACGCGGAGCGGCTTTCCAGAGAAACGGGCAACCAGGTCACGGTCGAGGATATCCTCGAGGGCCGAGCTCCCCGCCCGAAGGTGCTCGACATGTTCGCTGGCGGCGGGGCCATCCCGCTTGAGGCGCTCCGTCTTGGATGTGATGCTTACGCGCTCGATCTCAACCCGGTGGCCCACATCATTGAGCTCTGCACGCTTGTCTACCCGCAGAAGTATGGCAAACCGGACCCCGACGCACGCGGCATGACCGGCCCGAAGAACGCGAAGGGTGACTCGACGTGGGGCGGTCTGGCGGAAGAGGTTCGCTACTGGGGCAACTGGGTCCTGGAGAAGGTCAAGGCCGAGATCGGGGATCTATACCCGCTGATTCCCGATCCTCGGTTCAAGGGAAGGAAGGCACTCCGCCAAGCAAACATGTGGCGACCTGCCGAGGCCGACGGGGTCCCGCCCGGGTATCTTGTGCCGGTTGCCTATCTCTGGACGCGCACCGTGTCCTGTAAGAATCCGTCGTGCCGCAAGACGGTCCCCCTCGTCCGACAGACTTGGTTGTGCCGAAAGAGCGCCGCTCGGAAGAGTCCGGGGCGTTACGTCGCCCTTCGAATACACGCGCCAGACCAATCACACAACGTTCACTTTGAGGTCATCGAAGCGAATTCTGTGAAGGCCTTGAGATTCGACCCGTCCGCCGGTTCTGAACGAGGAGACGCGACTTGCCCGTTCTGTGGAACCGTTGCCGACACGGATTTCATCAAGGCAGAGGGAAGATCCCGCCGACTCGGCCAACAGCTTATGGCCGTCGCCTGCTCACAGCCGGGGTCCCAAGGCAAGCGGTACATCTCGGCCGATGACACACCAGAGAGCGCACTTGACGTGCCTGCTTTGGAGAAGCGTCTGGAAGAGCTCTTGAAGCGGACGAGCTTGAGTCCACTACGCGAGCCATTGCCACCTATAGGCACCCTCGGATTTCGCATCCAAGCGTACGGCATGAAATGCTGGGGGGACCTGTTTACACTTCGCCAAACCGCTTCTCTGATGACTCTCGCTGCGGCTGTGCGTCCGGCGGAAGAACAGATGCAGACCGTCGGACATGCTAGTGACCGAATCGTAGCGGTGGTTACTCTCCTGGCAGCCATGGTGGATCGGCTGGCCTCTTTCAGCTCGAGCCAGTGTGTCTGGTTAGGCGTGGACGGCGAACGAACGGCTAATATGTTCGGGCGTCATGCGCTCCCTATGGTGTGGGACTTCTCCGAAACCTCTCCACTCAACGAAGAGAACGCAGGTTGGCCGATTGCTATCGACAGGGTGGTTTCTGCGCTCCAAACAGCTGCAGAAGTCACTCGACCTGCAATTGTGGCGCGAGGATCTGCTACCGAACTCTCGTGGGACGACTGCGCCTTTGACGCTGTGATCACGGACCCGCCGTACTACGACAATGTACCTTACGCGGACATTTCCGACTTCTTTTACGTCTGGCTCAAGCGGACGATAGGTCATCTATATTCCGATCACTTCAGCACCGAGTTGACGCCAAAGAAGAAGGAAGCTGTTGCGGAACCCGTCAGGCATGGGGGGGATCGCGATGCAGCAAGGGTTGCCTATGAAGAGATGATGGCCCGATCCTTCGCGGAAGCGAGCCGTGTCCTGAAGCCTGGCGGCCAGCTCACGGTAGTCTACGCCCACAAAACTACCCTGGGCTGGTCGACGCTTGTCGATGCGCTTCGGCGAGCGGGCTTCATTGTAACCGAAGCGTGGCCGTTGGACACGGAGAAGCCCGGCAGGCTTCGTGCACAGGGATCCGCCGCCCTTGCCTCCAGTATCTTTCTGGTCGCACGGAAGCGGGATGGCGCTGAGACAGGTTCCTATGAGGACGACGTCCGCCCGGAGCTTGAGAGAATCGTCCGCGAACGGGTGGATTCACTTTGGAAGATGGGAATCACAAGTGCCGATCTCGTGATCGCCGCCGTAGGTGCGGGCTTGCGGGCGTTCACTCGTTTCTCCCGGGTCGAATACCACAGCGGCGAGGA
>JBOGJG010000054.1:0-11953 GCA_050747825.1 Acidobacteriota bacterium | reverse complement strand
CGGGTTGCACTATCTGGTGGCGGGACGGCAGACAGAACGAAACGAATGGCTGGATGAACTGGAAAACGACGACGGCTGGGAGGAAGTCGTGCGCCCCCCCTCGCCTCACAATCCCTTCCAGAAAAAGTCGCGCGTCGAAATCAAGCGTCAGCAGAAAGGAGACGTCGTCTACATCCTCTGCCGCAGCGAAGGCCGGGAAGAAAAAGACCGGGCGATTCGAGAAAAGCACGAAGGAAAATTGGTCGCGGATCTGACCAAGCTCCAGCAGCGGGTGGCCAAGGGACGGTTGAAAAATCCAGAGAAGATCCATCAAGCCATCGGCCGATTAAAGGAGCGTTATCCGCGCGTGGCGCGTTGCGCTCTTCGTCATCTCGATTCCGAAGAGCGGCACCCATCTGCTCTACGAGCTCGCCAACGCGTTCGGCTATTCGTTCGCGGGAAGCGGTCCCGACCACGCGCAACCGGGAAGCTGGTATTTCGTGGATGCGATGAACTCGCATACGCCGACGAGTTTACGATGCAGAAACTTTCAGAGCTGGCGCCCGATTCCGTTTGGATGCATCAGGCCGCAGGAGATATGTACGAAAGTCAGGGGCACCATGAGCTTGCAATCAGAGAATACCGCAAGGTACTCGCACTCGACCCGGGCCGGACAGGGGTCCATTTCCGCCTGGGTCGAGCGCTTCTCTCGCTTTCGCAGCAGTCCAATTCGCGCCGGGAGTTGCAAGCGGAAGCATCCCAGGCATTCGAGCAGGAGCTTCAACTGGATCCCACCAATGCCAATGCGGCTTACGAACTGGCAGAAATCCATCGCAAGTGGGGACAGCTCGACAAAGCACATCAGTTTTTTGAAGTTGCTCTCAAACATTATCCTGATTTTGAGGAAGCTCGGACGGATCTTCCTTTTAAGCGTAAGCGAACGTTGGACCTTAAGTGAGAAACAGCCAAGAAGTTAGGGGCGAAAAGAGAAGGCGCCGCTCCTGTCTACATTTTCGACTTCTTGGGGAGAGGCACGTTCAACGCTTCGAGGATCTTGGTTTGAGTCTCGTCGGGCCGCGGCAGCACGGGGACGGCCACGTTCTCTTTCACCGGGTAGATCGTCAAACACAGTCGATGCAAGGCGGCCAAAGCGTCCTTCAGCGTCACGGCATACCGGTCGGCGTCGGTGGCCCCAAAGACCCGGGCCAGGCGCTTGTGCATTTCCCGGCTGATTTTCAACGCCAGAAAGCAGACGAACACGTGCCCGCGGGTACGCGCTTCCTTGCGCACAAAGACCGGACGAATCTCCAGCAGACCGGTCTTCAGCGTGCGCAGTTCCTGCTCCAAATGGCCTAAGTCTTTGTAGCGATCATGGGCGGTCTGGGCCTCCAAGAAGGGTTTCGGAACATCCGTTTCAATCACGTAACAACCGGCCAATTCGCCGGCTTGCTCCCGGGCCGCCTCATCGATCGCCAGGCGCAGCTTGCGTTCGTCCAGCTCGAGCGCGACGAAGGCGGCCAATTTATACCGCTGGACCCATTCTCGCAGTTGTCGCCGCCCCGCTTCCGGTTGGCAGCGCGGCGAAGCGCTCACCTGGGCATTGCGGGCCGCAATTTTGGTTTCCAGTTTCGCCAGCTTGTCTTCCCGCCGGTGCTCCTCTTCGCGGGCCTCTGCTTCGTTTTTGCGCAAGATGTAGCGCAGCCGGTCCGCTTCCACCTCGCAGATCTTTTCCTCAAACAGACCCAACTGCAAGGTTCCCCGCTTAAGCAGCTTGCGGATTTGCGGATCGGTTAGGGCCGTAATGTAGCGCATCCCGGCCGCACTGAGTGCGGCCTTGCCCGTCGACTTGATCATCCCTCGATCTCCCACGAAGACCACCACCTCGACCTGAAAGCGCTTTTTCAAAATCTCAATCTGATCGGCGACCGTGGTCGGATCGGCCCTGCTTCCCGAAAAGACGCGCACGGCCAGTGGCTCTCCCTCGGCATCCGTCAACAATCCCACCACGATCTGCAGCTTCCCCCGCTTGCCGTCCCGGTTGTAGCCAAATTCGGCCAACTCGTTGTGCTCTCCTTCCAGGTAGGTGCTCGTGACGTCGTACAGAAACAAGATCGGGGGCTCGGCTCGGCCTTTCACATAGCGGGCGTACAAACGCTGTTCGATCTGTTCCTGGCGCGCCCCTAAATCCTCCAAAGCCCCATACAGGTCGTCTTCATCAAAGGCACCCAAGCCCAACACCTCGACGACGGCGTGATCGCGGGCCCAACGCACCGCCGACAGACGCGAACCCTGGAGGGCGACTCGAGCCAGGATCAAAAACAAACCCAGCTTTCCAGTCCGCTGTCGGCCCAGGACCGCACTGAGGCCGAGCGCGTCGGCCACGGCTTTCAGGGCGTAGAGCACGCCATAGACGGGCCCGCAGGTGGGCTCGACGCCGCTCAGCTGGTCGAAGTCTCCGCGCAAGGCGCGCCGTAAGGCTTCCACGCGCGCCGGCGCCCAGGCCGAGAGATTGGCCAGGGTGCGCTTGCGCACTTGGGCCCCCTCGCGCACCGATTCGCGCAAGAGGATGGCGGGGGGCGAGTTGCGGTTGGGGACGCTCTCGATATACATGGCTACATACTATCATAAATAGCCGACGATATATCAATACCTATTTAAATAAAAAGCTGAGCACTACTTCTTATTACATGGGTACTAATAATGGCCCAAACTGGACCTAATCCTTTACTCATCAAGGGATTACTTACCTAAATTTATGGGAAGATCCGTCAGATAGGAATGGGACGGGTGCTGATCACCCTGGGCAAGCCTGACCTGGCGCTGCCCCATATCCGAAAAGTCACCACGCTGAACCCGCAGGACGAGGTTGCGTACTATATGCTTTCTCAAGTTCACAGGATGCTTGGCAACGCCGCAGCGCAGCAAAAGGCACTAATTAGCGGAGTTCCTGCGCCTGCGAAGCCAAGAGTCACCCCGGAGCTTTTCTCTTCGAGAAGTGACGAAACAGGAACTCGATTCAGAGGGTGCTCCGTAGATCCGGCCGTCAGACCACCGTCACTTTCGTGCCAACTTTGCTCAGTTCGGCCAGTTCCTCCTCCGGAGCGCCTGAATCCGTGATGATATGGTGAATTCTCCCCAGCGGCAAAGCGGTTAGCATCCCTCGCTTCAAAAACTTTGAGCTGTCAACCAGGAGGTGAATTTTATCGCTGCTCGATGCCGCCATCGTAAGCACCTCGGCCAGAAGGGGCGAATTGGTTGTGGCTCCGGTCGTCGCTGAAATTCCCGCGCAGGATAAAAAGGCAGCATCGAAATGGAGTTTGGATAAGAGCTGAACCGCCAGCGGCCCCCCGAACGCATTCGCCTGGTGAAGAAGCTCACCGCCGGTGGAAATCACTCGGATGTGCGGCTGAATCTCCAGTTCGAGAGGTATCTGCGGCGAGTTGGTCACCAGAGTCAGCCTGGAGGGAGATCCAGCCATGGCCAGCAATTGCTGCACGAAGATATAGCATGTCGAGGAGGCATCCACAAACATGACTAAACCAGGATTGACCAGCTCCCTTGCATACTGACCAATCCGCTCCTTGGGGGCCGTTTGGGTCCGGAGTCGAACAGAAAACCGCGTTTCAATTCGATGATTCGACCCCAGCAGCACGCCGCCGTGCACTCGGGAGATCAGCTTCTTTTCTCCTAAGTCCTTCAAATCCCGGTAAAGCGTGACCCGGGAAACGTCCAGTTCCGTCTGAAGTTGGGTGGTTGAGCAAGTCTTTCGCTCTCGCACGAGCTCAACGATCCGCTCTTGCCTTTCTTCGCGAAGCATCCGTCCTATCCTCCCGATCTTCAAGTTCTTTCCCGCAAACTATAAGAGAAGTTATTCTAACACCTCTAATGAATCAAGTCTTTTTGAAAGCGGTGAATGCGTCCCGACCGCGGTATTGCCCGCGTATATGGCAGATCTGACATGGTTTCGAGACTCCATCGGCTGGAACTCGCAGAGCGCCGGCCCTACGCAAATAGGGATCCGCAGCCGCCTGGAAATCTGAAGTAATGTTTCAAATATGTACAGACGATATAAAAAATTTGCTTCACAGTTTTTTGCCTTGGTATATACTGCACGCCATCCGTCCTCGTGTTGACAAACTTCACAAACGTTAAATCTGCTCGGCGGGTTCGAGCAAAGGAGGGGGAGGAGAACATGAATCAGCAGAAGACACTTTTATTTCTGATCCTGGCACTTGCAGTGACGGTAGGATTGTCGGCGCAGAGCGTGAATTCGTCCGTCGGAGGCCGCGTAACCGATCAGACGGGTGCAGTTCTGCCGGAAGCCGAGGTCCAGTTGATCAATTTAGATACCGGCGGACAAAAGGAGACCGTCACCAATGAGACGGGGCGGTACCTGTTCCCCTCCGTTCCGGTGGGCCAGTACACCCTTCAGGTCGTAATGCCCGGGTTCAAGTCCTTCGAGCGGGTCAATTTCGAAGTAGTCGTCTCTCAGCGCATGGCCATCGACGTAGTCATGCAAGTCGGAGAAATAGCGGACAGCGTCACGGTGGAGGCCGGCGGACTGACGCAAGTTTTGGAAACCACTTCCAATGAACTGGGGACGCTCATCGATAGCAAGCGCGTCCAGGAGCTTCCGCTCAATGGCAGGAATTTCCTTCAGCTGGGGCTCCTCTCCGGGGCGACTCAACCTACCCGGGGAATTGAAGACCTGGTCAGCAATCAGGGGGACATCCTGGCCGCAGCATCAGTATGGCCGGCTTGCGTGAGGACATTTCCACTTACAAGATCAATGGTATGTACGTGGGCGGCAGCCGGATAGGCCATCTCGGCCTCAACCTCTCCGTCAGCGCGATCGACCAGTTCAAGGTTCGCCAGGGCTTCTTTGAGGGAGGCGAAGGGGGAGGCGCTTCGGTCGTCAGCGTCGTCACTAAATCGGGAACCAATGAAATTCACGGCGAAGTTTTTGAATATTATCGGTCCGACGAGTTGGATGCCCGGGAGTTTTTCAGCCCCACCGGCTCGGGCGAGTTCCTGCGCAACCAGTACGGGTTTTCGCTCGGCGGACCGATCGTTAAGGACCGGATCTTCGCCTTTGGGAATGCCGAGTTCCTCCGGCAGCGGCGGGTCCAGGCTTCGCAGGCCTTCACCCCCACGGAAGCGATGTTTCGCGGCGATTTTTCCGAATTCCCGGACCCTATTTTCAATCCCTTCTCTTTCGATCCGGCGACCGAAACGCGTCAGCCTTTCCCCGGTAACCGGATTCCGGAGGACATGATCAATCCGGTTTCCAAGAGATTGCTGGAATTCTACCTGCCCGGCTCGAGCTTGGAGAGCAGGCCGTTTAATCGTTTCGGCACCGCTCCCTTCGTGAGTAATTCCGACCAGTGGACCGTGCGAACCGACGCTTTACTCACAGACAGGCATACACTTTATGGACAGTACAGCGATGAGGATTCTCCCGTCGTGCGGCAGAGTCTCTTCCCGCTGGCGGGCCGCAGTTTTCCGCTGGAATCCCAGTTGGGAATGATCGGGCTCACCTCCACCTTCAGTTCGGCCACGGTCAATGAGCTCCGTGCCGGCTGGACCCGCAACCTGGTTTTCGTCACGAGCGAAACCGTGGAGGGCCTTCAAGACCGGCTCGGCATTACCGGCACGGCTGATCCGAACGGTGTCCCCGGCATAGGCATCGAAGGTTTCTCAGGTTTCGGCCGCAGCGCCGGTCTGCTGGGGAACATCGATAATTACCTCCAGGTGAACGATACGGTCATTCACATCCGGGGCAACCACCACTTCAAATTCGGCGCCCACATGCTGCACGCCCGTCCGAGCGTCCAGCAGAGCGCCAATGCTAATGCCAGAGGCAATCTCAGTTTCCAGAGCGTCTTTACCGCCCAGCTCGCTCGCGATGCGAACGGCCAGCTCGGACCGGTGGCGAACTCGGGAAGCGGCTTCGCAGACTTTTTGCTGGGCATGCCGACGATCGGCCAGGTGGTCTCGATGCCGCGGATGCACTATCGCTGGACGGAGTTTGAGCCCTTCTTCGCAGATTCCTGGAAGATTCGGCCGAATTTTACTCTGAATTGGGGCCTGTCCTGGTACCTGGCCACTCCACCCGATCCGAGCTATCTGCCGACGGACCGGGACCGCCCCCACGCTTTCGACTACAACCTCGGCCGCCCGCTCTTTGCCGCACTGGGAGAGATCGATCCCAAAGTGTATGAGACTGACTACAACAACTTCGCTCCCAGACTGGGTTTTGCCTGGCGCGCCACCGACGATATGGTGATCAGAGGAGGGGGCGGTATTTTCTTCATCCGCCAGCGGATGATCGATGCGCAATTTGCCATTATCCTGCCGGGGGTCAGTATTTCTCAGTCCATCTCCAACAGCCAATCGGAGCCGATGCCTCAATACATTCTGGGCCAGAACACGTTCCCCCAGATCAAGCTCGAGCCCATTACCCGTGAATTTGCAGAGAACGTCAGCGGCACCATTTTCGACCTGGACCAGAACATTCGCACGGGCTACGTCCAGCAGTGGAATCTTTCCATCCAGCGGAGGCTCAGCCCTGGGGATGTGATCGAATTTGCATACATGGGGAACCGTGCCGTGCGGCTGAACAACCGATGGAATTCCAACGACTGCTCTGCGCCGGATGATATGCGCTGTGATCGCTCCCGGATCCCGTTTCCGCGATTTCCCCTGATTCTATTCGCAGGTTTCGATGGGAACTCCAGTTTCAATGCCTTCAATCTGCGTTACAACCGGCTTTTCTCCCGCGGGTTCAGCGTGCTGGCCAACTACACTTTTTCTAAAGTGCTGACCAACGCTGTTGCGACCGCGGCCGGCGTTACCAACCAGCGGGGAACCAACCGCAGGCATGATTGGGGAAGAGCATTTTTCGATATGCCTCATCGCTTTGTCGTCAGCGCTCTTTGGGAGCTGCCCTTCGGCGACGGCAAACCCATCGGGTCAGGCGTACACCCCGTCCTGAATCAACTGATCGGCGGCTGGCACATCAACGCAATTGCGCTCTTTTCCAGCGGCAATCCGGTTACGGTGACTGCGCCAAACCGGACCGGCGCCCCGTTCACTTTCGTGCGCGCCAACCGGCTCTGTAATGGGCGAGACAGCGTGGGCAACAAGAACCTGAGAGAAAACGGCATGCAGTTTCTTGACCGCAGCTGCTTTGAGGCCCCCGCAGCCGGCTTCTTCGGCGACTCGGGCATGGGCCTCTTCACGGGACCAGGCACCAACAACTGGGATATCTCCATCAGCAAGGATTTCCCCATTCGCGAGGAGGCGCGTGTGCGATTTCAGGCCGACTTCTTCAACGCCTTCAACCATGCCCAGTTCGTTGCCCCGCAGACGTGGAACGTGGTCGGTGCGAATTTTGGCCGGGTGGCTGGAGCCGCATCTGCCCGGCAGATCCAGTTTGGACTGAAGGTGATATGGTGAGGCGCACGCTTTTTCTGCTCGTCTGGTTGGGGGGATTCGCCGGTATACTTGCCTGGAGTTCCCCCGAAAAAAGGGAAGACGGAAAAGGCGACGACGGATTCTGGGAGGAGCTCGAAAGAGCGATCCCCAAAGCCTTTTCCGCTTATGATCGGAGAAACGATCCGTCCGTAGAAATGACCGGTCCCCGCGAGATCTCCCACTCCGCTTACGGGGAATGGACCTTTACCTTCACCGCCGGGGCCCACGGGCTCTCTCCGGGAGCGGCTCTGGCTATTGCGACGCGGCACGTCGCCGGCTGGGGGGCAACCCAGAACTTCGATCCTAGCGGGCCCAATTATGTGACCGTCGAGGCCCCTCCCAGTGTGACGGTCCGACTCAACGCGGAAAACCAGCGCGCCATTCTCAACTCTTTCTTCTATGAGTATTTCGCCTGGCAGCACTTCACTACCGTTGAAATCGTCAAGGGAAAGGTGCAGCCGGGTGGAAGCATTCGCCTGGTCTTCGGGGATCGTTCGGTAGGCTCGCCGGGGTATCGCGTGCCGGCCGTCGCCCGCAAGCACGCAGTATTCCTCCCGCTGGTCCGGCGTGGAGGGGGAGAGCAGTATCTCCCGATACCTGCCCGTTTGTCTGTGGCGATTCTTCCCTCCGAGACGACGCATTTTAGCGTGGTCGTCCCCTCCGACGCAGTGGTGGGTCGGCCTTTGCAGGTCCTCGTGCGGGCGGAGGATGATCAGGGAAATGTGGCCGCCTCCTTCCGGGGCCGGGTTCGGCTGGTTGCGGAAGGAGGACCTGCCAGCCTTCCGGAGAGCATCGAAATTACTCCCCAAGAGGAGGGAATCTACCGCCTTCAGGATGTCCGTTTTCTTTCGCCTGGAATCTGCCGGATCCAGGTTATCGCGGAAAGGAACCGGAATCTGAGCGGGCGAAGCAACCCGAGCCGTTCCCTCGAGACGGAGGCCGAATTCCGGGTCTTCTGGGGAGATTTTCACGCGCATTCCATCCTTTCCGACGGAACGGGCACGACGACACAGGCCTACCACTACGCCCGGGACGTAGCGGGGCTGGATTTCTTCGGCTTGAGCGACCACGGCTATCAGATGGACGAAACGCGCTGGAAGATAAACGAAACCGTTACCACCCGCTTCCATGATCCCCCTCGCTTTGCCACGTTTTACGGCTATGAATGGAGTGGCATGACAGACGTGGGGGGTGATCATAACGTCATGTATGCCCGCCCAGGGATGCCGGTCTACCGGTCCAACAGCTATTACGAACCGAAGAATCCCTTCATCTACAGCGGGCCCGAACTGGACGCGCCCCACATCGTTCAACTCTATAAACGCTTTGCGCTCCTCGCGGCGCAGACCAATGCTCGGATCCTGGCTTTCCCCAGCATTCGGGGGCGCATTGCCAATCCCCAGTGGAACGACGAGCGATTCTCGCCGGTCGTGGAGGTGGTTTCGGAAGCCGGCTGGTATGAGCGGCTGGCCCTCGAGTTTCTGCGACGAGGAAACCGGCTCGGCTTCGTGGGGTCGAGCGACGACCATTATGGCCGCCCCGGCTACGGGATGGCGGACAAACCGGATCTCGGCTACTCGGATGCTTCAGGTACCGAGCGGAGTCGTCGACGCCGATTCGCCCACCCCTGGGGCAAAACTGTCCTCGGAAGTCCTCTAATGGCGGTGCTGGCCACGGAAAATGACCGCGAGCCGATTTTTGATGCCATTTTCAACCGGAGAACCTACGCTACCACCGGGGCCCGCATCCTCCTGGATTTCCGGGCCGGCCGGCACCGCATGGGAGAGGAATTTTCTGCTTCGGATCCTCCGCACTTTACGGTCGAGGTCCGGGGAACGGCGCCTCTCCATCGGATTCGACTCAAGAAGGACGGTGAGGTCGTCTTCGAAGAACAGTTCTCCAGGGAGGCCCTCGACGCGGAGGTGTCCTGGATCGACTCGAAGGATTACAAAGGGCATTTTTACTACGCCGTAATCGATCAAATTGACGGACAACGAGCCGTTTCGAGCCCGATCTGGGTCGATTAGGGTAATGGGCGAAAGCCACGCGCCCCCTACATTTGCTTCAACAGGATCTTGCGGAACTCTACTTTCATTGGCGGACCCTGGTGAAGCTGCAAGCCCAATACTCCGTCCGACGAGCGGTTCTCCTCGTCGTCATCAACTGCCGTGCTCATCACGTGTCCATTCACGATATGAATGAGCACATTTTTCCGGGCAATAATATGGAAGTGATTCCAATGACCCGCTTTGATGTGGCCTTTGAGCGCCGCGGCGTCTCCGACAGAACCCAGTATTTTGACCTTCTTCTCTCCTTCTAGCCGTGTGGACTGACCGCGCAGGGCAAGAAATCCGCGTCCCCTCTCTTCGAAGAGCTGGCCCGTATAGCGGTCCTGTGAATCCATATCCGCCTGATAGCCCTTCAGCACCCACGTTCCAATCTCGGGGACTTCTACGCTGCGATACTGAATGCCGCTATTGCCGCCCGTCAAACGGTACTCTAATTTCAGTTCGAAATCCTTTGTCCTGCCGCCGCGCCAGATGAGGAAGGTATTCCGCTCGAGAGGTTTATCCGCTGTGGTTTCGCCAACAATGGCTCCATTTTCCACTCGCCAGAAATTCGTATCGCCTTCCCAATTGGTCAGACTCTTACCATTGAAGATCGGCTCAAATCCCTGATTGTCATCAGGGACCGCCAAAAAAGGGGGCGGGGCCTGCAGCATAAAGGGTGATGCTGTGGCGGATATCCATACGACTAAGGTGGAGAGCGCGGCGGTCGTGATCAGCGCCCAGAGTGTTCGCATCGGAAACCTCCGAGATATAGACAACATCTTTTTTTCTCCCGTGGCCTTATAACTAGATAACTAACCGGGGTAAGCGGGACTTGCTTTATTTCTGCGGGAAGGGCGCGTTTGGGTCCACTACTTTGCCTTCCCATATTACCTGGCCCGTTCCCGGATTGTACCTTAGCACACGATGGGCACTGCCGGGAACCGGCGGGCGATCGATTTTCGGCAGCCATCGGCGATGCTCGGCCAGAATGGAAGCATACCTCGGCTCATCAGCCAAATTATTCCATTCGTTGGGATCATTTTTCAGGTCGTAAAGTTCCTCCCAACCATCGGCGTACTGAATATAACGCCAACGCTCACTCCGAATACCGTGGTTGCCTTGATTATGCGTCGTTATTGCCGGCCACGGACGTTTGGCCTCAGGATCTTTGAGTTGCGGAAGAAGGCTGTGTCCTTCCAGATCCGAGCGTGCCGGCAAGCCGGACAGTTCCAGCAAGGTCGGAAAGAGGTCCAAAAGTTCCGCCGGCTGATGCGAACGCGCCTTCGAATCGATACCGGGACCGGCGAAAATCAGCGGAACCCGAGTGGACCGCTCCCACAAGGTGTTTTTGCCGGTAATTTCTTTTTCCCCCAAGTGAAACCCATGATCAGAGAGGAGAACGATGATGGTGTTATCCGCCGATCCCGCTTCATCCAGAGCATCGATCACGCGTCCGACCTGACTGTCCACGAAGCTGATGGAAGCAAGATAGGCCCGGAACCAGATTTCGCCACTGACCCGCTTCACGCATCCAGGACAGCCGAGGCTCGGGGAGATACCAGTGAAGATAATCAGCAAATCGCGGGATGTCGCCCCGGTCATTTTCCTTCACCGGCGGCAAACTCAAGGAGTCTTCTGGATAAAGGTCGAACCATTTCTGCGTGGCGTAACAGGGTACATGAGGAAAGGAAAAACCCACGGCCATAAAGAAAGGCTGGTCTTGGGACATCTGCTGAATTTGCTCCACAGCCCAGGTGGCAACTTTGTAGTCCTGCCATCCGCTGTCGTCCCCGTCTTTCGGAAACACACCCCAATCCACGAGAGGATGGTTTCCAAAGGGTGTTTGAACCAATTTTTCTTTGGGCCGTTGCCCTACGCCCCCCCGAGGGCCCCAGACATCGAATTCCAGGGCCCGGTCCGCCTTGGGAGGATATCCTCCATGGTAAACCTTGCCGGCCGTGTAGGTTCGATAACCGTGTTGGCGAAAATACTGCGGCAAGGTGACATGATTCTTCCATTTTTCCACCTTGCGAAACCACGGTGCTAAACCGTAAATACCGATTGTAGACGGACGCAGCCCTGTCATAAAGCTGGTGCGCGAAGGATTGCACAGAGGAGACTGGCAGTGAGCATTGGTGAACAGAGTGCCTCGCTCGGCCAGACGATCCATATGGGGCGTTTGAGCCTGAGGATGGCCGCCTAAGGCGCCGATCCAATCGTTCAAGTCGTCGATAGAAATCAACAGGACGTTGGGCGGACGGACCGGCCCCTCCGCTCTGGAGCTCGGCACAACGGGCACCCAGAGCAATGTAAAAAGAATGAGGATAAAGAATTTTGTTTTCATCAAGTCTCCTTAAAGCCGGTTGTCCGTCTCGTGGCAGTAAGCAAACATTAAGCAACTGTGCTGAAAATTGTCACCTGAAAAATGTCCGGAACACAACAATTTT
>JBOGJG010000053.1:0-1353 GCA_050747825.1 Acidobacteriota bacterium | reverse complement strand
TTCGTGGCCAACTATCTCGATTACGACCTGGATCATCTGCCGGTTGAAGGCGGTAAATTTTGCTCCTACCGGGAGATTCCGGTCGCCTGCGGTCCGCGAGGGCTTGCCGGCGCCGGCGACGCGCTCTACCGCAACAATGGCGATGGTACGTTTAGCGATGTCTCCCTTGAAGCCGGAGTAGAGGACGGGAAGGGCTATTATGGCCTGGGAGTGGTCTGGGGCGATTATGACAACGACGGCGACCCGGACCTTTACGTGGCCAACGACAGCACGCCCAATTACCTTTACCGCAACGAGGGAAACGGCCGATTTATCGAGGTCGGAGTCCCCGGCGGTGTGGCCTACAGTGAGGACGGACGCGAGCAGGCCGGGATGGGCGTGGATTTTGAAGATTATGACAATGACGGCCATCTGGACCTGGTCGTTACCAACTTCTCGAACGACTACAGCACGATCTACCGCAACACTGGATCGGGTTTCTTTGTAGACGCCTCTTACGATACCGGACTGGCCGCAGACAGCCAGTTGGACCTGAGTTGGGGCGTAGGGTTCGTGGATTTCGACAATGACGGCTGGAAAGATCTCTTTATCGCCAGCGGCCACATCTACCCTCAGGTGGACGAGTATGGACTCAACATCTCCTATCGCCAGGCCAATAAGCTCTATTTGAATGACCATGGGGGGAAGTTCGTCAACCTGAGCGATCGAGCCGGCGCCGGTTTAAAGGCGGCCAAGTCGAGCCGCGGGGCTGTCTTCGCCGACTTCAACAATGACGGCTGGATGGATGTGGCCGTTCTGGAGCTGGATGACTCTCCGACTCTCCTGATGAACCAGGGGGACCTGGACCGGCACTGGATTCTGCTGAAGCTGGAGGGGACCAGGAGCAACCGTAATGCCGTTGGGGCGCGTATTTCCGTCACTGCCGGCGATCAGACTCAAATCCGCGAAATTAAAGCAGGCGGCAGCTATGCCTCTTGCAACGATTTTCGAGCCCACTTCGGCTTGAATGACCAGCAGGTCATTCAGGAGGTGCGCGTTCGCTGGCCCTCTGGTAAGATCACCGTGTTGGAGCAGGTGCCAGCCGACCGTATCATGACCATCAAAGAAAATGGAGAGTAAACAATGGCGCATCGTCAAATTAACCGTCGTTTTATTTTGAAGTCCGTTCCTCTTGCCGCCGGCGCGCTGGCTGCCGGTCCGGTTTTTGCTCATACGCCGTCCCCAAACGATGGACCCAAAAATATGCGAGTCTCACTGGCGGCCTATTCGGTGCGCCAGGATCTGACCGGCGGCCAAATGGACCTTTTTGGCTTTATCGACTGGTGCGCGGATATGGGACTGAGCGGGACGGAG
>JBOGJG010000052.1:0-22699 GCA_050747825.1 Acidobacteriota bacterium | reverse complement strand
AGCTGGTGGGCGGCCATCAGAATTGCGGCGGCAGACATCGTTCTTGCAAAAGCTTTCATCCCTTGGAACCTCCCGGTCGTTGAATCTATCTTTAGCGCTAAGCCTTCATTCTCAATCGCACTGACACGAGGAGCCCAGGGGCATTATGCCAGCTTGAGCAGTCGTGCTGCGTTTCCGTAGAGGATTTTTCGAATAGCCTCCTGATTGGGGGCAAGGCGCCGAACTGTCGTGAGACCTTTGCTTCCGATGCACTGATCGCCTTTTCCGAAAGTATCGCTGCAGTCGCTTGCCCACAGGAGCTTGTCCTGGTGAGCCTCGAGAAACCGGTGGGCGTGTTCTTCGTCGCGCAGCATCGAATTCAGGCCCGAGTTAGCAGAAAGATCTCCATACATGTTTGGATAGTCGGCCAGTAGCCGGTCGCTGATTCCGCCCGGCGTGACGGGGGTCTTGGGGTACATCACGGTTTGGTCATGGTTGAGGTCGATGTTGCCCCACCAGGTTTGCGCGTGACCGATGAAGTTTACATTGGGGAACTTTTCCAGCATTTTGTGAAACCGTTCAATGCCGGTGTTGTATTTTTCATGCTGGAAATGCATCAGGACCGGCACGTCAAACTCCTGGGCAATGGAAAAGACGAGCTGCATTTCCTGGGAGTCGCATGCCACCTCGAATTTCTGTTCGCCGATCCCCCTGGCACCCATCTTGAGATATTTCTCGAGCACCTGCCCTGTCTCAGGGATGTTTGGCAACTCGTTGGCGAAATAGGCAAACTCGTCAGGGTATTGCTTAGCCAGCGCTACGACCGAGTCGTTGCCCAGGGCCTCTGCGGCCAGGCCGTATTTGGAGCCTGCCGGCAACAGCACGGTCAAGCTGATGCCCATCGTTCTCTGGTGAGCTACCAGATCATCATTGCTTCGCCCACTATAATTTGTGTGCTGATGAAAATCGATGATCGAGTCCTTTTGCTCGCCAGTATTCGTTGATGCTTGTTCTGAGGTTGGTTCCGCGCACCAGGTGAGGGAGATCGCTACCCCGGCTGTTGTTGTGAGGAATTCTCGTCTTCCAACTCGCTTCATATTCTTTTGTGCTCCTCCGGATTGTTTGCCAACTCGCGCCAGGCTCTCTTGGCTGCCTGGTTCCTTAGTGCCTTCGCTCCCTGGCATTTTCTGGAGTCTTGCTTGACCAAAAAGTGGACCAGAACCAAAGAACCAAGGAACCAGGCAGCCAGACGGCGCCGCTTTGCGGCTCTCAAAGCCACCTCTCTGGTGGTGGCAATTTACTTTTATATTTGGATATCATCAAGCGGAATATCGTATCCAGAGGTAAAATAGTGTTCCTCACAGAAATGATCAGACTCGATCGCCGCGACTTTGTGGCTTGTCTGGCCGCCGCCCTGGCGGGCGCCCCGCGGGCCCTCGCCTCTTCAGCTCCAAGCGTGGCTGCCATTGTAACGGAGTACCGCGAGATGTCGCACGCCGACGTCATTGTGGGCCGGATTTTGGAAGGCTATCGTCCCAACAACGTCTTCCGGAAGCCCCGAACCCGCATTGTTTCCATGTATACCGACCAGGTCCCAGACAACGACATGAGCCGCGACATGGCCGCAAAACACGGATTCAAGATTTATCCTACTGTGGTAGAGGCCCTGACTCAGGCAGGAGACAGACTGCAGGTCGACGGCGTGCTGCTCATCGGCGAACACGGAAAGTATCCCACCAATGAGAAAGGGCAGAAGCTCTATCCCCGATTCGAGCTCTTTCAGCAAGTCATCGAGGTTTTTCAGAGCAGCAGGCGTACTGTTCCTCTCTTTTCCGACAAACATCTGTCTTATTCCTGGCAGAAGGCGAAGAAGATGTACGATCAGGCCCGCCGGCTGGGATTCCCTTTTATGGCCGGCTCCTCCATTCCGGTGACGGTTCGGGTGCCCGAACTGGAAATCCCCCTGGATTCCCGTTTGGAGAAGGCGGTTGCGGTCGGCTATGGCGGGCTGGAGTCCTACGGCTCTCATACGCTGGAAGCGCTGCAGTGCATGGTGGAAAGAAGGGCCGGGGGTGAGACAGGAATCGCTGCACGGCCATTCCCGCGGATGGATGTTTGCTGCCAAGAGTGCAGATCAACCTGAAATACTTTCTACTCAATTCGGCTCTACCATATCCGTCAACTGGCTCACTTCGACGGGCTCGTCCATTGTATCGAGGAGATGTTTGTGACGGGCAAGCCCCTGTATCCGGTGGAGCGAACCCTGCTGGTTTCAGGCGCTCTCGATTTCCTGATGGAATCCCTTTACCGGAAGAAACGAATTGAGACTCCGGAATTGGCGGTTTCCTATCGCGCTCCCAAACAGGCTTATTTCCAGAAGGCCTAACGCCTGGGGGGCGCCTGGGGCCGGCCTACGCCTCAGGCCGGCGGGCCGTCCAGCGGGCTTCACCGTACTCGCCGAGATCGACGACCCCTTGAATCGAATCCCCCTGCACCTTCCCTTTGAATCGAAAGCGAAGCCGGGTTCCTTCGTAGGCCTGGCTGCTTCGGAAATCGACCTCATCACCGTAGATTGATCCTGACAGGTCGCCTTTTAGAATGTCTCCCTCGTGCCTTCCAGCCAGAGACTGGCCTTCCTGCTCAAAGAAGAGGAGGTGTTGCGCGCTGCCCAGGCTGAAATCGAGCTGCGCGTTCCAGCGGCCTGCGATGTCGGCGGATGCTCGATCGGGTCGGGCCGGATGATCCATCTGAGGAGGACGGGCGAGGACTTCCTGCACCCGCTTGCCGACGGTTTGGGCATCGCCGGGTTGCATCATCCAGGCCACAATGCTCACGGTACTCTCCTTCATTCCCTCCCGATAATTTCCACTCGAGCCGGCCAGGGCGATCCGAGGATCGGTCGTGAACAGCAGATCATGGACCTCATCGCCGCCGATACCCAGCCGGGTTCCGTCCCAGTTCACTTGCAGGCTCAGAGACTGGTTGGATCGGCCTCTGGGCGGCAGAATTTCTGTCTGGACACCCGGTAATTTTTCCAGGCGGCCGGCGATTTCTTCCAGCCACGACTTTTCCTGCGCCCATTCTGCCTGATGGTCCCGTCTGGACCACATTTCAACGGCAGCCAGCATGCCCATGACGTCCTCCTTGTCAATCTTCAGAGAGCGTCCGTAGGCGTGGTGGGGGGCGCTGTTAAGAAAGGCCGCCTGGCAAAGATCCTTTCTTCCCAGCAGCAGTCCGGCGCTCTGCGGTCCCCGAAGCGCCTTTCCGCCGCTGTATGCCACCATGTCTGCGCCGCGGCTGAAATGGACGTCGGGATAAAAATCTTCGGCCGCAGCGTCCACGAGAAGGGGGATAGCGTACTTTCGGGCAACTCCGGCGATAGGCTCGAGCCCGAATTCGCCGGTGTCGTTCCGCTCGTCCGCCAGTATATACACCATCGCGGTCTTGGGATTGACGGCCGCTTCGAATTCCTCGAGGTTGCGGACCGTGACCATGGTGACCCCCGTCATGCGAACGCCATGGTCATAAACATTGCGGGACCAGTCGGGAATGACGACCTCATTTTTGAGGCCCTTCAGATCGTTGGGAATCCTCTGCATTTTCTCCGGATCCGTTCCGGCGATGCAGGCACAGGTCGCCACGGTCTCAGCGGCCGAGCACCCGGCTGTGACGATACCCCACTCGCAGTTTGCCAATTCCCCCAGTCGCTTGCCCACTCCCTCCATCAGTTCATCAAGATGGACGTAATGGTGTCCTGCCTCTTCCATCGCCTGCTTTACCTCGGGCAGAGTCAGTGAGCCGCTGATGATGGTAAAGGTGCCCCTGCAGTTGATGAGGGGCTTGACTCCGATGCTTTCATACATGTTCAGTCCAAGCTGCAGTCCTGACAGCGGAGCAGCAGCGCGTGCGGCCGAGCCCTGGGAGAAGGCAGTGCCGGCCATCAGAAGCCCGCCGCCTCCGAGAATTGCACGGCGGCTGAACCGGCGCGAGCCCTGATCGTTGGAACTCCTAATGGACGAAGTTGACATAAGAACCTCCGAATTGAGTGGTTATGCAGCGCCCTTGAGGCCGGATTGTATTGACCAGGGTGAGGGGAGTCAAGGGAATGTGACTGGCGGAAGGGCTGGAGTTTCGTCAGCCAGGGTCCCGGCAAAGTCGCGAGCCGCGAAAAACGCGGACGGAACCTTTGACAAGTCGAGCGGAATGACCAACAATACCGGGCATAGCTTCAAAGAAAAAATACGAGGAGACAAACCATGCCTAAGCAACCCACCCGGAGAGCTTTTCTTCAAACCACCACAGCGGCTGCCATAGCAGGTGCAACCGCCGGCTCGACCTTTGCGGGGTCTGACCTGAGCGCAAAACGAAGTCCCAGCATCTACGAGCAAAAACTGGGGCTCAAACCCGTCATCAACGGCCTCGGGACGGTGACCGTTTTGGGAGGATCCATCATGCCTCCGGAAGTGGTGGAAGCCATGGTAGAAGCTTCCCGATACTTTATCCCCCTTCCCGAGCTGCAGCGAAGGGTGGGGGCCAGGCTGGCCGAATTGTTCAAGGTGCCTGCAGCTATGGTGACGGACGGAGCTGCTTCCGGGATCGCTGTAGCGGCCGCGGTCTGCATCGCCGGAGCCGATCGGGAGAAGATTCGGCAGCTTCCTGACACCACCGGCCTTAAAAACGAGATCATTCAGCAGAAGAGCCATCACAGCGGCTACGAAGCTCAGATGGAGATCGCCGGCGCCAGGATCATTCAGGTGGAGACTCGTGACGAACTGGAGAAAGCCATCAATGACCGGACGGCCATGCTGTTCTTTCTGAACAAGGCCGATCCCCACGGACAGATCAAACGGGCGGAGTGGATCCGCATCGGGAAGCAACGGGGCGTTCCGACCTTTAATGATGCCGCCGCGGACGTTCCTCCCAAGGAGCGTCTGCGGCAGTATGTCAGCGAGGGATTCGACCTGGTGACCTTCTCCGGAGGCAAAGGCCTCCAGGGCCCACAGGGATCGGGCCTGCTGCTGGGGCGAAAGGACCTGATCGAAGCGGGCCATTATGCCATCAGCCCTCATGGAGGGGTCGGCCGGGCCATGAAGGTAGGCAAAGAAGAGATCATGGGCCTGCTGGCCGCCGTAGAGCGCTATCTCACGGTGGATCACAAGGCCGAGCGAAAGGTTCTTCAGGACCGTGTGGATGACATCATCAACGCCCTCTCGGGAGTCCGAGGGCTCAAGGCCTCCGTCCACGTGCCCGAAATCGCCAACGAGGTTCCGCACGTGCTGCTGGAGTGGTCTGAACAGGAAGTGAAGCTGACCTCTCAGGACGTCCATTCCCGGCTCAGTGAGGGCGACCCGCCGATCATGGTCTCGGTCACGGGTGAGGGGCAGATCCGTATCTCGGTTTGGATGATGCACGGCAACGAGCATCGCGTGGTGGCCGATCGACTGAAGGAGATCTTCCTATGAAGTCGCGAAGAGAGCTCATGCAGGCGGCCGCCGCCGGCCTGGCCTCCTTTGGCGTGGCTGAGGCTGCGCAGGGCTGGCATCCCAAAAAGGAACGCGCTGGAGGCCCGATGCGCAGTGGAAATCTCCTCTTCCTGGGAGGAATCGGCGGCTGGTATCCCGATCGCCGGCCCGAAGGTCCGGGAGACGTCCGCCGGCAGACGGCTGATGCCCTGGAAATCATGAAGACCTCTCTGGAAAGAGCGGGCTCCTCCATGGCGAACGTGCTGAAAGTCCAGATTTCGCTGGTAGATCCGGAAAAGAACTGGGAAGGGATGAACGAGGTCTACAATCAGTACTTCCCGGAACCGCGTCCCGTTCGATCCTACTTCGGCGCCACCGGTTTCAGGCGGCCCGGGCAACTCTTGCAGATTGACTGCATCGCCTACGTTGATTAGTCGGGAGCCGTTTTCCGGGCCATCCATCCGGCGTGGCCGTACTCGCCCAGATCGAGGGTGCCGGACATCCGGTCGTTGGCAATGATTCCGTCGAAGCGGTAGCTCAACCGGGTGCCTTCAACGGGCAGTGAACTGGCCATGCGGATGCGGCTGCCCTCCAAGGATCCCTTCAGATCCCCGCGAAGGTATCGGCCCAGATGGGTGCCGCGAATTTCGCTTCCGCTCGCTTCGAGGAAAAGCGAGTGACGGGAAGATCCAGCCGAGAATTCCACGTCTACTTCCCAGCGTCCGGTCACATCGGCGGCCGGAGCCATCCGAGCCGGCCTGGTTTTTCCACGGGGAGCCATACTGAAGATCTCATGAAGCCGCCGAGCGACGATCTTCTGCTCGCCTTCCTTCATGGCGGCGGGACGTATGCGAAAAGAGTTCCCATCGCCTGAGGCGTGAGACATGATGCGAGGCCGGCCGTTGATCAGGAATTCGTAAACTTCAGCGGCGGTAAGCTCCACGTTTGAAGAGTCCCAGCTTATTTCCATGGTCGGATAGGGGCTGGCTCCCCCCGGGCCGGCCATCTCCGTTTTCACACCGGGCACACGGGTCACGCTATCGCTGATTTCCTGCAGCCATGTATTCCATCGCCGGTAATCCTCCTGAATGCCGCGCTCGGCGAAAACTTCGACAGCGGCCAGCATTCCAAGAATTTCCTCTTTACCCACCTTCATCATCCGTCCAAACGCGTGGTGGGGAGAGCTGTTGATCCAGGCGGCCTGAACCAGATCTTTTCTCCCGATCAGGAGGCCTGCGCATTGAGGTCCCCGGAGAATCTTGCCCCCGCTATAGCAGACCAGGTCGGCGCCCCGGGAGAGATAAGGATTCGGATTGAGAGGCAATTCCGCGGCCGCGTCCACGAAAACCGGCACTCCTGATTTCCGAGCTGCCTGGGAGATCTCTTCCAGGCGAAGTTTGGCGCGGGCCTCGCCGGTTCCAAGGATAGCGATCATTGCTGTATTCGGCCCCAGCCCGGCGTAGAATTCCTGGCGGGAGTCCACTTCGACGATCTTTACTCCGACGGCACGGATAGCGTGGTCGTAGACGTTGCGCGACTGCCGGGGCATGATCACCTCGCTCTTGAAGCCTCGCAGATCGGGCAGCTGCTGGATGAGCTCGGGATCGGACCCGGCGATGCAGGCCGCTACAGCATGTGTAGCGGCGGCCGCAGCCCCCGCGGTCACTATGGCGAACTCGGCTCCCAGCAGCTGAGCCAGCCTTTCACCCACTTTCAGCATAAGCTCATCCAAATTGACCGAGTAATAGGAGGCATTTTCCATAGCCTCCTTCACTTCCGGCAGAGTCAGCGTTCCGCCGTTGATGGTGAGCGTGGCGGTTAGATTGATAAAGGGCTGCACGCCGACTCGGGTGTAAACATCCGGACCGGGAATCTTGTCTACTGAAGCAGAGGCCGACGGGACGGCCGAGCCCAGGACTCCTGCTGCGGTCATCATGCCTCCGATTTTGAAGACTTCACGGCGATTCAGTTTCGAACCCATTTTTGCCTCCCAGATGTCTGGCGCGGATAATTCATAAATTCTCTACTGCGGCGCCGGAATTACCCGCTAGCGGTAGTTGCTGTAGGGACCGCTATTTTCCCATTCGGCACGGCTCAAGCCCTCCGTATCCCAAACAATGCGGCCGTTTCTGACCGTCAGCACCGCCTTGAGGTTTCTCGTGGCGGACAGCCGGGTATGCGCCGAGTCCAGAAACCCGAGCCGGCCTTCCTGCAGCCGAATCACGGCTATGTCGGCCACAGCGCCTTCGCTCAGAGTCCCAAGCTCGGTGCGGCCGATAACTTTCGCCGGCACGACGGTTGACCTGCGTACCAGTTCCTCCAGGGGGATTCCCAGGTTCAGGAGCTTCGAAAGGGTCGTCATCATCTCCGTCCGCGGCAGCAGGATGCTGGTCTTATCCATGGCGGTGGAAATGGTATCCGGAAGAAATCTCTGCTCAATGGCGGGTGCGGCGATGCGGAACCAGAATCCGCGAGATCCGTGTCCCAGATCGAAGAGGACTCCCCGCCGGCGGGCTTCCGCAATTCGAGCCTGCACTCTCCCATCCTCGGTCAGGAGCGGTGTCTCAAGGCCATAAAGATACGTGATCAGGTCGCCGGGGCGAAGCTTTTCGAGCCGGATTTCATCTGCGGGTGCTTCCTCCGCAGATGAAAAGTGAGCCATAAGGGGAAGATCGGCCTGACGGGCCGCTTCCAGCGCGCGATCCAGGGCCTCGGGACCGAGCGACTCGGAATAGGCGCTGCGAATCCCTACGATGATGTCGGAGTACTTCCCGGCTGTCCGGGCCGTCGCCGGCGGGTCGAGATCGGTCAGGCGAGGGCTCTCATCCCGGAGCCCGGAAGCAGCGATGTTCAGGAAGGCCAGCACCCGGACGCGGGAATCATCCACGACCTTCTCCTTGAAGTCCTCAAAGTTTCTCCAGCCGGTGCTGCCCGAATCCACGACCGTGGTCACGCCGAAGCGCAGCGCGTTGTGGTCGGCATTCAAGTTCAGCCAGGCGCCGGGAGCATCCACGTGGACGTTCAGGTCGATCAGCCCGGGAGTCACATAATAGCCGTCCAGCTCGACTACCAGCCGGGCCCGGGCCGGCGCCAGGTTCCTCCCGACCCGCGCGATCCTCTCGCCGGTGACGGCGATATCCAGGCGCTCGTTGCGGCCGTTGTAGGGGTCGATGACGTGGCCGTTCTTGAACAGAATATCCCAGACAGCCGGTTCATCCGAGGAGGCGCGGGTGAGCTGAGAACGGGGCTGAGGTGCCGGCGCCCGACCCTTCGCGTAATTGCCGGCAGGCTCCCACTCCGGGAAAGCCAGCCCGTTGCGATCGTAAACAATCTCTCCCGCCCGGATCGTCAGCATGTTGATCAGCTTTTGGGTACCGGTGAGCTTTTTCCCCCAGGCATCGTTGAAGGTAAAGACGCCCTTCTTTAGACTCAGGACCGCGATATCGGCGACCTTCCCCTCTCCCAGCGTCCCCAGTTCCGGGAAACGCCGGATGACCTGTGCCGGTCTCACCGTGGATCGCTCGATGGCGTCGGGCAGGGCCATGCCCAGGTTCATCAGCTTGGAGATGCAGTTGGGCATGTCGGATTCGGAGCCCATGATGCTGCTGGCGTGCAGGTCGGTGCTGATGGTATCCGGGGGAAAGCCATTCTGCATGGCCTTGACTGCGACCGGCCAGAGGAAGCTGCCGCCGCCGTGCCCCAGATCGAACAGCACTCCCCTCCGGCGGGCCTCCCTCATGTAAGGCTGGACTTCTCCCGTTTGGCGGTTCAGCAGTTCCAGATGCCGATCATTGTAGGTGTGAGTGTGCAGATCGCCCGGCCGCATCAGTTTCAGCACCTTGGTTTCAGTGTCTCGTTCCGTCCAGCTCAAGATATTGTTGTCGAGGATGACGGGAGTACCGGAGAGGCGTCCCGCTTCAATGGCGCGTTGCACGGAAACGAATCCGGGCCGACTGAAGTGGGCATTCTTGATTCCCACGATCAGGCCGGGATACTGCTTGATTTTGTTGGCGGTGGCCACCGGGTCCATATCGTCTGCGTTATTCTCGTAATCGGAGCCCAGCATCCCGTGGCCGACGATATTGATGAAAGCCAGGACACGAGTCGTGGATCGCTCAACGATCTTTTGCTTGAAATCTTCGAAATTGCGCCATCCCGGACCGCCGCAGTCTACGGTAGTGGTGGTACCGGCCGGCAAAGCCGTGTCGTCGGGGAAAATGGCCCCGCTGTAGCCATAATGATGGGCATGAAGGTCAATCAAACCCGGCACGACATAGAGGCCGCCCACATCGAGGACCCTGCGAGCCTGGGAAGCCGCGATCTCGGGAGCCACGCGGGCAATCTCGTCTCCCCTGATCGCCACGTCCATGGGACGATCGATCTGGTGGGCAGGGTCGACAACGTGTCCCCCCTTGAGAAGCAAATCGTATTCCTGGGCCCACAACAGCGAGGATGACAGAAGCAGGGCCAGCGTAATCGGCCCTACGACCGCCAGCACACGATTTCCATACATTGCGTCCTTTCTCCCTCCAACCCATTTCTAGGGCCGCAAACCAGGGTGGGTCCAACTGCTGCCTGACTGAAGCCAGGCCGGGCTCAGGACTTCGGTGAAGCGCCGGCGAAGATTTCCTTCATCCGCCTGAGAGCCGGCTTCTCATCAGGTAGTCCGCCTGCCGCTCGCATTCGCGGTCGATCTTGTCGAAGTCCAAGCGGGCGTACTTCTCCACCGTGAGCCAGGCCGTCACCATCTCTTCCCTTCCCACCTTCATCGGCCGGTCCAGGGAGTCGGCATGAGGGCTGGAGTTCAGCCAGGCCGCCTCGATTAGATCCCTGCGGCCCGCCAGGATGCCGGAACATTGGGGGCCACGCATGTGCTGGCCGCCGCTGATGCAGATCAGGTCAACCCCCGAGGAGGCCAGCCTGAGGATATTCTCCCAGGGAGGCAGCATATTGGCGGCGTCGACCATCACGGGAAATCCGGCTTCATGGGCAATCTTCAGGGATTCCTCCAATGAGATCGGAGTCTCCCACCGATAATCATGGCTGGTGCCGCCCAAAAAGTACATCATGGCGGTCTCGGCATTGATGGCGTTCGCGAGCTGTTCGCGATTCTCCACCTCCACGATTTTGCGCGAGAACTTCATCTTACCAGGTCACCTTGGCCGCCACCTGGATGATGCGCATGGGTGCGGCCAGTGAACGAATTTCACCCATTCGGGGAGCGTCCGGAACAATAGTATCGTTGGTCTGGAAGCCAATGCCGACGGGATTACCGAAGTAGGGGGTGTTGAGCGCGTTAAAAGCTTCCAACCTGAGCTGCAGCCTGGTCTCCTCCGGTCCGACCGGGAGTCGGAAGTTCTTATACAGAGAGAGGTCCAGATTGTGCTGCGTGGGAGTCCGGATGATCCCTACGCCTGCATGGCCGTAATGGCATAAGTCAGGACGAGAAGGAATGTTGCAGGTCACTCTCTGGAAGGCCTGAGGCTCGTACCACTTTTCGCGGCTGGCGTTTTCCAGCCGTCCGTCGGCGATCCGGTCGGGGCGGATGGTACCGTCACCGGTATTCAGATTGTCGCCCTGACCCATGGTGAACGGAAATCCGGAGCGAAAAGCCAGGATTCCGTTTAATTGCCAACCCCCCAGCACTGCCCCCGGGACTCCGCCGGCGTTGCGCATAAACGGCAGCTCGTAAACGAAGTTGACGACTGTCACGTGGGTTCGGTCATGCTGCTGGGGACCTTTGGACCCCCGGCGGTCCTGAGCATTCTGGAAGGGGGCGCCTTCCTGGCCTCCTCCGCTCCCTTCACCCAGCGCCTGGCTGTAGGTGTAAGCCAGTCCGTAAGCCAGGCCATTGGAGAATCGTTTGTCAAGCGAGAAGGTCAGACCGTTATACCAGGCGTTGGCGCCACTATCCAGAAAGCGGATAGCTCCCAACGTGCGCACGGGAACTTCGGGCCGCAAGGGATCATGGAATTGCTGAATCGGCCGCCGGCTCTGAAAATTGGTGTCCGGAGAAGGATCTGCCGCATTCCAGTTGCCGATACTGTTCGGGACGTGTGATGTTTTGCTGCCCACATAACCCACCGTGAGAACCGTATCCAACGGCAACTGGCGCTGGACATCAAAAGTCCAGGTCCAGTGGCTGCTGTTCTTGCGGTCCGGCTGGACGTGCAGCAGTCGCTCGGGCCCAAGTGTGGCGGTGGCGGGATCGGGGAAGAGGTCGTCCCCCAGGACGAGCGGCCTGGTGCCGGGACGAAACGTCCGCGTCGTGATGTTGAAGGTCTGGCCGCCGGCCTCGACCGGGATCCTCTGGGCCACATCCATGACCGAGCTGAACTGGAGGCTGCCGGAGAAGGGCGGCATCAGGTTCAGGATGGTGAAGTTATTGCCCAGGGTCACGTTGGCGTACCATCCTGCGCCGGCTCGGACGACCCACTTGTCGGCGGGACGGTAAGCCAGACCGATGCGGGGCATGAAGAAGCGATTGTCCTGCTCCCACAGCGGCACGGCCCCGGCCTCTCCGAGCGCGTCCGGAAACACGGTCGGAATCTGGTTCTCCTCCGGCGTCTCGAAGGTGCGGATGAAGTCCAGCGTTCTCCAAAACCCGCCCTCATCCACGGGCACGCCGATGGAGTCATAGCGGAGTCCCAGGTTGGCAGTCAGCTTGCTGGTAATCTGCCAATTGTCCAGGAAGTACACACTCCACTGGTTCTCACGGGGAATGGTCAACGGAAATCCTTCGGCCGTTTCGGCGGAGTTGGCGAATCCCATCATGAAAGAGGCAAAGCCGAGACCGCTCTGCAAGCCGCTGAAGTTGACGCGGCCGCGGGTCAGATTGGCCGCTTGCCGGTCAATCCGCCGATGCCGGTACTCAAATCCCATTTTGAGCTGATGTTTACCTCTCATAATGGAGAGGTGGTCAGCCCACTGGTAAACGATCATGTCGTTCAGACCGCCGCCTTCACCTCCGTCGCCAAAGCCGAAGCCCAGGCCTCTCAGCGGCGGAATGCCGTTCTCGCGCCCCTCTAATGGGCGGTTGCCGTCGCCGACCACGCGGAACTTGCCGATTCCCAGGGCATCCTGATCGAACGACTCATTCACCCGGCGATGCTGGAGATCATCCTCGGAGGTCTGTACACCGAAGCGGAACTCGTTCAAGACAGTCGGGCTGAAAGTGTGGATCCACTGCGAGGCGATATTCATCGGCTTGTTAAAGAAGAACAGCCCGAAGTGGGGGTTGATAGTGGGGCGGTCCCAGTTCTGGGTATCCCAGGCCATGCGGAAAAAGACCCGATCCGCCTGGCTGATGTTGTGGTCGATTCGGAAGAACCAGGCATTCTGGTCGATCCTCTGTCCTATTGCCTCACGATTGGTGAAGTCGAGAGGATCGGCCTGGCGGAAGGATTGCCGGGGGATGAACTGAAGCAGATTCAACGCGCCGGGGTTCAGACGATCCTGAGGAATGACATTGTTGGGAAAAGGCTCGCCGGTCAATGGGTCATAGATGAGAATGGGAGCCCGAATCAGGTTGCCCTCTGCATCGACTGGATTGAGCAGCTCCGAGAAATCTCCCGTGCGCATGGCATCGCTGGGAAACCATTCCGTATCGACGGATTCGTTCAACTCCCGCCGCCCCTCGTAATTAAAGGACCAGAAGGTGCGGTTGCTCCCGTCATAGCCGGGCAGAATAACGGGTCCGCTCAGGAAGGCGCCGAACTGGTGGCGGCGAAAGGCGTCTTTATCTTTCCGTTCCTCGCCCGGAGCCAGCCCGAAATTGAGAAAATAATCCTCCGCATCCAGTGCTTCGTTGAGGTGAAACTCATAAATGCTGCCGTGGAAATCGTTGGTGCCCGATTTCATGGAGATCTGCACGTGGGCGCCGCCACCCAACCCGTACTCCGCTGAATAGGCGGCCGTCTGCACCTTGAACTCCTGGATGGCATCGAGCGAAGGCATCAGGCTCATGGTATGAATCCGAGGTTCTTTGGCATCGACGCCGTCGAGGGTCACCGTCTGGTTGATTTCGTGCTGTCCATGTGCCACCAGGGCGACCGTTGTACCGGGGGGAGTCTGTCCGCCCATGCCGCTGCGGCTGCCCATGCGTCCTCCGAAGGTGACGCCCGGGGTGAGAATGGCCAGGTGTCCCACATTCCGACTGTTGACCGGCAGTTCCACAATGCGCTCGCTTTCGATGTTCTGGCCCACGGCTGCATCTTCCGTGTTCAACAGGCGAGCATCCCCAACCACTTCGATCTCCTCGGTTACTTCCCCGATCTGGAGGGTCACATTCACCCTGGCGCGCTGCTGCAGCGCCACATTGACGCCGGAGACGGTAGTGGTCTTAAAACCGGGCATTTCAAAGTGAACCTGGTACACACCCGGTTCGATCAGCGGAAACGCATAGATACCTTCATCATTTGTAACGGCTGTTCGAGTCTCTCCCGTGGCCCGGCGCGTAAGTGTTACCTGCGCTCCCGGCAGGACACCTCCGGTGGTGTCACGGACTACACCCAGAACTTCCGTGGAGGTCGTCTGCGCCCATACTGCTTGCGCCAGCACCGCCGCAAAAACGACCACCGACAACAAGGCCCAGCCTGACATCGGTTTTCTCATGTCTGATTCCTTTCTATTTGCAATAGAATTTCGTGATCCGAGATGTACTGAGGAGCAGTCTTACGCCAAAGTAATTTGGGAGTCAATAGAAATCAAAAAGAGCGCCATCCTTCAAGGACGGGCTGCAGGTCGTCGACAACCCAGACGATAGTGTCAACGTGGCGGTAAAAACCGGGCAAAGCCGACTCGGTGTCTGACTGCCGATACGCGGGCGCAAAAGCCAGGACGGCCACAGCGCAGACCAAAACGAAAACTTTTCTCATTGCAGGCGAATTTATCATCGATCAGCGACAGCTTGGTCGCTGTTCCTGCTGGCGCTCTCCGTGTGGCCGAATCTGCTCATTTGGGGCTGGTGGTGTGGACGCAAATTTGGTAGCCCCTCTGAAAGGCGTTGTCGGCCCCCGACCGGGTCGACTTCAAATGGACAGGTTCTTGCAGGCGTCGCGGCGGACTTTCGGTTGGGAAATGCACTTTACCCGAGGGCCGCGCTGAGGCACATCATTTCTGCGGCGAGCAGAGCCAGGGCCGGCATGAGGAATCTGAGCCGCGAGATTACAGGACTCCCAGGTCAGCAAGAACGCTCTTGAGCGCCTCGCGGCCTTCATCGGGCATTCTCTCGGGACCCTTGCGCAAGGGGCCTCCAGCCAGACCTCGCAGTTCCAGGCCAGCCTTGAGGAGAATATTGCCGTAGCGGGCCCGCAGATCGTCCAGCCGGATGAAGTAATCGCCCAGCTTCATGGCCTCCTGGTATTTTCCTTCTTCGCAAAGCTGCCAGATCCGGGCCGAATGGTTGGGAGTAAAGTTGGCGTGTCCGCTGGTATATCCCTTTGCGCCGGCCAGGTGCAAAAACGGCGTGGAGCGCTCGGCGGCTGGAAAGATGGGCAATAGGCCTTCAGTTTTGAGATAAACCTTACGGATAAAGGTCAGGTCGCCTATCCCGTCCTTGAGTCCGATTACATTGGGAGTTTCCATCAGGCGCAAAATCATGTCCATGCCGAAGGGATTTACGGGCCGCCGGTAAGGGAGCACTCCGACGGAAACCGCATTGGCGATCTCCTGATAATGGCTCAGCAGGGCTTCGTCTCCCTGCTTGGCGATCACTTCCGAGGGCATGATGACGAGAGCGTCGGCCCCCGCCTTCTCCGTCGCCTGGGCCAGTTTTACGGCTTCCCGGGTCTCGTCCCCCCCGACTCCCGCCAGAAGAATCCGGTCACCCTTTTCCGCGGCGGCAGCGGCGATGATTCGGTTGTGCTCCTCCGTCCTGAGGTCATAGAACTCTCCGGTGCCCCCGCAAACGGTAATCAGGTAGGGCTCGGGCTGGCCCGCAAAAAACTGCATGTTCCGGCTCATGCCGTCGTAGTCGATTTCCGCTTTTCCCGCCCTCAACTGCATGGGAGTGATGGCGAAGAGAATCATCCCCTTCATGTAAGGCAAGGCCGCCTCTCTGTCATTCAGCCTGGCCGTGGCCGCGCCGGTCACGCGGGTCAGCGTGGCCAGAGCCGCGGCACCGCCCAGCAGAAAAATGGCCTCTCGTCTGGTAACGGGTTTGAAGTCGGTCATTTTGGCACCCCCTTGATTATGGATGGATTATAGCCCTGTTCGCCCCCCCAACTCAAACCCGCGCAGGCGCAACCAAGGCTTCGTCGAGAATCGGGCAGCGCGGAGAACGAAGGATATCGGCTTTACTCGGCCCGGCCGGATTGAAATTGAGCCAGCTCTGCATAAATCCGGCGGGCCTTCTCGAATTGTTTCAAGACGTGTTGCTTCTCTTCCTCGGATCTCCACGCGAACCAGTCACGAGCCATGTCCGTGAGCTTGTCCATCCAACGGACGAAGTACTGGGCCGACGCGGGGCTGCGGATTTTCTGGTCTCCCACATAAACGCGAACTGCATTGGTGGCGGCCTGGGGGTAATCGGCATCAATGGGATGACTTCCCAGTTCGCCCTCGGCGTAGAGTGAAAACCAGTTGCTGTCGCTCACCTGAGTCTTTTCACGGAAGACGACGTGCCGTCTGTCGCCTGTGAGGGGCAACTCCTTCCAGACCTCTCCATTTCGATGGATCACCACCCGGCTGAGGGGCACGATGCATTGGACTTCCCCCTCCAGGGTCACGGTACCTCCCTGCGCCGGCAGCCTCACCGACTCGCCGGGGATCCTGCCGTCCACCTGGAAATCCAACAGGGGTCCGCTGCTGAAAAATGTTTTCCCCTGCTTCAGCGCTTCGATCCAGGCTTCAGCCGAAAAATTCGATCCCAGGAAGGCGTAGGTCCGGACGCTGCCTACCAGCTTGCTGCGCTGCAGGTTGCTGATCGAGTCCTCTCCGCCGGTGGGCGTAATCTTAAAATCATTGTTCAAGGCGTGGTGCCAGACTCGCAAAGTGGCGCGGCTTGCCGCCGACCACTCCAGCCCGTGGACGGTTCCAAAGGCGGCGTCTACGGGGAAGTACTTGGCCACTCCGAGATCGGCTTGCAGCGGGTCCTGATCCCCGCTGAATGCGTGCACGTAGCCGGTGGCGGCCCCCTGCTCGAGCGCTTTCCTGAAGATATGAGTGTTGATCGGATACAGGCTCTCAATGGCGGTACCCTCGTATCCGGTGGTGAAGGGTGAGATCAGGTGGTCGCGGAGTCCGATCAGGAAGACGTGACCTCCGAAAGCGGGTCTGTATTCCTCACCCACAATGACAATCATATCCACGTCCTCGCGCGAAACGGGGTGCTCCCCTCCTCCTGGGACAAAGTACTGCCAGTCCAGCACACGGTTATCCTTGTTGGCCACCAGCTCGTTGACCACGTCCTGGTCCTCGGCCCGTGACATCATCATGAGATTCTCCAGGCTGTTTCTGAGATTGCCGCCATAGTTCATGTGGACGTGAGTCGATCCACTGTACCAGCCCTCAGCATTCATGTCGGTCATCCGGTTCAGTTCCAGCCTCAGCTCAGCGGTTTTACCGGCGGCGATTTCCACTTCCGCTCTGGCCGGCCAGTACTCGAACCCTTTTACCGCCTCTACCTGCATCCGGCCCGGCGGGACCGTCATGGTGAAAGTCCCCTCGGTGTGAAACACGTGCCGCCCCTGCTGGCCGATTCGCGAATACGAATCGCGAGGAGCATAAAACTTTCCGTCGGAAGCCTGGCCGTAAATCCTGGCGGCAGTATTTTTGCCTGTGGCGGCATCGACAACCTGTACCCGCAGCTGCCCCATCGGACGCTTCCACTGAAGGTTGTTGATTCGAATCTCCCTGGGGCCGCCTCCGAAACTGTCCATGACCCAGAGGCGCGGCAGTCCTCCCTGATTGGCGATGAAAGCGATTCGTTTCCCATCCGGGGACCAGCGCGGATGAAAGTGGTCGAATTCACCGAAAGTCATTTTGTAAGGGGTGCCGCCACGGGTGGGCAAAACGTACAGGTGGTTGTACTGATCGGCGGCACCCGAGGTGGAGGAGTAGATGAACCGGGTCCCGTCGGGAGAGACGTGAGGGCGCGTTCGGTAGAGCGTTTGCTCGCTCAGGATGACCTGCCCTTCCTGCATCCCGTTCTCCTGCACAGGGACGCGCCAGACGTCGCCCGAACCCAGGGGGACGCCGCGATTGGACACCAGGAGAAGCTCCTTCCCGTCCGGCATCCAGGCCGGCTCTATATGCATATCCCAGCGGCCGAAGTAGAGCCGGCTTCTGCCGAAATCGTTATCGCTGGTAATTGCGACTTCATCCCCAGTCCAGCGTCCGTCCCGAATGGGCCGGACGAAAATGTTGAAGTACCCGTTCGGGCGGGTCGAGACGTAAGCCACTCGAGATCCGTCGGGGGAGAACACCGGATCGGTGTAACTGGAAGAGTCCTGCGTGAGGGCGTGTGTTTCCCCGCTCTCGACGTTCAGGATTTCCAGCTGGATGGTCTTCCCGTCGTCATCGGCCGTGTAGATGATCCATTTCCCGTCGGGTGACCAGTCCGGCGACGAATGGTATTTGAGATTGTAAGTCAGTTCGCTCGCATTCCCGGTGCCCGGATCCACTTTCCAGATGGAGCCGTACATCGCCACGGCGATAAATTTCCCGTCCGGCGACCAGGCTGGAGCCCAGGGAGTAGTACTTGGGGCAGGAGGAAAATAAAAATTGTACATATAGTTGCCGCCGTGGCGGGCTCCCGGATAGGCCCCCTGGCCATGCAAGATTGAAAAAGAAAAGAGCAGTGAGACTACGATGTGTGGTGCTTTCATAGGATTTCCGCCATTATAATTCCACCAACATTCCATTAAGGCAAAGGGGAGATCGAATGAAGCGAAGAGAGTTTTTAGGCAGCACTTTGGCTGCGGGAGCGGTATTGGGTACGGGACCGCAGGGAACGATCGGCGCGCAGGCCGCGAAATCCTGGGAAAGAGTCGTACCCAGTCGCGAGAACCAGCTCACCACCAATGGTTATCCGCTGATTCAGGGGAACACCTTCAATCTCAATGAAGTGGTCATCGAAGGAGACGCCCAGGGGCGGCCTCACCAGGGCAAAGCCCTGGCAGCCATTCAGCCCCATTCAGATGACATTCCACTCTTCGCCGCGGGCACTGTGGCCAAACTACTGGCGGAAGGCTACACCGGGTACCTGATCCGCACCAGCAATGACGAAGTGGCGGGACCCGGCAATATTCCTGAGACCATCTTGGCCAACCACCAGGACAACCAGGAACTTGGCCGGGTTATGGGATTCAAGCAGGTCTTCGACCTGGGATACCGCAATCACCGCATGGACGAGATGTCCATTGTCGAGTTGAGAGCCCGCCTGATCTACCTGTTTCGCGCGCTGAAGGTGGACACGATTGTGAGCTATGATCCATGGGCCCATTACGAGTATCATCCCGACCATTACGTCACCGCCCGTGCGGTCGAATCGGCCGCCTTTATGGCCGGCAATCCCAAGAATTACCCTGAGCAGATCCTGATGGGAATGCAGGCCTATGGGGCCAGCGAGCGGTATTACTTTTCGCGGGGACGGCCCCAGCCGGTGAACCGTGTGGTGGATATCAGCTCGGTGATCGACCGGAAGGTGGAGGCCAATCTGGTGAACAAGGCTCAGGGCCCGGCAGGGGATCGTGGATCGAAGCTGCGGGCGCGACTTGCCCGGGAAGGCAAGAGGCTTCCCATTCTGGGAGATGATGATGATGCGGCAAACCGCAACTACATCAAGCACCTGGTGCTGGCCTACGACCGGCATGTCGGCCAGCAATACGGCCTGGAGTATGCCGAGAAGTTCCAGTACATCGGGCCCAGCGAGCCGTTCTTTGAGAATTACATCGAGCAGAACTCGGTACCTCTTTAAGCCTCGGCCTACCTCCTGCGCCCGAGTTTTGCCGCAACTCGACCCAGCATGAGTCCACGGTCAAATCGAGTACGCACCGCCAAAGGTCTGACGCGCTCCATGGATGCTTTGGACTGAATTGCATTGGTGATCTCCCGTATCCCCCATGTAAATGAGCGCATGTTTCGTTACTATGGTCGCTATTAGAACGCCTCCCCCGGAAGACGAGACCGAGAGAAAGAGCGGCGTAAAATCACGCAACCGCCGCAACCTATCCGCAACCGGAAAGTGTGGTCGCACACACGTCCTGTTTGGACACACTTTGCCTCACTTTCAGCCTTATCATTAGCTCTTGAGCAATTGAGTGCACCCGTGGAAGCGATTTCACCAAATACACGGAAGCGAATTGAGGTTTCACAGATAGGCGACTGCTGAGGGGGTTGTCTGTTTCAGGGCACGTTGACATGCGGCAAACTGGCCGATTCTTTGCAAGTTGTCCTCCCCCGCGATTTGAATTCCCCTCGTTGCTCTTTTCTGTGGATCTGGGTGAGGACCAAAAGCTGGCAAGACGGCATCTGCTGGCTCATCGTTCAGAGGCACCATGAAACCGCCCAGCTGTTGATGCTTCAAGCCCGGGCTTTCTGGTCTTTATCATCGCGAGCCTTCCGAGGATCGGCTCTGTTGCAGTCGAGACAAGAAGGAATCTTCCATTCTTCTAAATCCCTGGGCATGTTGTCTGAATACCAGGAGCGCGGAAAAACATGCTCCAGGTCATTTCGTCAGACTGCTTTAGACAGTGAACACAATAACCTGGCATCGGGCGTTTGCGCATTTCGAAAAATTATCCCACAGCTCGAGTGTTCGGATATGCGTATGTCGCGACAACATAACAACTTCACCGCAAAATCATTTTGGATAAGGCAGTCCGGAAGTCACTGAGGTAAAAGTACTTAGCGCTCGAATTGCGTCAGAATTGCGTTTTTATTGCGTCGAATTGCGTTTTTGATCCGCCGGAAACCACCGCGCTGCCTTGGTGCTCCCACGAACGACGATCTGGCCGGCCCGCTTCAGTTCGCGAACTAGCGTCTGGACCTGGTGGCGGCTTAAAGCAGGAAGCACCTGCCGGAACTCTTCGAATCTAGCTCCTGTGCGTGCCGAACTTTCAATGTGCCGCAGTAACAGCGCTTTGTTCTGGTCTCGATCGAGCCCGCGTTTGCGCGTGTACACGCCCGGCTTGCCTAGCAAGCGGTAGAAGCGTCGTGAAAGCAGGAAGTGTACACCACGGCCGCGGCCGACGCGCTCGAGCACACCCTGCTCGAGAAGATACTCGCCTCGTGGACGGAGGTAATCGGGAACCGGTCGATCCCGGTGGACGAGATCCACCACGAGAAAATCCTCCGTGCTGAAAGTCTCAGCATGCCCAAACAGGCGACCCAGGGCCTCCCGAGTGCCCAGCAGTATCAGGGCCGCCCACACGAAGTGACCCCCGACTAGCAACTCGGCGTCCGTAAGCACGCGTTCGTCGGAACGCGATCCGATGTCCTGCCCAGGCACCTTTTGTTGCCACAGTCTCCGCAACTGCTCGATGCCTGCTGGATCGAGATCTGAAAGGCGTGCATCCGAGCAGATCTCCGCCGAGAAATCGGGTCCAGCCTCTTCATGAATCCGCCTCAGGCGCTCGTCCGACATTGGCACAACGGCATCCCCGGAGCGCATCCAGAACGTCCCCCGATCTTGCCAAGCAGTTCCCGGTAGCCGACCAGGCACATGGACGATAAGGACCCGTTTGCCCTCGTGCTTATACTCCTCCAGGGGGATGCGATGTCCCAGCCGTTCGAAAAGACCCGCCTCAGTTCGCCCGGGCTCCGAGAACGCCCGCGTGCCGAGGACGCGTCGTGGACGTCTATCTGTGATGCCGAGGACGATCTTGCCGTTCCCCTCGTTGGCAAGCGCGACACAGTACTTCACCAGTTCGTCGAAATGGAAGCCGCCCGAGGCGGACTTGAACTCCACGCGCGCACCTTCCGGGCTCTCAAGCAACTTACGGAAATCGTCAGGTTGGGTCATGAGGGTACCTCCGCTCGCGCGAACAGTTTCTCAAATTTTGGTTCACACTCGTCAGCCCGAAATTCCCGTTCTTGACCGAATCGGTGCCGTCTGTTGAGATTTCCCTGGCACGATGTAACCCTTGACGTGATAATTGAATTTTAATCCTTCATTATTTCCTGCTGGCCGCAACGCGTCGTCCAGGTCGATTTCAGTTTGGCGATATTGAGACATCCGGGCGGTCTAACTGACTGCGCTTAAATAATAGCTTATTCCCCACGCGATCGTGAGGAATTTCCTCCAGGTACTTTTTCAGTGTTCTCGGCGCAAGGCAAAGATATCGGGAGGCTTCCCGGATGCTCATATAACGGTCCTCCTCGAGCCGCGGAGATCTTGGGGACAGGTCTTCTACGTGACACACGATCGCGACCCATTCTTTCCGGACCGGAAAAACACGTTCCCTTAGCGGGGCTAATAGCTGGGCTTCCGGTTGGAAGTGTGAGGGGAGGTTTCCAGATCGTGCCGATATGGCTTTGGGTGAGTGTCAGCATCGTAATGGCCGGATGGTTCATTCTTATCTCCCTCAATCGACTGCGATCCCGACGGCAGAGAGAGTTTGAGTCTCGAGGTTCTGTTTCGTACACCCCCGACCGTTGGGAAGAAGTGGACCGGTTCACATTAAAGGGCGTGTCCTGGCGCATTCGTCTCGCCTTATGGTCCCACTCAGACGTCTCGAATGTGACGCCCGACGATTTCGAAGCAAGTTTTCTGCCGCGCTGCCCACGATGTGAGACCGAGCTCAGTGAGAGACCAACCTTTTGGGGTGGTTTTAAGTGGTACTGTTCCTCTTGCGGCTCCAAGAAGCGGACCTTCAGCAGCTATGAGTGGATTGCTGACGAAGCCGACAAAGTCGCTAGGCGAAGAGCGAAGTCCCTGATTGAGCGGATGCGACGTGAAGAAAACTGACGTTTGTGCATCGTCGGGTTCGTCGGATGGTAACCCTCAGCGAACTCGAACAAGCGTGGCGAGTGGAATGACCGAATCCAACCATTTGTGCCCGACGCGATGTTGGACTCTAAAGGGCTGGAGTTGATTAATGAGCTCAAGTCCCATTTCTGCTGTAAATTCTCGATTACGGGATGGTCGAGCGGCTCGACGTTTCTTGTTCAGCCTGTAGGAAAGCTTCCCTCAGTTCACGCCGTACATGGGGCGCTTGATATTTTTGAAGGTGAAGCGGTCCGGATTGACGGCGGTCAGGCCGGGAGTGTCTACTTCGATTATGCGCCCGGCCACCGGCTCGTAGGCTGCACGGTAG
>JBOGJG010000051.1:0-23956 GCA_050747825.1 Acidobacteriota bacterium | reverse complement strand
CCACTGACCGCTGACCGCTGACCACTGACCGCTGGCCGCTGACCGCTGACCGCTGACCGCTGACCGCTGACCGCTGACCACTGACCGCTGACCGCTGACCGCTGACCGCTGACCGCTGACCACTGACCACTGACCACTGATGGGTGGACGCCGCCACCTGCCACCCGCCACCGCGAGCGAAGCGAGCTTGCCACCCGCCACCGGCCACCCGCCACCGCGAGCGAAGCGAGCTTGCCACCTGCCACCCGCCACCCGCCACCGCGAGCGAAGCGAGCTTGCCCCCCGTCATACCGCCTGGAGACCGAGTCCTGTATCATACGCAACATGTTCTTGCGACGGATCGAAGCCGTGGAGACCTACCTGAGACAGTTCATCAGGGAGCGTTTCAATGTTAAGTTGGAGCGACTCACGGCCGAAACTCCGCCGCGCGTTGACTTCGGAGATTTGGCATTTCCCTTCCCTTTCGAACTGGCCAAGGTGCTGCGAAAGGCGCCCGGGACAATCGCCCAGGAGGTGGTTGAAAACATCCATACGCCGGAGGAAGTCGATCGATTTGAAGCGGCCGGAGCCGGCTATGTGAACGTCTTCTTCAAACGAGCCCCGTTCTTTCAGGAGTTGTACGAGTGGATCGGCAACCCCTTGCAGGCCTTCTCCCCGGAAAAGGTCATCGTCGAGCACACCAACATCAATCCGAACAAGGCTGCCCACATCGGCCACTTGAGAAATGCCGTGCTGGGAGATACCTTTGTGCGGTTGCTGCGTGCTTCCGGTCGCCGGGTCGAAATTCAAAACTACATCGATAACACGGGAGTCCAGGTGGCCGACGTGATCGTCGGCTTTCAACAATTGCGGAACCTGTCGCTGGAACAGGTTCAAGCCATTGAGGATCCTTTTGACTACTACTGCTGGGACCTGTATGCGCAGGTTTCCGACTGGTATTCCCAGGACCAGTCACGGCTTGAACACCGAAACCAGGCCCTGAAGGAAATTGAGGAAGAGGGATCACGGACCGCCGCGTTGGCTGAATATGTGTCGAGCCGCATTGTTCAGGCTCACCTGAATACGATGCTGCGCATCGGAGTGAAGTACGATGTTCTGCCCCGCGAGAGCGAGATCCTCCACTTGAAGTTTTGGGATGAGGCCTTTCAGCAGCTTAAAGAACGGGAGGCTATCACTTTCGTTCTTGAGGGGGTCAATAAGGGCTGCTGGGTCATACGTCTGGCCGGAGAAACGGAAGAAGAAGGTGAAGAGAAGATTATCGTCCGCAGCAACGGCACGGTCACTTATGTGGGAAAGGATATCGCCTATCAGTTGTGGAAATTTGGACTGCTGGGGAAGGATTTTCACTATCGTCCTTTCTTCCACTATCCGGACGGCCAGAAAGTCTGGGTAACCAGCACACTCTGTGCTGAGAGCCAACCCGAGTTCGGGCGCGGCCATTCTGTCTACAATGTGATCGACGTTCGCCAGTCGTACCTGCAGCGCGTGGTGGTCCAGGGTTTGCGCAGTCTCGGATTCGAGGAGCAGGCAGCCCGCTCCGTTCATTTTGCTTACGAGATGGTGGCTCTTTCGCCTGCCTGTTGTGCCGAACTGGGACTTGAGCTGTCGGAAGAAGATCGGTCCAGGCCATACGTAGAGGTTTCGGGCCGCAAAGGCCTGGGTGTAAAGGCCGATGATCTGGTCAATAAACTGATCGAGCATTCTTTGCAGGAAGTCAATGCTCGACAGAAAGATCTCGATGCTGAGCGACGCTCCATTATTGCCCGCCAGATTGCTGTCGGAGCTTTGAGATACTTTCTGCTAAAATACACCCGCAACGCGGTAATCGCCTTCGATTTTTCGGAAGCTTTGAGTTTTGAAGGAGAGACCGGCCCCTACCTTCAATACTCTGTGGTTCGTGCCAACAACATCTTCAAAAAACTGCAGGCGGATGACGCAGACCCTGGGTCAGAGAATTGGAAAGAAAATCTAAACCACCTTTGGAATCAGGCCGAGCTGCTCGAAGGATACCTGAGTGAGGACGAAATCTGGAATCTGCTTCTCCTGTTAGCCAGAATTGAGGAAGCTTTGGAACAGTCCGTACGGACGATGGAAGTTTCTTACCTTGCCAAGCACATTTTTTCTCTGGCTCAACAGTTCAATTTCTTTTACCATGGGCACCACATCCTCTCCGAACAGGATCTGGTCAGAAAGAGTTTCTACCTGGCTGTGGCGGATACGGCCCGCCAGGGGCTCCTCAACTCTCTGGAACTGCTCGGAATTGAGGTGCCTGAGAAGATGTGAGATGTGACATGAAATCGCTTTTAGCTTTTATATTTTTGACAGTTTGTTTTTCAAGCCCCATTCAGAACGAAGATCTCCAGCGGGTTCCCCTCAGCGAAATCCTCTCTGATCGCGAATATGCGGATTATCAAAGGAAGAATAAGTATAAGGATCGGATCGATATCTTCAGAAGAGTACTGAACCGTGAGGCGATCGTCTTAAGAGGGTATATGCGCACCGACAGGGTTGAGCAAAGTCTGGAGAGCCTTCAGCGAATCCGAGCCATCGCCTGTTACATCCGGGAGGAGCCTATTGATGAACAAAAAGACCTGCGCTCGAACCAGGTAAAGGACCTGGAAATCGGACTGCGTGGCCTGATTGAGGTGGTGCGAGACTTGCGGGTGTCGGCCCCCTTTGAAGCCAGAGTAGACTTCGAGGCGGCAGCCAAAGATCTCGATGACCTGCGCAGCTTTTTTCTCAAGGGTATCTTCGGGTCATCCATCATCAACAGCCAAGACCATGGGGCCAGCCTTTTTGACGTTGAAGAGACCTTCAAGGAAGCGCCGGTTGCTGTTCCGCACCTGTTTTATGCCACCCACGCTGCAGTACGCCGCCGCGTGGTCAACTTGCAGACTGCCGATCGCTTCACTGAGGAGGAATACCGCGGCCTGCAGGAGAACCAGAAGCTGGTCAAACGTGTGGAGACTTTTCTTGAAATTGCCGAAAGCCGCTTGGTGGAGATCAAGCGCCGCATCAATGACGAGCCCTGGAAGGACGACAAGCCCAATCCGCTGGAGTTTTACACTTACGAGGACATGGTTCACGCTTATGAGCGGGCCATTGACGGGATCATGATCAACATCGACGAGAAAGCTCGCTACAAGACCGCCGATGGAGGTGACATCAAAAAATCCCTGGAGAAACTGAATGAAAAAATTCAGGAGTTCATCCCCCAGCTAGAGGCCATTGAAAATATGGCTCGGAAAATAAAAGATTCTGCCCTGCACAAAGAAGTTCTCTCAGCCAGAAAAACCTCAGAAATCGCTTTAAAGGGGTCGCAATATGGTCTCGGCGCCCCGGTAGAGTAAGCAATCTACAGATGGCGCGAATTGCCGCGATCGGAACGGCCGTTCCTCCGCATTGCTATCGGCAGCAAGACCTTCGGGCCGAGGCTGAGCGGCATTTCAAAAGCGGAATCGAGGACATCGGGCGACTGGCAGCCGTCTTTGACAGCGTCCAGATAGGACAGCGACATTTCTGCGTCCCCCTCGAATGGTTCCACCACGATCACAGTTTTACGGAAAAGAATAATCAGTATGTCCGCTGGGCCGAAGAGCTGGCAATTCAAGCCATTGAATCCTGCCTGAACAGGGTTGGGATCCAGCCCGATGAAGTCGATCACCTGCTTTTCGTCTCCAGCAGCGGGCTCTCCACTCCCAGCATCGACGCTAGAATCATCAATCGGCTCGGTTTCAAGCCATCAGTAAAAAGGACTCCGATTTTTGGACTCGGATGCGCAGGAGGCGCCGCCGGGCTCTCCCGCTGCCTGGATCTGGCCCGCGGGGCTCCCCGTCAGCGAATTCTCCTGATTGTCGTCGAGATCTCTTCGCTCACTTTCCAGTTTGGCGATCTGAGCAAGAGCAATCTGGTTGCGTCCGCTCTTTTTGCAGACGGCTCTGCCGCTGTCCTGGTCTGCGGGTCCGACTGTCCAGAGCAGGGGCTGGAAATCGTGGACAGCCAGAGCACGCTCTGGCCCAATACACTGGACATCATGGGATGGGATTTCTCAGAGAAGGGCCTTCATGTCGTGCTCTCGCGCAACCTTCCCGCCGTCCTGAGCAGGCACATCCGTTCGAATGTTGAGGAATTCCTGGCGCGAAACTTCCTGGGCATCGAGGCGATTTCACGTTTTATCATCCATCCCGGAGGCGCCAAGGTCCTGGCTGCTTTCCAGAAGAGCCTGGGCCTGAAAAATGGAGAGCTCGAGCACAGCCGGTTTGTTTTGGAAAATTACGGAAACATGTCAGCCCCGACCATGCTATTCATTCTCAACCAACTGCTCCAAGCTGGGGCTCCCCATAGCGCCTACGGTCTCTGTGCCGCCTTCGGCCCCGGATTCAGCTCGGAGCTGCTGCTCCTAAAATGGTGACACGTACGTAATTTCCAATGACAGGATGTCGCCCCCGACGGCTAAGCGGAAGAAACCAGGCTCAGAATGCCCAGACCAGCGCAAGCGGACTCATTGTCCTCTCCTCTTCTTACGAACAATCAACCTGATAAGGTATAGCTGGCCTGTTAGGGCGTTTGCCAGCGCCAAAAAGAACGTGGGAATCCCAGCCGCGTGAAATTCGAGAGATCGACTCCATTGCCTGTGCGCCGCGGCACTGACGCTGTGGGTCAGGCCGCAGGAAAAACATGAGCTGCCAGCCAGCTTGGCGGGGCAGGTCGGAAGCCAGCCCAAAACACTGCTTTCAATCCCCTCGGGTGAAATAGTGAACGCAACTGACAGCACCAAGATGCAGATAATGACGCTTGCCATCCAGAGGCTCAGCAGCTCCGGTCTCATGCCCATAGGCTACGCTTCCGGACTTCCTCGCGCAACCAGGTGATACCAGCCGCGCCTGAGGCGCCTGCCTGGAAAATTTGCTGAAAGTTGGCGCCGTCGATGCCGCCCAAGGCAAACACCGGAATTCTAAGCGCCTGTGCGGCCTCCCTGAGACCATCCAGACCGAGCGGGCGCCGGCCAGCTTTCTTGGAAAGAGGGCTGAAAATCGGCCCCAGAAGAACATAGTCGGCTCCTTCTTCCTGGGCGGCTTTCGCGGCGGCCACGGAATGGACTGATTTACCCAGGATAAACTCGCCGGCGCCGGACCGATTTCTCCGCTCGACAGCCTGGCTGATATTCTGATCAGAGGTCAGGTGGGTACCTCCGGCTCCCGACTGGAGAGCAATCTCGACATGACTGTTAATCAGGAAGAGCTTTCCCGCGCTTCCGGCCAGCTGCGCCCCCCGCTCAGCAAAAACACGGGTTTCGCCAGGTCCGAGATCTTTCTCCCGCCACTGCAGGATATGGGCCGAGGTCTGAAAGAGCAGATCGAGATAGCGGAAAGGATCCAGTTCAGAAAAGTAGCGCCGGTCAGAGATGCCGTAGAAGAGCGGGAGCTCCAGGTCAAGCTTTTTTAAAATAGTATTGAAAATGGGCAACTTCCCAGACTCCCAGGATCAGATTCGCCATGCCCAAGCCCGAAACCGCGCCGCGAAAGAAATTGTTTAGAAAAATTAATCTCAACTGGGGATAAATCTGAAGCAGTGAGTTTTGATCCCAAAGCCGCATCCAGGGAAAAACCAGCAGGAAAATACCCACTTCGAAGCAATAGAGGACGTAAACACAAAACAGGACTTTGTTAGCCATTCAACTGCGCCGACAATTGGTCAACTCGTCCCTGTATATCACGATAGTGGGGGTCCCGTTCAAGGATCTCCTGGTAACTCTGCAGCGCTTCGGCCAATTCCCCGATATTCTCCCGGGCGCGCGCCAGATCATACTGAAGCGCCTTCCATTCAAAGTCTTTTTTGTCCGGAAGGTTCAGTCCTTCACGAGCCCATCGGGCGGCTTCGTCGTGTTTCTCGAGTTGCAGAAAGGAGTTGGCCAGCATGCTGCAGCAAAGAATTTTTTGAGGGTTCTCTTCGGGATCCGCGAATGTGTCCAGTGCCGTCAAAAATTCCTGGACGGCGTCTTCATGCAGTCCCAATTCCTTATAGGCCAGGCCCAGATCATAATGGATTTTCGAGGCGCTCTGAGTGCCATCATTGCTGGAAGCCACGTCATAGCGCAGGATCTCGTCAGCCAAAGCGACTTCGGAATCTTCCAAGGTTCCAGTGAAGAGAAAATCCAGCGCCGAATTGAGTTCGTTGTCGAAATCAATATCTATCTCTTCCGCCAGTTGCTCCGGTTCCGGTACCGGCAGGTCAAGCAGAGCCTTTCTGGCCCTGCGCAGCACGCGCTCATCCCGAGGGTGCTCCTGAAGCAGCCTCTGTAGCAGCTTCTGAGCCTCATCGTGATAACCCAGTTTCAGATAAAAGTCCGCTTCCTGCAGGCCCTCCTCCAGAGAGATGGGGGACAGCTCTTCCGGCGGCGCTGGAGTCTCGTCGCCTGCCGGTGTATCCTCGGCCGATTGGGGATAAATCAAAAGCTCCTCTTCCAGAACTTCCTCTTGCGGCTCCCGGCCCTGGCCTGCCAGAAGCTCTGCAGAAGTTGAATCGTCAAAGTGAAACAATCTCAGCTCGCTATCACTCGTGGCGCCGGCACTTGCGTCGCCGCCGTTTGTGTCGCTGGCGCTGGAGAACTCCACAGCTTCAGCACTCTCATTCAGGCCCTGAGGGAAAACTGCATAGTTTTCCGGCGATTCCAGGCTGCCCTGAGCCGTGCGCTGCAAGCCCTGGAGAACCAGGGGATCGGATATTCCGTCGGAATGAAGCTCCTGGTAGAGCTGATGAGCGACTTCCCGGTCTCCCCGCTTCTCCTGCAGCCAGGCCAGATACATCTGCCATGGATACTTCTGCTGATCGGAGACCAGACGCTTGCGCAGAAACGCGGCTGCCGAATCGAGCCGGCCTGCACTCTCGGCACATTCCACATAGGTCCGCAGCACGTTCCGGTCCTGCTCGGAAAGGCCTAAGGCCTCACCAGCCAGTTGAAAAGCCTTTTCGTGATAATTCTGCTTCTTCAACAGGCTGATGGCCTCCAGATACTTCTGGACGGCGCCGCCGGAATCACCCTTCCGTTGACGCAATTCAGCCAGGCGAACCTGTTTATTTGGATCAGCGGAGTCCAGCTCTACGACGCGCTCAAGATAGAGGACCGCCTTCTCCAGATCATTTTGGCGTTCGTAGCGCGTGACCAGAAGATTCAGATGGTACACGGCTTCCATGGGCAAGGACTGACGCTCATAGAGATCGGCCAGCACTTCATTGGTCTTCAAATCGTGTGAATTCAGGTGCTGGATTTTTTTATACATGGCAATGGCTTTGACGGTAAAGCCACTGCGCATGTAGATATCCGCGACCCGGTAGAAGTAGTCCAGGGCCTGATCTCTCTGGCCCTTCTTTAAAAGAAGATCACCAATGGTGTTGAGAAGCGTGGGCTCTTCGGGATCTCGCTCCAGCAGTTTTTCGTAATTGCGGATAGCCTGATTAAACTTCCGCCGAATGACCTGCTTTTCAGCGCTTCGAAGAAGTCTAAATTTATCTAGCATGGAAGCAGAGTAGGGGCCAGTTTAAAGGCCTGCCCCTGTTTGCCCGGTGATTGAGATTACAATTAACGAATCTCTTTGATCCGGGCGGCTTTACCCTTGCGCTCCCTCAGGTAGTACAATTTAGCTCGCCGCACTCGACCTCTTTTGACCAGTTCAATGGCCTCGATCATGGGAGAATACAGAGGAAAGATCCTCTCAACACCGTATCCGAAGGAGACCTTTCGAACCGTAAAAGAGGAGCGCGTGCCACCATGCTTTATAGCGATGACGACACCTTCAAAAGCCTGAATACGGAACTTCTCGCCTTCTTTGATTTTGACGTTTACACGAACCGTATCTCCCGGAGTAAACTCGGGAAATTCCTTGTTTGTATATTTTTGTTCGACCTGATCGACCAGATTCATAGTGCACCTCGGGGCTTGGTTCTTGGGTTTCCTAGTGCTTCGTAACATAAATAAGTGTGCTGTCGTCGCGCCTTGAATACGGGTCAAATCGCCTCCAGCGGTAGCGCACTTATTTATGTTACGAAGCACTAGTTTCTTTCTTTCTTGGTTTCTTTGAGTAGGTCCGGGCGTCTCTTGCGGGTCAGATCTAATGCCTCTCGCTGCCTCCAACGCCTGATCCGGTCATGGTCTCCGGAAAGCAGCACCTCCGGAACCTTCCAGCCCCGAAATTCAGCAGGTCGAGTGTAATGAGGATAATCCAGCACCTCATCCATAAAAGACTCCTCCAAGACCGAGCACGATTTACCCACCACACCCGGAATCAGCCGGGAAACCGCGTCAATAATCAGCAGGGCTGCGAATTCTCCGCCCGAAAGCACAAAATCGCCTACCGAGATCTCCTCATCCACCACATGCTCGGCGACGCGCTGATCCACGCCCTCGTAACGCCCACAGATGAAGAGCGGGTGCGGCTTCAAAGATAGCTCCTTGGCCTTGCTCTGATCGAAGCGGCGCCCCTGAGGCGTTAACAGAATCACGTGCGGGGCCTCACTGGATTCTTCCCTGCTCCGGTCCACGGCCCGAAAAATGGGTTCAGGCTTCAACACCATACCCTCTCCGCCCCCGTAGGAGCGGTCGTCTACTGTAGCATGTTTGTCATCGGTAAAGTCCCGAAGGTCCATAATTTTGATGTTCAACAAGCCTTTCTTGCAGGCCTGATGAATAATTCCGTACTCAAAAACTCCGTTAAAGAGCTTTGGGAATATGGTTACCACTGTTATGTGCACGCCGCGCTCCCTAAAGCTCCAACAGTCCGGGTGGGAGTTTTACCTCGATGACCTTCTCACCTGTATCGACCCGCGTGACGAACTCACGGACCAGAGGAACCATGAATTCCTCCTGCCGCGGCGTGTGAACCACCAAAGTGGTCATCTCCGGTCCGGACTCGAGGATATCCACGACCTGCCCCAGGTCCTCACCACCCTCAACGATGCGGCAACCGATAAGGTCCGAGTGATAATAGGTGTCTGGCGGTAGCTCTGGTCGAAGACTTTCCGGAACCTGAACATCCCCCCACACCAACTCGCTGACTTCTTCGGGAGAATTACGACCGCGAAACTTTAGAATCACCCTGCCTTGGTGAAACCAAAAGGCCTCGATCTCTTCCCGATACTCCCGATCCTGGCGGAGGATGCGAACTTCCGTGACCGATTCAAACCGTTCCGGGAAATCAGTCAGCAGTTCGGCAGCAACTTCACCTTTGATTCCACGGGTCTTGACGATCCGGGCAATCGTGACAAACGGAACCAATTACTCCAGGATCTCCAGTACGAACCTTTTTCGGAGCTTCATTCCGGAAGCTCCCAAAATGGTTCGTATGGCGCGGGCGGTTCGTCCCTGCTTTCCAATAACCTTCCCCAGATCGGTCTGGGCTACTCTCAATTCGAGTACTGTGGTTTGTTCTCCCTCGACCTCAGTCACGCTGACTTGATCAGGATTGTCCACTAAAGCCTTCGCAACCATCTCAATTAGCTCTTTCATAACGCCTCCCTGTGAAATTGAACCTGGACAAATTCCGTCGCGCCAGAACAAGCGTTAAATACGCGATTACTGGTTGGATTTACTGATCAGAGCCTTCACCGTATCCGAAGGCTGAGCCCCTCTGTCCATCCAGTATTTAATACGGTCCAGATCGAGATTCAAACGAACAGGCTTTAAAGCCGGATTATAATAGCCGACTATCTCAAGGAAACGTCCGTCGCGTGGACTACTCTTTTCCGAAACGACCACTCGATAATGAGGATCTTTCTTCGCACCCTTACGGGTCAAACGTATTCTAAGCAATCACTATCCTCCTGCTAAACAAGTTATTCTATCAAATACTTGCAAAATCTGGAAGTTATATGGGGGACTCCCTAGCAGCCCAAAAAGCCTTTACTGACCTGCTTCATCATCTTGCGCGCCTGCATGTACTGCTTGAGCAGCCGGTTGACTTCCGAGACGGGGCGCCCGCTCCCCTGAGCGATTCGTTTGCGGCGCGAGCCGTTGATGATCTTGTAATGAACCCGCTCCCTGGGTGTCATGGAGTTGATGATCGCCTCCACGTGTGTGAGCTCCTTCTCATCGACTTTGAGTTTATCCAGTCCCTTGAGCGGACCCATCTGGGGGAGCATCTTTAGGATATTCTCCAGTGGACCCAGCTTTCGTATCTGCCGGAGCTGATTGCGGAAGTCATCAAGCGTGAATTCATCGCGCTGGATCTTGGCCAGCATTCGCTGGGCATCCTCTTCATCGACTGCTTCTTCCGCCTTTTCGATCAGGCTGAGGACGTCTCCCATGCCCAGGATTCGGCCCGCCATGCGGTCGGGATGGAAGACTTCCAGGGCGTCGTACTTCTCGCCTACTCCGATGAACTTCAGGGGCGTTCCGGTGACCGTCTTGATGGAGAGAGAGGCGCCGCCGCGGGCGTCTCCATCCATTTTGGTGAGAATTACCCCGGAGAGATCGAGACGCTGGTTAAACTCCTTCGCCGAATTTACGGCGTCCTGTCCGGTCATGGCATCGGCCACTAGCAGGATTTCCTTGGGCTGGACCAGCTCCTTGATCCGGTCCAGCTCGGCCATGAGCTGCTCGTCGATGTGCAGGCGGCCGGCCGTATCGATCAAGAGCACGTCATAGCCCATGTTGCGAGTGTGCTGGAGGGCCTGCCTGGCTCGTTCAATGGCATCCCCGCTAGGCTGTCCCATTTCAAAAACGGGAAGATCGATGGCACGGCCGATGACGGCAAGCTGCTCGATGGCGGCCGGACGATAAACGTCCGTGGAGACCATCAGCGGGCGGTGCCCGCTCTTACGCAGCCACAGAGCCAGCTTGCCGGTGCTGGTCGTCTTTCCGCTCCCTTGCAGCCCCACCATCAGAATGACGGTGGGCGGCATCTTGGCCAACTCCAGACCCGCCGACTCGCGGCCAAATAATTCGATCAGTTCGTCGCGCACGATCTTCACGACTTGCTGGCCGGGAGTCAGGCTGCGCAAAACTTCCTGTCCAAGAGCTTTGTCCTTGATCCGGGCAATGAAATCTTTGACTACCTTAAAATTGACATCCGCCTCCAGCAGCGCGATTCGAATCTCACGCACGGCGGCTTCCATATGTTCCTCGGAAACACGGCCCTCGCCTTTCAGGTCCCGAAGAATGCTCTGTAGTTTGTTCGATAAATTCTCTAACATAAAAAACGTAAAAAACGCCTATTCTAACATGGCCAAGTTTTCCTTCCGTAATCGCAAAGACTACCTGCAGCGCCTCAAGTCCGAGGAGCTGGATGTTCTGATCGTGGGCGGCGGGATCAATGGGGTGGGCGTGCTCCGAGATCTCTGCCTGCGCCGGCATTCTTCCGGCCCATTGCGCCTGGGCCTGATTGAAAAGGACCATTTCGGCAGTGCCGCCAGCAGCAAGAACTCACAACTCCTTCACGGTGGCCTGCGCTACCTCAAATACTTTGACTTCGGATTGGTACGGGAGGCGCTCAGAGAAAGAGCCAGGCTGCTCAAAATCGCCCCTCATGTCACTTGGCGGCAATCATTTCTGATGCCCGTTTACAGTCGCGGAGAGGGTTGGTACTACCGGCTGGGGCTGCTGCTCTACGACCGGCTGGCAGGATCAAGAAGTCTGGGCAAAAGCCGCTGGCTTTCCGCCCATGAGGCTTTGAGAGAGGAGCCTGGATTGAAGTCTGACGGCCTGCACGGCACCCTTCTTTTCTACGACGGCCGAATGCAGGCTTCCCGGCTGCTGCTCGATCAGTTGCGGGAAAGCGTCGAGCGAGAGGCCTTGGCTTGTAATTTTGTGCGCTATGAAAAAATCCTGGAGCAGGAGGGCCGGGCAATGGGTGTGCTGGCCCGCGATCTCCTCACTGGAGAGCAGCTCGAGATCAGGGCGAGGACGCTTGTCTTTACCGTCGGCGCCTGGGAGGAAAGCACTCCTCTTCGCCTCTCCAGGGGATCCCATCTGATTCTGCCACGATTGATAAAGGGAAGGCACGCTCTGGCCTTTTTCGAACAACACGGCCGCATTATCTTTGTTCTCCCCTATGGACCCGGCCGCGATTTTACGCTGGTCGGGACCACTGAGAAAGAACAGGTGAGCCCAGAATCCGTCGAAATGGATGCCGAAGAGGAAAACTATCTGCGAGGGCAGCTCCAAAACGTGCTCTCAGAAAATGCCGACCTGACGACCTTCGGATGCTTCAGCGCTCTGCGTCCGCTCATCGCGCATGATCCTTCCAGGCCGGCAGGCGCCCTCTCGCGCAAGCACAAAATCTGGAAGACGGCCGGGAATGTGTATCATTTGGGCGGCGGCAAATGGACGACCTTTCGGCAGATGGCTGAAGAACTGACGGACCGTCTCACCCGCGATCACTTCCCCCAGCTCGGCCCCTGCCGCACCGCCGAGCTGCCCGTGGACGGAAACAACAGACCCCTTCTTCAGGATCTAACGGCCAAAGCCGGTGAGCTGGCCCGGGAATATGGAGTTCCTCTGGACAGCGCGAAGACTCTTATCGAAAGCTACGGCAGGCGTGCCCCGGAAGTATTAGAACTTTGCAGAGATCCAGAGCTCTCCCGTCCCCTCATTCCCGGCCTGCCCCTGATCCACGCTCAGATCCCCTGGGCCATTGAGAACGACATGATTGGCCGCCTGGACGATTTCCTGACGCTCTCTACCCCTTTGGGTTATATACACAGGGTTACGCCTGCCGAGAGGGAGCGGTGGAAACAATATTTCGAGATGACAACTGACAACTGACAGCTAAGCCGTTTCAGCGGCCCGGACCAGGTGCCACATCAGCGCCTTTCCTTATGGCTCGGGCAGGGCGGAGATTCCTCTCTGGGAGATACGGATGTTACGAAAACCAACCTGCTGCCTTCCCCCGTGCTCTCCGCTACACTGACTGACAAGCTGCTCGACGACAACGACGCCAATGATTTTCCCAGCAGCGGCGACACCCTGCTTTGGAAATTCAACTTGCCATCGGCACCCTGAGTGAAGGCACGAGTACCGCAATCAGCTTCAGAGTGGCCATTGAAAACAGCTTACCGGCAGGAGTATCGAGCATTTCAACCCAGGGACAGATCTCGGGCAGCAATTTCGCCGAGGTCGCAACGGACGATCCGGAGACGCCCGCAACGGAAGACCCCACCGTGACCTTGCTCGTGGGTGGCGCGGCGGCGAACTTGAGTTCCATTGAACTACTCTCGCTGTCTTACCAGCAAGTGACAGCCCGCCGGAGGCGGGGAAATCCATTACAGCTCCAGCTTACCTGGTCTTTCCAGCCTCGCTGGGCACTGCCAACGATCTGCTGGCAGACACCTTTGTGGGGTTGACTTTATACAATCCCGCTTCCCTGCCCATGCCAGTCACTGTCTCAACGCGCCACTTCCAGGGCTGGGAATTGGGAAGCATGGACTTAACGTTTTCCGGTGGAGAACAACAGGCATTCCTCTCCGACCGATTTGCTGCAGAATCGAAAGGGGCGGGCGCGCTGCTGGCGTGGGGAGATTATGACGTTCCGCAGGGCAGTTTCACCGTGGGTGATCTTGGCCTCTCCAGGTTGGATGGGATCGGTGCGGATCTGCAGGAATCTACCCGCCTTTATTTTCCTGCGGTGCGGCAGAATGAGCACGAGACGACATCCTTTTACCTCTACAATGTCAACCATGATCCGACCGATGTCTATCTGGTTCTCAAAGATGAACAGGGCCAAATCCTGGCACAAGTCTCTTCCGAAATTGCCCCGTTGGGCACATTGTCAGGCACAGTTGAAGAGGTTTTCGGCACCGGCCTCGTTTTGGAAGAGGGATTCGTTGAACTCAAGTCGGCTTTGCCTGTGCAGGGCTTTCAGCTTTCCGCCGGTCTCGATTATCTATCCGCTCTTGGAGCCCAGGCGCCCGTTGACAGCAGCTACCAGTTGGCCGGAGCTCACTTCTTTGTCGATGGTGCAGATTCCGACACGCAACTGCGCCTCTTAAACGTCGAGGATGCTCCGGCTTCAGTTACGGTCAGGGCGTTTTCCGACTCAGCAGAGCTGCTCGCCCAGGTTACGCTGGAAATCGAGCCCGATCACTCGAGCCTTCTTAAGGTCGGCGACATCTTGAGCCGGCAATTGGCGCTTTCTGAGCCCACAGGCGGGTATCTGCTTGTCGAGAGCGGGCCGGCCAAAATTCTCGGAAGTTCACGGTTTATCCTGAACGACGGCAAAGCCCAGGCCAGCTTGCCGCTGGTGGCTGAAGGCCGCAGCGAAACTTCCATCCTGCAGGTGTCCCAGTCGGATCGACTCGGCCTTTACACCGGATTGGCTGTCCTCAATCCGGGAAGTGAAACAACCACCGTTCAGATTGAGGCTTACAGCAGGGATGGCGAGCTGATGGCCCATACCCGACTGGACCTGGAAGGAGGACACAGGGCGTCCGGCCTTTTGAACAGCTCCATTTTCTTCGGCGGGGACTTCCAACAGATGGGCGGATATCTCCGGATCACCAGCACGTCACCGGTCGTCACTTCCGCCTTTCTTGGCGATTTGGACTTGCATTACCTTTCTGCTATCGAGGGATCCCGGTAACACCTCTGGCCCTGTGACTCAATTACAATAGTCCCCATGAAAGATCTGATCGTCGGGACGGCGGGACATATTGACCATGGCAAGACCACACTGATCAGAGCGCTGACCGGCATCGATACGGATCGGCTGGAAGAAGAAAAGCGCCGCGGAATCACCATCGATATCGGATTCGCCCACATGTACTTGGGATCCCATAGAGTGGGTTTTATCGACGTTCCCGGTCATGAGCGATTTGTTAAGAACATGCTGGCGGGAATTGGCGGCATCCATATGGTCTTGCTGGTCGTAGCCGCCGACGAGTCGGTTATGCCTCAGACAACCGAGCACTTCCAGATTTGCAGGTTGCTGGGAATTTCCCGTGGAATTATCGTCTTGACCAAGAAATCCCTGGTTGAAGAAGAGCTGCTTCCCCTGGCGGAGGATGAAGTTCGAGAAATGGCCAAGGGCAGTTTCCTTGAACACGCGCCGGCTGTGGCCGTCGATAGTCTCAGAGGTGACGGAATTGAGGAGTTAAAGGCTCTCATGCAAAGGGAGCTTGAGAAAGTGCACACGGATGTTTCAGCTCAATCGGATGCGAGGGTTTTCCGGCTCCCCATCGACCGAGTCTTTAGCGTCCGAGGATTCGGAACGGTCGTGACCGGAACACCCGTCACAGGCGCGATCAGCAAGGAGCAAACGGTAGCCGCCTACCCTGCAGCCAGGTCCGGGAAAGTCCGGGGAATAGAAATCTTCGGTCAGAAGGCCGAGTTGGCGCGGGCCGGACAGCGCACTGCCATCAATCTCAGCGGCATCGAGAGGCAGGAACTGGAGCGCGGGATGACACTGGCGCCTCCCGGAGTCTTCACTCCCTCACAGATGTTCGACATTAGTCTGAATCTCCTACCGGAAGCGCCCTTTGCGCTCAAGCAGCGCAGCCCAATCCGATTTCACCATGGTAGTGGTGAATTCATCGGCCGCATCTACCTGCTGGAAGGCAGCGAGATCCGCCCGGGCCAGTCAAGATTGGCCCAGGTGCGGCTGGATAGTCCCACCGTAGCCTGCCCCGGCGACCGTTTCATCCTGCGGGCTTACTCACCTGTGACGACCATTGGGGGCGGGGCCATTCTGGACAATTGGCCGCCCAAGCACCGGCGCAAGACCCTCATCCATGCCCTGCCTCGCCTCAAGGAGCTGCAGCACACGCCTGGTTCCCCAGCTTTGCAGAGCTTGCCGGCCTTTCTGGAGTATTTCATCCATTCCAAAGGTCACGAGGGAATGGACCTTCCCGAACTGGTTTCACGCACGGGAGTCCAGAAAGAGGTCATCCTCAGGACGCTGCAGGAAAGCGATTCCATCATTTTGGCGCCCCAGGACCCACCTCTGGCCGTCGAAAGAGCCGCTCTGGACCGGCTCAAGCAAAGCCTGATCAGTTTCGTGGAGGAGTTTCACACTCGAAATCCGCTGTCGGCCGGAGTCCCACGCGAAGAATTGAAAAAGAGATTCCTGCCTCAGGCCGGCAACGCCTATTTTCAGTTCATCCTTCAGCAGATGGAAAGCGAAAGGAAGATCAGGCTCAGCGCCAGCCTGGCGGCCCTACACAGCAGGACACTGGCGCTCACACCGGAGCAGCAGAAGATTCGCGGTTGGATTTTCAAGGCCCTCGAGGAGAATCCGTTTTCTCCCCCATCGCTGGATGAGCTGGCCCGAAAACTTCCCTGCCCGGCAGAAACGCTTGGCGCGGTCTATTATTTCCTGCTGCAGCAGGGCGAGCTGATCAAGGTCAGCGAAGAGATTGTGATCCCGGCCGGGCAGATCGGCGCCCTGAAGGAGCAGTTAAGCCGGCGCTTTTCCAAAGGAGAAAGCTTTTCGGTGGCTGAGTTCAAAGACCACTTCAAGGTCAGCCGCAAATACGCCATCCCCTTTCTGGAATTCCTCGACCGCCAGAGAATCACCCGCCGCCTGGGCGATAGACGCGTCCTGCTTTGACGTCGACGGTGACTGCCCGTGCTAGCCCAACTTCCACGGTCCTTGGGCTAGCTTCCCAGGGAAGGCTCGGCGGCGCGCGGAAGTCTTTCTTCGCTGGGGGCGAATCGGAAACGCGCCACGGTCAGGTAGAGCGTGGGTATAAAAAAGAGGGTGATGAAAGTCGAAGAAATCAGCCCACCGATCAGAACGCGCGCCATGGGCGCCTGGATTTCGCCGCCTTCACCGATACCCAGGGCCATCGGAAAGAGGCCGATCACCGTCGTCAGAGTGGTCATTAAAATCGGGCGCAGGCGCCGCCGTCCGCCCGTTACCAGCGCGTCCACCAGAGAAAAGTTGTGGTGTCTCTGCAACTGCAGCACATAGTCCACCAGAACGATCGCGTTGTTGACCACGATTCCGGCCAGCATAATCAACCCGATGAAACCCTGCATGTTGAAGGTGGTATCGGTGACAAAAAGTGTAATGATCACTCCGATGAGGGCCAGCGGAATGGAAAACATAATCAAAAGAGGGAATCTGAAGGATTCAAATTGAGCGGCCATTACCAAGTAGACCAGGACAATGGCCAATATCAGGCTCATCAGGAGAGTTTGGAAAGCCTCCTGCTGTTCCTCCCATTCGCCGGAGAAGATGATGGCTGTCTGAGGAGGCAGTTCAAAGTCGCGGAGTTCCTCCTGCAGATCGGCCACAATAGCTCCCATGTCGCGCGTGCCGGAAAGGTCCCCGTAGACGGTAACGATGCGCTGCTGGTCTTTGCGCTCGATAACCGTTGGCCCTTCATTGCGTTGCAACTGGACCAGAGAAGAAAGAGGCACCACCCTTCCGCCCGGCGTCTGAATGGGAATCGCCAGCACATCTTCAATCTGACGGCGATCTTCTTCCGCGTAACGGACCAGGATATTGTACTCCTCCCCACCTTCCCGAAAGTAAGTCGCGGTGGTTCCACCGACGCTGGTTCGAATATTGGCGGCGATGTCGGAGACGGTGAGGCCCATAGCGGCCCCCTTCTCGCGATTGATTTCAACGCGGGTCTCGGGTCGTCCGGCGCCTCTGCTGATTCTGGCGTTGGTGACGCCTTCAGTCGCGTCCAACACGCGCTTGAGCCGCACGGCGGCGTCATAGGTTTGAAGCGAGTCGTAACCGCGTACGTCAAGCGAGAGACGATCGCCGTCTCCACGGGTCAATCGCGTCATAAAATTTCCGCTGCCCGTGCGGATGCGAGTGACCACTCCGGGAAACACATCAAAATGAGGACGCAGGGCCAGAGCGATTTCCTGGCTGATACGGGTGCGCTGATCCTCCGGAACGAGAGTCAGTCGCAACTCGACTGTATTCGTTCTGGATTCGCTAAAGCCTCCTTGATCGCCGACTTCCGTCATAAGCTGCTCGATCTCGGGGACGTGCTTCCTGGCCAGAGCTTCGGCCCTTCTGGCGACGACGTCGGTCACTTCCAATCGTGTTCCTGTGGGCAGCTCCATGTCCACCCGCAGCTCTCCCTCGTCCGTCTCGGGCTGCAGCTCCATTCCGATAAAGGGAAAGAGCAGCAGTGACGAACCGAACACCACCATGGTGGCCACGATGACCACAGTGCGGTGTCTCAAGGACCAGTTCACTCCGCGTGCGTAGCTGTCATCCAGGGACTCGAGAGCTCTGCCCACCCCGTGGATGATTCGGTAGGACCAACTGTCCTGTCTGGGCTCACGAACCGCAATCAAGCGGCTGGAAAGCAGGGGAACCAGCGTCAAAGAGACCAGAAGTGAGCTGAACAGTGCAAACGAAACCACCCAGGCGAGCTGCTGAAACATAATGCCCGACATTCCGCTCATGAAAATGACCGGAATGAAGACGACAATCGTAGTGAGGGTCGAGGCTGTAATGGCCAGGGTGACTTCGTCGGTCCCCTTGCGGGCCGCTTCCTTCTTCTCCAGGCCCTGTTCTCTGTGCCTGAAGATGTTTTCCAAAACTACGATGGCGTTATCCACCAGCATTCCCACGCCCAGAGCCAACCCGCCGAAAGTCACGGTGTTCAGCGTAAAGCCGTAGAAATACATCAGAGCGAAGGTGGCAATGACCGATATCGGAATGGAGATCCCAATGACCAGGGTGCTGCGGAAATTGCGCAGGAATAAAAGGAGGATAAAGACAGCCAGCACAGAACCGTAAATTGCGGCATCACGGACATTTCGCACGGCGTTTTCGATAAAACGCGAACTATCGTAAGTTACGAAAACGTCGGTTTGCGGGAGGTCGCGATTAATCGCTTCGACCTCTTCCTTAACGGCCGTCGCGACCGACACGGTGTTAGCGCCTGACTGCTTGCGAACCGCCATTCGAATACCGGGGACGCCGTTAATCCGCACGAGTTCACGGATCTCGCGATGCGTGTCTTCCACTTCGGCCACGTCACGGACATAAATCGGCTGACCCTCGCGGCGGACGATCATGGTATCGGCGACCTGATCGACGCTGGTATATTCACCTTCAGTGCGCACCAGCACCTCGAAATCGCCTTCCACGATTTGGCCGGCCGGTTCATTGATGTTTTCGCGGCGCAGGGCTGCAGAGACCTGGGCAGGAGAGAGTCGCAGGGCGTGCATCTCGGCCCGATCCAATTTGACGTGAATCTCGCGCTCCAGACCTCCATAGACATCCGCCTGGGCCACACCCGGGACGCGCTCCAGCCGGTACTGAATCTGGTTCTCCGTGAACTCCCGCAGGTCGCGTGGGTTCATGTTTCCCGCTATTCCCAGAAACATAATGGGAAAGGTGGTGACGTCGTATTTGAAAATTGTGGGGGCCTCAACATCGTCCGGGAGTTGCCCGCGAGCTCGATCGATGCGGGTCCTGATCTCGTCCATGGCGGCATCCAGGTCCGTTCCCCAGGCGAAGGCGATTCGGACCTGGCTGCTGCCTTCCGAGGAAGAGGATGAGATCTCTTCGATACCCGGAGTGGACGAAAGCGCCCGTTCCATAGGGATGCTCACCAGTTCTTCCATTTCCTCAGGACCTACGCCCTGATAGCTGGTACGGACGGTCAGTCGCGGAAAGCTGACATCGGGCATCAAATCGACGGGAATATTGGAATAGGAAATTGCTCCCAGTAAAGTGACAATCAAACACAGTACGATAATGAATACGGGACGCCGGATGGCCAGTTCTGGTAGTTTCATTGCCTTCGACGGTCTCTCCCCGAAAACTTCACCGGGTCACCGTCATTGAGATTTTGAGCCCCGGTAGCAACGATCGTGGCCCCTTCCTGCAGGCCGGATAAAACTTCCACAGAGTCTCCCTGAATTCGCCCAATTTCAATCGTCTGAAAAACAGTGGCCTGGTCGTCTGAGAGGATATACACGCCCTTATCCGCGCCGCGTGTGAGCAATGCCGACCTGGGAACGCTCAAGGATTCTCGTGAGACGCTGGCATCGATAATCACCTGGGCGAACATGCCGGGCTTCAGGATCCCGCCGACATTGGGAATCTCAATTTCCACCTCGGCGCTGCGCGTTTCCGGGTCCAGGAAGGGGCTGATGCGCGTAACCGAGCCGCGAAGAACACGGTCGGGATACGCCTCGGCCACAATCTCAGCAGGCAGACCTGGGCGCATGCGCTGAAAAGCGGTCCCGCTGATGGGAACCACTGTCTTGACCCGGCTCAAATCCAGGACAGAGACAATCGCCACACTTGGACTGACGAGAGCACCGGGATCCAGATAACGGGTTCCGACGATGCCATCCAGCGGCGAATAGATTCGCGTCTGTGACTGCTGGATATTCATCTCACGGAGCGCCGCCTCGGCCTGAGAAACCTGCGCTTCCTGAAGCGCAACCTCTGACTGGGCGACGCGGGCCCGGCTTTCGATATCTTCCAGGTCCTGAGTCGAGACAAGCCCCTCATGGTGCAGCTTACGATATCGTTCCAGTTGAACGCGCAAATTGTCGTACCTGGCCTTCTCTCTGGCCTGCGCGGCTCGGGCGACCTCAATAGCTGCCTCAGAGCGGCTGATCTGCTGCTGTATATCGGAGTCCTCGACCACTACCAGCAACTGCCCCTTTCTGACCGATTGCCCGCGATCCACCAGCACCTGCTCCAGCCGGCCGCTGATGCGAGACATCACCTCCACGGAAGCCACCGGCCTGAGCTCGCCCATCACTTCCAGGTTGCTTTTAAACTGGCGAGTCTCAACAATAGCGGTCTCGACCAGCAGGGCGGGCGCTCCTCCACCTCCGCCGCCCGCACGCCCGCCGCCCGCGCCGGGAGCACCATCACCAGCCTGAACAGAACCCAGTTCCTGATAGAGCCTGAAGCCCACAATGCTTAAGAAACCAACTATGACAGAGATGATAAACAGTCTTCGAAACAATAGTCCCCCAAGGCCTTTGATTAGACGACTATCCATACGACCGAATCATTATACTGTTTCAGTTTCACAAAAAAGGCTGTAGGCTAAAGGAAGGCTAAAGGGGAAGATCTAGAGCTTCCTATTATAGACCAGACGGCCCCAACCTGCAGCCGATTGGTTTTAGCCTACAGCCTGCTGTTTGACACAGCCTGAGGCAAAAGAGTAAGATAGGGCTCTAATTACAGATTAGAGGTAACAAACTATATGATGGGCCTTGGAATGTCGGAACTGTTGATCGTCCTTGTTATTGTGGTGGTCGTTTTTGGCGCAAGCCGCCTGCCTCAGCTTGGCAAGGGACTCGGTGAGGGCATCAGCAACTTCAAGAAATCGGTGCGAAGCGGTAAAGAAGAAGACCAATTGGACGAAGACAAGAACCGTTAACCCTTCACGGGCTGTCCGACCACTTGGCTGCTACAGCATGAATCGCCTCAGCACTTTAATCCCGTTCTTCCAGTTCGTATTGATTCCCACACAGTAAATTGCCACCTGCCTTTGGAGATATCTGTCCAGAACAGGCGTCACCCGGTGGAAATCAAAAAGAGGACAGATCAAGTACAGCAGTGGGGATTCCTGCGAGAGAGTAAACCCTTCGAAATAACCTGCCTGCTGAAAATCCCGCTGCTTCAGATGGTGGTCCACGCGCTCCCAATAATCGAGCCCCTGAAAAATCAGGTCCAGGTTTTTTTCAACCTTCAACTCCAGGACAGCCAGCCGGCCCTCGCTGGTCACAGTCAGCAGGTCGAGGATCTTGCGCTCCTCATCCAGACAGGTCGGCACCTGGCAGTAAATCGTGGACGCAAACTCCGGATTCAGCATTCGGTGGTCCTTGATGAGAAGGCTTTCCAGCCATTGCTCCTGGTGTAAGCGGTAGTAAGGATGCCGGGCATCTGGCGGCGGGAAAGACCTCAGGAGCTTCACCCTTTGAACATGTTCCCCTAATTTCCTGAAAGAAGAAGCGAGCAGGCGCTTAGGCCGCTTGACATCATAGAAGCATTGCCGGCGCTCTTCATCGTACCAGGCCACGCACAGTCCTGCGTAAGCCACTTCCCAGCGCTTCCGACGGTAGATCAGGTCCAAATCAGGATACTGCTCCCTTATGCCTTGCAAGAGCTCCGGAATATAGCGCTGGTACGGGAACATCACGTAAGGAGACTGGATCTGAGAGGACCCTACCGGCCCGGGGTAGATGCGCCAAAGGGCAGACTGGCCGGAGGGAGCCTCGCCGAGCCGGTATTTATAGCATTCAAGCGGTAGATCCAGCCGGGGAAAGTTTCTCAGAATCAGCTCCGACCAGGACTCCGGCAGGCAGATGATGGCTTTGCTTAGAAAAGGCCTGAGGCCTGAGGCCCGTGGCCTGAAACTTCTTCCATGATCAATGTTGCCTGTATGTAGGCGGGACAGGTGGTCCCACCAGAGGACAGCGGCGGTCAGGATGCGGTTCGAGAGCTCAGCGCTTTCACCGGGATAGGCGATCAGTGCTGCCTGGTAGTACCGCCCGCGCCGGAGCAGAATGCGAAGGATGGCCGCACTTTGATGGCGCAATCGATCAGTGCCTTGCGCGATTCGAACGATCTTCCAATGGGGCTTGTGAGTCTGGAGCATCTGAATCAGGGACTGGCGATAGCCGACTCTGCGCCCGGCGGCTATCCTGGAAGCAATGAGACGCACGGATGCTCCATCAGGCAGACACAGCGCGATTCCAGTGGCCAGAAGACGGTAGCTTTGGACACGCCTCCAGCGCCCTTTCCACTCGACGACCGGGGGGTCGATTCGCAGATGTCTGGACAGCTCCGGGTGGCGCCTCAGGTATTCGCGGAGCAGATCGACATCTTCAGCGTCCATTGGTATATTCCCCCGTGTAACAGGTGTCAGGTGACAGGTGCCAGGTATCGGGTGCTGGTGCCATGGCTTAACATTTTCTATAACGTTATAACGTTGCTGTTGAAAAAATGACGAAGAAAACGAATGCTGGTCTTTTGTCAGTATTGTTGTTGAGCCTCGCCTGCCAGGCTGGAGAAAGCAGCAGTCAGCCGGAAACCGGCAGCCCCGCAATCGAAGTGGCGCCTCCTGCCGAATGGACTGAAAACATGGTCGAAGTCCCGGCCGGCCCTTTCCAGTTCGGAGCCACGGAAAGGCAGTTTGACTTCTTCGTCCGGCAAAGCCTGTTCTCCTTCCCGGGGATGGTCGAAGGCTTGCGCCAGAGCTTCATTATCCCTCCGCAGGAGGTGACCCTGCCCAGCTTTTCTATTGACCGCTTTGAGGTCACCAACGAGCAGTACCGACAGTTCATTCTGGCCACTGACTACACGCCGGCCGACTCCACTGACTACCTGAAACACTGGCTGAATACCACGACGTATCCGGATTGGGCGGCCAGCTTCCCTGTGGTGTGGATCTCGCAGCGAGACGGCCAGGCATTTTGCCAATGGCGAGGCGGATACTTGCCGGACGAGCAGCAGTGGGAGAAGGCGGCCCGCGGCGCGGACCTTCGCTTTTTCCCCTGGGGAGATCTTCGACCCAACCGCCAGACTGCCAATTTCAACACCGGCAAACCTGAGCCGGTGGGGAATCGTCCGGGTGACGCTTCGCCCTATGAAGTCTATGATATGGGAGGCAACGTTTCTGAGCTGACCTCCACACTCGACACCCGCAGCGACGCCTCATTGGTAGTCAGTCGAGGAGGCTCCTTCCGCAGCCAGGCTCGCGATATGGTGACCTACAAACGGGAACTGCTTGCTCCCAACACCCGCAGCGACCTCCTGGGCTGCCGCTGCGCGATGGACTGACCGCTGACCGCTGACCGCTGGCCGCTGACCACTGGCCGCCACCGCGAGCGAAGCGAGCTTGCCACCCGCCACCTGCCACCGCGAGCGAAGCGAGCTGACCACTGACCGCTGACCGGCTGACCGCTGACCGACTGACCGGGTTTGAGGACGGATTCGGCTTTGCCGTAAACAATCTATTAGCTTGTCTTGATTCATCTCTCAGCGTGCTTGTCCAGCGGCAGCGGTCAGCGGTCAGC
>JBOGJG010000050.1:0-1243 GCA_050747825.1 Acidobacteriota bacterium | reverse complement strand
GGTATCGAAGGTCACTGTTGCCATGTGCGCATTGTACCACGGCCATGTCGAGGACCGAGGAAACTATTCGTTGTCTGGGTGGAGAGAAGCGGGGCCGAGAATCGAAGTCAGGGCGGAAGCCGCGGCCCCGCTGCGCACTTGGCGAGCACAGGTCGGGAAAAAGAAAAGCCCCTCCGGGGAGGGGCTTTGGGTTCGAAGATTCCCGGATTCCGCTTGCTTTAATCCGGGCTACGCTAGCTAGGCTGGCTACGTCCGATTATAGCCGGCACTGAGCTGGCGCGTACCTGGCTAGTACGGTTCCTACGGTTCCGACCCCGGTCGAACCAGCAGCATGGCAACGCCAGTCCATTGCCCCAGCTGCGCCTGCAACGAGAGCGGCGCCCCCGATCGTCGGAGTTAGATTGATGACATTTGTGGTCGCCGTAAGCTCAGTGATACCGGGCGCGACGAAGGCATAGGTAACAGCGATTTCGCCAAGGGGTGCTACGGTACTAATCGCGATTCCGGACACGTATTTCGTTGCGGTGAATACATAACCAGTTTGTGTGACGCCGCCAGTAGACTGCCACGTTTCCGCGACAGCGACCTTGGCAGCGGCTGCGAGATTCAGCCCTTCGGTGATCTTTGTACGGACCGTATAGTCCTGATACGCCGGGATCGCAATCGCGGCCAAGATACCGATGATCGCGACCACGATCATCAATTCAATCAACGTAAAACCTTGTTGAAACTTCTTCATTAGAAAATCTCCTGATGATTCAAAAATGGGTGTTTCGATGACCCTGAACAGAAAGCGCATTCACGCTGACACCTGCGCCTTACGACCGGGCCTCTTCCTTGCCGACCGCGGTTATCTCCGGTGGCTGAGCGCTACAGTGCAGCAGGTGTGCCAGGTGCCGCAAAGGGCGATGCGACACCGGTTTGCGTGACGCGGGTCATGGATTTATCCCCACAGGCAGGCCCCGGACATGACCAAATTCGTCCAGTTTTGACGCGGCGCGTGCGCCTTCGATTGATCGCAATCTCGCTCCGCGACAAATTTTCGCCGTGGCTACCGACGGCTTGTCAATCAGGGCGTTCGAGGTTAGCAATACGGCTGACCAATGGAAATCGTTTTGGATGGGAAAGTGACTCCACCGCAAGGTCTATATCCAAATCCGGCCAATAGAGGTGATGAGGTGAGGGTAGCTCTACGTGCAGCAACTCACCAATCGCGGCCTCTTTAAACCACGGAAACTGTTCA
>JBOGJG010000049.1:0-1364 GCA_050747825.1 Acidobacteriota bacterium | reverse complement strand
GACCGCGTTTCCGCCTGAGGAGGCAGCGAGAACATTCTCCGTGGGAATGGCCGGCGGTGCATCAAAGTCCGTAAAGAAATAACGACCGGAAAGCTGATGCTCGCCCGTGATGAAGTCAATCTTGGTCATCAGCTGGTCTTCGTCTTCGACGATCGGAGTGCCTGTGAAGGTCAACTCTCCATCAGGACCGTTTGGCAGCGGCATCCAGTCTAAAAAGAATTTGGATACCGGGCTCAACCGGGCCGCGGGTATCTGATTGTTCGGAAAGGGTTCCTTACTCACCGGATCGATGAGCTGTTGGGGCACATCCGAGAAATCTCCTTCTCGCTGTCTCGCCGTAGGCACGAACTGTATGATTCCCCCGGGGGTCTCGCGGATGCGCGTTCCCTGGTAGGTGCCGAAAAAGAACAATTTGTCTTTCACGATGGGTCCGCCGACGCTTCCCCCAAACTGGTTACGAATCAGCGAGTCTGCTTCGGGCGCAAAGAACTGCCGGGCGTTCAGCGCACCGTTGCGGTGAAAATGGAACAGGCTGCCATGGACCTCGTTCGTTCCGGACTTGGTCACGATATTGACTACGCCGCCTGCGGCCATCCCATATTCCGCAGTGAAATTGCTGGACATCAAGTTAAATTCCTCGATGGCGTCAGGATTGGGGAAAGGTAAGCTCGCATTGAGGTAGGTATCATTGTGTCCGGTGGCATCAAGCTGGAAATTAACCTGCCCCATTCCAGCGCCGTTTACACCGGCAGTTTCCTCTCCCGGGTAGACACCCCCATGACCACATATCCGGCAACGGTCGCGCCCGAGATCGACCGTCCCTGCCGCCAGATAAATTAACCGCTCGGGTCTTCTGCCCTCCAACGGGAGGTCGCGAATGCTCCGCTCCTCCACCAACTGACCGGCTGTAGCCGTCCGCGTCTCCAGCAGCTCTGCGCCCGCTTGCACGGTGACCTGTTCAGTGATTTCGCCAACCTGCAAAGTGATGTTCTGTGTCGCCACGCGATTCACTGCTAAGCGGATACCAGACTGCACATAGGTACGAAAGCCCGGTAGCCCCACAATCAGCTTATAATTTCCAGTGGGTAGTCTGGGGAACAAATAGGCACCCCTGTCGTCTGTTACCTTTGTTTCCGTAAGACCGGTGTCGATATTGGTCGCGGTGACCTCGGCTCCCGGGATTACAGCTCCTGTTTCGTCCGCAACCGTTCCACCCAGACTTGCAGTCGTATACTGCGCAAACAGTGATGATTGAGCCAGCAAAATAGAGAGAATTACTCCGGCTGCTGCGAGGGCACCCCGGCATTGTTGACTGTCCATAGAAATCCCTCCTTCGGTCTTGAACACAGTGAGAAGCCTCCGCG
>JBOGJG010000048.1:0-3071 GCA_050747825.1 Acidobacteriota bacterium | reverse complement strand
ATCTATGCCCGTCTCTATACCCTGAATGCTTTCTTTCAGGACGATTTCAAAATCACGCCCAATTTCACCTTGAACTACGGCATCCGCTACGACTTCAACGGTCCTCAGGTAGATAAGTTTGATGTCTTTTCCGGGTTCGATGCGGAAACAGGCAGCATTGCAATACCCAATGAGAATATTCGGGCGAAAGTACCGGAGCGGTTTCCCAGTGAGGTTCCCATTATTACAGCGGAGGAGGCCGGGTTGCCCGAGCGCAGCTTTATCGAGGGAGACAAGAACAATTTCGCTCCCCGGCTGGGCTTTGCCTATCGTCCCTTTTCCAACGCCAAAACGGTCGTCCGCGGGGGATACGGCATCTATTACGATAATTTCACTTCTGGCATTACGGCCGATCAGCTTTTCAGCGGGCCATTTTCGGTACAGGAACGGTTCAGAAACAGGATCAGAGGCGGCAACCCGGCCGTAACCTTACAGAATCCCTTTCTGGATGCCGGAGCCGTGGGTTCGGTTCGCATTCGTTTTACGGATCCGGAGATCGTCAACCCTTACATTCAGCAGTGGAATTTGACCGTGGGGCAGGATATTGGATTCGATACCGGACTGCGCATCTCCTACATCGGCACTAAAGGGACTCATCTGACTTTCCGCCGCGACCTCAATCAGCCGCCGGCCAGTACCGAGCCCTTCTCTGCAGATAAGCGGCCATTTCCGCTCTTCAGCGAGGTGCGCTTCACGGATAATGGTGGAAATTCTAGCTATCACGCGCTTTCTGTTAATGTAGAGCGGAAATTCCGGGGAGGGTTATACTTTCAGACCAACTGGACCTGGGCCAAGGATATCACGGATGTGGATGAAGGAAATCTGGAGCGCGGCCCGGTCATTGAAAACGCCTTCTGCCGGGCCTGTGAGCGAGGCAACGCCGAGAGCACACCACGTCACCGGTTTATCGGCAACCTCATCTGGGAGCTGCCTTTCGGCATGGGCCATCGCTTTTTAAATGAACCAGGATTCGTAAATCATCTGCTGGGTGGATGGAAAATCAGTACCACCTTTATTGGCCAAACCGGTCTGTTTTTGACTCCGGAATTTTCAGGGTCGGATCCTTCTAATACCGATACCTTTGGCGGCCGGCCCGACCGAGTCGGGAATCCGAATTTGCCGAGCGACCAGCGCACATTGAATCTCTGGTTCGATCCGTCCGCGTTCGCAGCGCCTCCGGAAAATGCCGGACGCTTTGGCAATGCCGGCAGGGGCATCATCGTGGGACCCGGACGAGCCGCACTCGACTTCGGGTTGTTCAAGCGTTTTCAGATTACGGACGAGGGCTGGCTGAGAGTTCAGGCCACGGCCACGAACGTGCTCAATCATCCTAACTTTGACAATCCCCGACTGAATATCTCGGCGCCGGGTTCGGTAGCGACCATTAATTCAATCTACTCCAGGTCGGATTTTGCCGGTCCGCGCGAGATAATGCTGGGATTGCGCTTCGAATTCTAAGGCGGCCACCCGAGAGAGTGGACCATTGTTCATTCAGATCATTAGGAGCTGATATATGAGAAAAAAGGGTACAAGAGGCGCCAGATTGGCTGTCTCTTTGCTATTCTCGGCCGCGCTTTTTCTTGCCGGAGGCTTTGCCGAAAATGACGCGGTCACCAAACCGGAGATTTCTCTGGAAGTGACCCCCTTGGAGGTTATTACAGCCGTTGCCCGGGACGGACATCAGGTCACGGCAGTGATGCGCAAGCCTACAGGCATGGGGGCATTCCCAGCCGTAATTTACCTCCATGGCGGCCTGGAACAGCGTCCCGTCATCTGGTTGGAGGAGCAGTTGACCAATGTCCCCACCCTGCCGCGGTTTCTGTCCGCCGGCTATGTCACGGTCGCAGCCACCTTCCGCAGCCGGCGGGAAGACATGCAAAATCCCGAGACTCTTTGGGACGCACTGGCCATTGTAGAGCAAGTCAAGAAAATCCCCGAGGTGGATCCAAGCAGCATCGTGCTCTGGGGGGACAGCGGCGGGGGCAGCCTGGCCCTGGAGCTGGCCGGCGAGATATCCGTTGCTGCCATTACGGTTCAGGAACCCGCCAGCGTGCTCTTTACAGGAATGTTCACAGGCAGTGGCAATGAAGATCGGGAGCTGAACCAGCGGAAGATGGAGAATCCGACGGAGTTTTATACTCCGGAGATAAAGAAAGACACCTAGGAGAAAATTGCCAGGATCGGCTCTCCTGTCTTTATCGCTCAAGGAGGTAAGCATCCCATCAACCGGATCAACCAGGAGATTATCATCCCCCAGTTGAAGGCGGCCGGGAAAACGATTGAAGTAATCGATTACCCGGGGCAGCCGCACGGGTTCTCCACCGGCAAAGGGACCCCGGAAGCGGCCCAAAAGTTCTTCGAAGACAGTCACGCCTTTTTCACACGCCATATTTCGACTCAGCCGACTCCTCTTGATGAATCGCTGATTGATCGCGTGCCGGCTGAATCGGAGGAGAAGCCGAATCAACTCACCACCGCCGAGAAAGAAGCAGGATGGAAGCTGCTTTTTGATGGAAACACCACTGAGGGCTGGCGGGCATCCGGGGGCGACTTCTTTCCCGATCATCGCTGGACGGTCGAAAAAGGCACGCTCACGCGCAGGGAAGGAGACGAGCGTCCTCGTGTAGACATCATCACTGCCAACCAGTTTGATAATTTTGAATTGTACTGGGAATGGAGGATTCCGTCCGATGGTAACAGCGGCCTAAAGTACTTCATTTCAGAAGAGCGGAAGGGCCCGATCGGCCACGAGTATCAGATCGTTGGCGCAGAACGGCAATCCGAGTCTAACAAACCCTTGCGGCAGAACGCGGCGCTTTACGACCTGCTTCCGGCCCAGGGCGTCGTGCTGATGCCGCCCGGCGTTTTCAACGAGTCTCGGCTGATCGTCAAGGGCAATCACGTGGAGCACTGGCTCAACGGCGTGAAGGTTCTCGAGTACCAATTGGGCAGCGATCGACTGAACTCAGCCATAGCCGCCAGCAAGTTTAAAGCTGTCGAGGGCTTTGGAACAAAGTTCAGCACGCCCATCC
>JBOGJG010000047.1:0-6635 GCA_050747825.1 Acidobacteriota bacterium | reverse complement strand
GGGTGTTCAAGCAGTTTCGCACGCGCTTTCTCGGCAAGGTCAGCCCGGTCCACTTCTTCTGGGGCAGCTTCGATCACGCGGTGACGCGCTTTTCCGGGCGAACGGCGCCGCCGCACCCCGGTGGCATCCCCAATCTGCCGGATGCGGTCACCCGCGAAGCCTACTCGCACGAGGTGAGCAGTGCCGGCTTTTGGCCGGGCGGCGGGGCGATCGACTATCCGGCGTTCTACTCCTACGCCTACCCGACGCCCGCGGGCTTCGCCGCGATGCCGGTCCGGCCCGAGGCCGCCTTCTTCCACGAGCAGCTGGGCGAGTTCATCCTGCCCTACGACGCCGTCCGCACCGCGGCTGCGCCGGACGCCATGCTGCTCGACTTCCTCCAGACCACCTACGAGGCCGCCGCCGATGCCGCGAACTGGGATCGCGCCGCGCTCGAATACGGGCCAGAGGGACCGCGTCCGACCTGAGAATCACTCCATCGCGCACCCGCCTTCGAGCTTGTACTGCTTGGCACCGCTGCAGCGCTACCGGCAGTTGGCAACTCTGGGCGGCTCCGCTAATATCGGGAGCGTTGGGGCTGGAATGGGAAGCCATGTCGGACGCCGGGGTGAGTGCCGCATCCGTCGGACAGGAGTTCGTGCTCGCGAAGTGCGATGCGTTTACCGCCTTCCAAATTTGGCCATTGCGCTCGCGGATGGACCCGAAGCGGTGGCTGCAGAATTTTAGAGATGAAGAGATCGCCTATGCTGTCCATCTGTTGAACGGGTTTACGTACTTCTGTGAGGGAATGGTAGATCAAATGCTCCTCGCAGCGTTTCAAGGAATCAGTCGCCTGCGGCGGAATCCTCGACTTCCACCCACACAGCAAAAAGGAGAGTGGCTGCATTTCCTGGAGACTGCTTTGATAACACCTGTTCAAGGCGAAAACCCCAGTGCGACCGATAGCGGCTACGTCTTCTCAAGAAAAGCCAGACAGTTGTTGTTCCTAGATGAGGATCGCATCCTGGAACCTAAGGAAGCTATCCAGCGTCTTGTGGATAAGGGACCTAGGCCAGTTGTGTTCGTGGACGACTTCGTGGGTTCGGGGAACCAGTTCCTGGCCACATGGTGGCGTAACTATAAAGTTAACGGCGTCGACCATAGTTTTAGGGAGCTCTCGAATTTCCGGGGATCCGACTTTTATTACTGTATGCCTGTTTGCACACCCGGGGGACGGCGAGAGATCATGAAGCATGCCCCCGTCGTGTCGATTTGCCCGGCCAATATGCTTTCAGAGCGGCACTCCGCACTACACCCGAAATCTCTGATATGGCCCGCCCATCTCCGCGTCGGGGCGCGCGATTCTTTGAGTGAGTGCAGCCAGCGAGCCGGTATTCCGGACAACGACGGAGGAGTTGATGATTGGCGTGGCTTCCACAAGCTCGCGCTTGCCCTCGCCTTTTCGCACGGTGTGCCCGACGCCACACTTCCCTTATTCTATTGGGATCACAATGGTTGGCAACCGCTAGTTCGTAGGACGTGAGGGCATGTCTCCCGAAGATCCGATCACGCAACTCAAAGCCCTCTTCGGCAGCTACCGTGCCGAGTGGCTTAAGGAAAAGATCTTTGATCTCTTCACAAAGCCTGCCTATTTTCCGGACTTGGAGACGGGGCGCCCCTGTGTGCTCATTGGTGGGCGAGGTACAGGCAAGACGACCGTGCTTCGCTCCATGTCATATGAAGGCCAATACGCGCTCTCGAAAGACCCCGTCGCTGACGTCGCCACATGGAACTACTACGGCATCTATCATAGAATTAATACCAATCAGGTCCGAGCCTTCGAAGGTCCTGAGTTGCCCGCTGCGCGATGGCAGAAACTGTTCGCTCATTACTTTAACTTGCTGATTTGTGAGGCGGTATTCGACTTTTTGGACTGGTACGCTTTGCAGCGGCCCGGGGAAGCCGCTTTGCCGGAGCAGGCGTGCCGGAGAATAGCCGTAACGCTCAATCTCGCAGAGGTGGATAGCCAACGGGAGCTAGCGGACTCCATTGAAATTGCCAGGCTTCGGTTTGAAGCATACCTCAACAATCTTGACGAGGCACCGCCAAAACTATCCCTCCAGCAGGCTCCGGTGAATGCCCTAATGGATGCAATATCGGAGCTGCCACAGTTTCGAACCAAGACGTTTTTCTTTATGATCGACGAGTACGAGAACCTCTTGGATGACCAACAGACCGTTGTCAACACGCTGATCAAGCACGCGACTGATTCATATACATTTAAAATCGGAGTCAAGGAGCTTGGTTGGAGGCGGAGGAGTACTCTCAATCCGGAGGAACAACTGATTAGCCCGGCGGATTACGTGCGCATCGCTATCTCTGAAAAGCTGGAGGACCGCTTTCAGGAGTTTGCGATGCGAGTGTGCAATTCAAGGCTGGAGCGGGTCCAGCTGTCCACCGGACGCACGCCGCTTCCCGTGGAGAAGCTCCTGCCTGCCCTTTCGGAGGAGGACGAGGCGGTTCGTCTGGGGGTGGAGAGGCACGTAACCCGAATCCTCCGCCGGATTGGCGACACGGATGTTGGGCTCAGTGAGCGCATAAGAGAATTGCCACCCCTGGAGATCTATTTCATTGAGTTTTGGAGCAAAGGACGAGGCGAGGACCTGCTAAAGGTCGCCCAGGAACACATTGCAGGCGGCAAGGAGATGCGGGAGAGATTCGGGAATTACAAGCACTCTATGCTATTCACTTTAAACAAGGGACATAGAGGTATTCATAAATACTATGCCGGCGCCAGAGTTTTTTCGCTGCTTGCCGCAGGAAACATTCGGTACTTTCTTGAGCTTGTGGATCAGAGTTTGGCAATTCACGTCGAACGATCGGGCTGCCTGGAAGAGCCAGTAGACCCCGAAACGCAGACTATCGCTGCGAGGATGGTCGGCAAGAAGAACCTTTCTGAGCTGGAAGGACTGACGGTTCAAGGTGCGCGGCTGACGAAGCTCCTGCTGGGGTTGGGACGGGTCTTTCAAGTCATGGCGGCGGACGCTGAGGGGCACACGCCGGAGGTCAATCAGTTTTACCTCGATCCAACAGCGACCGAGAGCGCAAGAGAAGCTGATGAACTTACGGTCGACGAGATCCTCCGAGCGGCAGTGATGCATTTGGCACTTGTCAGATCCCCGGGCAGCAAATTGACCGATGAGTCAGATACAAAAACATATGACTATTCTGTACATCCAGTGTACGCGCCTTATTTCGAATTTAGCCACAGACGTAAACGAAAGATGATGCTAAAGGCGCAGCAGGTACTCGGGTTGATACAAACGCCGCGCGAGACGATCCGTGATATTCTGCGATCTCAGAAACGCGCCGACGAGGTGCCGTTGCCGGAGCAACTCCAGCTCTTTGAGGGATTCTACAGTGCGGCCTAGGCGCGATCCGCTTTTCTCTGCTGTCTACGAGGGTCCGGAGGACCTCATCCCCGAGGAAGCCTCGGCCTACCTGTTCGGAACGTTCGAGCAACGCAGCGAGCACACAGCGGCTTGGATGGAGCGCTCCCAAGGCGTGCGCTTTGTCCAAATATCCGAGGATGACGACCGAAGCCACATCAGGACGGACGTGGACGGTTTCGCGCGCGTAGCACTTCGCCGGTTGGATCAGCTTCGAGCGTTCTTGTCGAGTCTAGACGTTGGCAGGATTTACCTCGACTATACGGGCCTAAGTCACCATGTGTGGGCACCGCTCATCAAGGTTTCACTGAAGGAAAAGGATCATGTGATTGCCGTTTACACAGAGCCGGAGGATTATCGATTCAGCTTGACCCCAACTGAGGGTGAGATCTTTGATCTTAGCGAGAGGATCGACGGGATCGCACCCATGCCCGGGTTTGTACGAATCGGATCGCCCCGATCGGAGGACGTGGTGCTCGTTCCGCTGCTGGGGTTCGAGGGAGTTCGATTCTCTCACGTACTGGAACAAACGCAGCCGCTCGGCGCGAACATTTTTCCTATCATCGGGGTGCCGGGGTTTAGAGCTGAATATCCGTTTCACACTTACGTTGGCAACCGCGTTACGTTAATTCAGAGCGAATCCTGGAGAAATGTCGAATATGCAGTAGCCAATTGCCCGTTCAGCCTCTTTCATGTTTTGGAAGATCTACACCAAAGAATAGCAGGAAGCATTCTACAAATCGCGCTCATAGGAACAAAGCCGCACGCCCTCGGCGCAATCCTTTACGCAATTGCCCATCCTGAGACAGTTGAAATTATATACGATCATCCGAAGCGCAAAGTACATCGCACCAGCGGTTCAGCCCGCTGTCATGTTTATTTCGTATCGGACTTCATGCCGGGAATGAGAAGATGAAGCATGATGTGATATATACGCCTGCGCCGATCGCTCAACAACTCGTAGACGCGGCCCGATCCAGCTTCAACGGGTACATTGCGGATTTTACAGCCGGTGACGGCAGCCTGCTAGTGCAGGCTAGGACCAGGTGGCCAGAAGGCAAGATTGCTGCGACGGATCTTGATCGGCACGCGATCGGGCGCTTACTGATCCAGATTCCCGATGCCTTCACGGGGACCTGCAACTTTTTGCGTTGCGCGTCGAGGCGCAACTGCAAGGTGCTTCGGACTGTCAAAGGGCAAGTCTCTCTAGTCCTCCTTAACCCGCCATTCTCGTGCCGAGGCGCGCGCACGGTTCACACGCGATTTGGGGATGTCGATGTCAGGTGTAGCACAGCCATGGCGTTCGTTCTGGGCGCATTGGACTACCTCGATCCCAACGGCGAGTTGATTGCCGTGCTTCCGGCCTCTTGCCTAACGAGCATAAAAGACAGAACAGCCAGGGAAATTCTGATTTCTAGATTTGCTTTTGAAATAGTCGATCGCATATCGAAATATGCGTTTAAGGGTCACGTAGCCAGCTGCTGCGTGGTCAAGCTGATAACCAGGCGTAACGCACCAGCGTTAAACGGAGAAACGGTGACGCTCACTGCTCACGAGGGCAGTAGTGCGGTGTCTCACATCGTGCCGTTCTTACCGTACGACGTGCGTGTAGTACGCGGCAGTGTGCAAATGCATTCCTTGATCATTGGATCTGAGAACAACTCGCTGCCGCTCATTCACACCACCGAGTTGAAGGCTGGTACCGTGTCATTGCCGCATGGGAGGCTGAGCGATAAGATCGAGAGGGCGTTACAAGGGCCGGCAGTCCTGTTGCCCCGAGTGGGGCGCCCAGACGCAAACAAGGTGTGTGTTTGGAACGGCGATATCCCGCTAGTCCTGTCAGACTGCATCATAGCGCTGTGTTGCCGGAGCGCTGCCGCGGCTAGGTCTCTCCGCGACGTCATATGTGCGTCATGGCCGGCGTTCTCATCTTTGTACGGCGGCACTGGCGCAAAATATTTGGTCCTGGATGACGTAATCGCGTGGTTGAAGCGAGCGGGGTTTCGCGTTCACGAGCTTCGAAAGCCTCAGGGCATAGCGGGCATTGTGGGCGATTGTGCCGAACAGGAACACGTGGAAATCTATCAGAAGGCGGAAGATGCGCACGTGTCTTCCTCCCTGTTAGGCCGCCCAGTCGGTTTCAACGGTCTCACGTGATGCGAAAGGGGGGGCGCGACACATCCGTCGGCGACATAGATCGGGATCCACAGGATCCCGGGCGTCAGCAACGAGTTCGCGTCAGGGTCAAGAAAATGACCAGGAGCGCCAGATTACCGTCGTATGCACATGCGGGTGACTCTGGCATGGATTTGCTCGCTGATGAAGAACTGGTGATTGCTCCTGGTGATTGGTCCCGCGTGCGAACGGGCATCGCGCTGCAGTTGCAGAAGGGAACGGAGGCACAGGTCCGGCCCCGCAGTGGCCTAGCGGCCAAGCATGGCGTCACCGTCTTGAATGCCCCGGGCACGATCGACGCCAGCTACCGTGGCGAAATCGAAGTCATTTTGATCAATCTGGGACACGATGAATTCCGCGTGACGCCTGGGACACCGATTGCTCAGATCGTGATATCGCCAGTGCTGAAAGCGGAGCTGGACCTTGTTGAGACGTTGAGCCCCACGAAGCGCGGTGGCAAAGGTTTTGGCTCTACAGGCTAACGGGACGAAGCCGCTCACTCCATGGCGCGGACGATCTCCTCGGTCATCTTCTTGGCGTCGCCGAACAGCATCATGGTGTTGCCCTTGTAGAACAGGGTGTTGTCGATGCCGGCGTAGCCCGGCGCCATCGACCGCTTGACGAAGAACACCGCCTTGGCCTTGTCGACGTCCAGGACCGGCATGCCGTAGATCGGCGACGACGGGTCTTCCTTGGCCGCCGGGTTAGTGATGTCGTTCGCGCCGATCACGTAGGCGACGTCGGCGCTCTGGAAGTCGTTGTTGACCTCCTCCATCTCGAACACGACGTCGTAGGGCACGTTCGCTTCGGCCAGCAGCACGTTCATGTGGCCGGGCATGCGGCCGGCGACCGGATGGATCGCGAACTTGACGTCGACGCCTTCCTCGACCAGCTCGTCCATCAGATCGCGCACCGCATGCTGGGCCTGGGCGACCGCCATGCCGTAGCCCGGCACGATGATCACCGAGCGCGCGTTCTTCATGATGAACGCCGCGTCCTCGGCGCTGCCCGGCCGGACCACCCTGTCGCCGG
>JBOGJG010000046.1:0-5195 GCA_050747825.1 Acidobacteriota bacterium | reverse complement strand
CGAGCTGGGGAGAATGTGGACGAGGCCGTGGAAGAAATGAAGGATGAAGCCGATGACGCGACCGACGCGCGTTGATATGCACTAACTCGGCTCTGCGGAGCGAAATTTCGGATCTGTTGCAGTCATTAGTATTCAACATTTCCTGATCAAGCGTATAGCAATACCGAAACCGCCCGTGAAGAAAACACCAACTCCCGGGCCTCCGGCCCCGCTGATAAGCGGGATGGAAGCGTACGACGCGGACTTTCGGAAGAACTTCCAAACCACGTTCGGGATTCGCGGCTATAGCTACGACCGGTGTGCACCAGCCTATGAATTCGGTTATGCGATTGCTGTCGACCCACGTTACCACGGCCAGGAGTGGATGGCGATAGAAACGGAAGCCCGCCGCGAGTGGGAGCTTCGCCATGAAGACGCGTGGGAGGAATTCAAAGGCGCGGTGCGTTACGCGTGGGATCGCGTGCATGGACTCGAGCATCGAACGCAACTCACGGTTTAGATACCACGGTTTATACACAATCTCGGATGGGCGGGGGTGCCGACTGCAAGAGTGGTTTCCGATGCCGGTGCTTTTTAGTTAGTCCTACGTACGTACGATGGATGGCACACTATGCTCGCTCAGAACCACATTTGGAGATCTTAGATGAGCATTAAAAACCGATCATTAACGAGCCTTAGTTTCATGGTGCTGGTTTTGGGGCTAGGCGGCTGTGATCCCCGTGAGGGGCCTGCCGAGCGAGCCGCCGAAGCCCTCGATCCCAAAGGCCCGGCCGAACGTGCCGGTGAGCAGATCGACCACGCGATGGAACGCGCCGGAGAGGCCATCGAGGACGGGTCCCGGGAAGGTGATCGCGTGCGACGAGCACGTACATGGATGATGTACGGGCCTGGTCCGCAAAAAAGACCGTGATCCCGATGCTCGCATCGGTCTCGTGGCGTTGAGGATGCAAACGGTTTCGTGGCTTTTCAGCGCCCGTCCTTCGCCAGTGCTGGCGGGCGAGCCCTCGGCGGGCGCAAACCAACGGGGCGGGTAAAAGAATCTGCCTCCCGAACGTACGATCGCCCAACGCCGATGTCCGATCCGCGTATTCACCGATCGTCCTTACCGCTCGGACACACACGAACCCAATCTCCACGACGCGGGTCAAGGCGCCTGATGCAACACGTGCTCGATCTCGAGGAAGGAATAAACGCGCGCGCCACAGAGGTGTGAGGTGCGTAAAATCTTTAGGCGGGGCGCGACCCAGCCGAGGATCGGGAAGCGGCTGGGTCGCGGTAGAGCTATACGCAACTCACCTGTGGCGCGCGCTCCAGCCTTCGCCTACGTTTGGGGGCTTGCCTTGCGCCGAACGTTTGAGTCCGGGTACGCGGATCGGACATCGGCGAGGGGCGAGATCGCCGAGGTACCGGCCCGTCGTACCGCGACCCGGTGCCCCCACCCGCTCCTCCGAGATGGTATCTAAACCGTGAGCTGCGTTCGATGATCGATCCCGTGTACGCGATCCCACGCGTAACGCACCGCGCCTTTGAATTCCTCCCATGCATCTTCATGGCGAAGCTCCCATTCGCGGCGGACGTCGGTTTCTACCGTAATCCACTCCTGGCCGTGGTAACGTGGGTCGACAGCAATCGCATAACCGAATTCATAAGCTGGTGCACAGCGGTCGTAGCTATAGCCGCGAATCCCGAAGGTGGCTCGGAAGTTGTTCCGAAAATCCTCGTCGTACGCCTCCATCCCGCTTATCAGCGGGGTCGGAGGGACGGGAGCTGATGTTTTCTCCATGGGCGGTTTCGGTTCGCTAGATGCCTGCTCAGAAAATGGTGAATACTGATGACTGCACCAGATCCGAAAATTCCCTCCGCAGAGCCGAGTTAGTGCATCTCAACGCGCGTCGGTCGCGTCATCGGCTTCATCCTTCAGTTCTTCCACGGCCTCGTCCACATTCTCCCCAGCTCGTTCCGCAGGGCCTTGACTTGGGCAACCGGCCAGCGAAGCGAGTACAAGGCCAGCAAATATCATAGAAATTAACTTATTCATTTGATTCTCCCGCTTTCGCGAATCGGTGAAGGGCTCTCGCCCAAGACGTTTTACTATCGTATGTGCCACTATCGTATGTGGCCACTCAGCACATTTTATGCCCGCTAACAATCGCGGTTAGTTTGCGTTGGTAATAATCCAGAAACGGTGCCCCTTGTTAAAAAAGCACTGCGTTTATTCGTGTAAATATTACCTTGCGTCGTTGTAAATCTTACACGCTACGTCGCGGTGTCCATCTGGCGGTGCGCTCGGGGTGGGTGGCGATCTCCATCCGGTGCCCTGGCAGGCATTGCGGTGGGATGAGCAGAAGGACAATTATATTCTGAATATTAACAAGGATGCCTTCAAGAGTGCTCCGACCTTCAGCTCGGACAATTGGCCGGTGGAGCCGAGCTCCGCGTGGGTAGACTTCTACCGTCAGCAGGGTATCAGCGAGGCCTTCGGCGCGACGGACAGGGGGAGCACGACGCTACCGCCGGGGAGCTAATCAAAGAGGGTGGGTAACGGCGGCGTTACTACTGAGGACTCTGCCAGGTGCCACGCCATGGTACCCTGGGCCGCGTCAGCGAGGTGGGTTAGGCGCTACGCCTAACCCACCCTAATCCAAGGATCGTGAGGTATGGCGATGCGCGCCACCTCGCGTAAAACTTACAAGACCAACCGGAAATTCTTGCTGCCAATCATCCAATGAGCCACTTCACCGTTCCCCACAGCGACCGTGCTATCCCACTAAACCGTAAGGTAAATTGCGTTATGCCGTTAGCGGCACGGTACTTGAAGTCGATTTGGATATCCGCGGCTGCGTCGCGGATTTAAAGCACAAACCGAAATAGACATAGAGGAGGAAAATATGAACTGGGATCAAGTTAAGGGAAGTTGGAAGCAGGTCAGAGGTAAGGCGCAGCAAATGTGGGGTGATCTTACCGATGACGAGTTGGATCTGATAGAAGGGAAGCGTGAGGAGTTGATCGGTCGGTTACAGACCAAGTATGGCTATACCAAGGAAAAGGCGCAGGAAGAAGCCGAGGGGTGGGTCAGGAGCCTATAGTAAATCCGGATATTGCGCTCCGCGGCTGCTGGCCGCGGCTGCGGAGCAAACCGACGGTTGGAACCAACGTAGAGGAGAGTGTGATGAGAATCAAAAATGAGCGTTCTGCGACCTTGAAGTCGCAAGCAGGCAAGGTAGGTTACATCCTGTTGTGGCTTCTAGCTGTGCCCATACCCATTCTATTGGTCATTTTCCTCATGCGAGGGTGTACCTGATACGGTAGTACGCCCGAAACCGAGCGTAGACATACGATTTATGAGATAGGAGAAAGCGATGTCATTAGGAACCATATTATTAATCGTGCTGATCGTGCTTTTGATCGGCGCTATCCCGTCCTGGCCGTACAGCAGCGGATGGGGCTACGGCCCGAGCAGTATCCTAGGTACGGTGTTGCTGGTGGTACTTATTCTGTTGCTCTTGGGCAGGATCTAGTGAACGGAGGAGTTATGGACAATCAATATGTGATTTCTACGATTAAGAAGTTATCGAAACCTGTAAAGATGGCGAAATGGGATTTCGTACCTGTGCCGAGAATATCGACGACAGCGGGTGGTGTGGCGGCGGGAGATAGAATCTCGACTTGAAGGAGATGAGAAAGGCCGAGACAGTCTCCAGGATCACTCCGATCCCGCCTCGGAACTATCGTCCCTCTATCGCGAAGGAAATCTTGACGTTGACCCGGTAGTAGGTGATCCGATCCTTTTCGACGGTTGGTTCCATCTCCTTGACATAGATCGATCGATTTGATGTTGCGCACCGTCTTGGCAGCCTCCTGAACCGCGAGCTGCGCGGCGTCCTCCCAGCTCTTCTCGGACTGCGCCAGTATTTCGACAACCTTTAGCATAGTCATGGTCGCTCCTCCTTATTGGACAGAGATCAAAGATAAACAATAGAGCTCAGGGTCCTTCAATCAAGCTGCCTGATTCGCACCCGGCTCTACACCACTTCGCCAACCCCACCGCCAAGTCAAAAAGAATCCCGCCCGTGATGCCAGTTAGGGGAGGGGGGCACCCCAGGGCGGGCAAATGGGGGATAGTTAGCATGCGCCGTAGCCGCGATCTTAGTTGTTGCGTGAGCCATGACTGGGCTGATGAGCATTCTTCATGCCCGGCTTGGCGTGTCACAATATAAACGCGCCCGGTCAGGGAGTTAGGTGGTTTCGAGGGAGGAGATACAGGTGTGCCATAGGGGGCCGAAATCGGTAACTCTTTCCGGTTGAGACGGTAAGGGTTGCAATACCGTACCAGGGTGCAACGGCGTTAATAGGTGGATAACTGATTGATCGCTAATACTCATCACTCGCGTCCCGGGGCTTGGCATAGGGATTGTACAACCGGAGGCATGGGGTGATTTACTTAATCTTCTATTACAATTATTTCTCATGCTGAGCGCGCTGAAGTTTGTTCCGACGCGAGCGTTTCAGGCCCGCCTGGGCAACCACTGGCGGCATGCGGCTGCGCCGTGTGTGTACGTGCATGAGGGACCGTAAGCCTGGCGTCATCGTCGTCACCGGCAGTGAGGGCGCGATTGGCTCTGCGGTGTGTCAAGCACTCGAGGGGCGCTTTCGCGTTGTCGGGGTAGACCGTGATTGCAAAGACTCTTCTCACGAATGCGTCGCCGTCGATCTGACTTCCGATGAAAGCGTGCGGCTGGGACTCGCAGAGATCAAACAGCAGCATGGCAGTCGCATCGCTTCGGTGCTGCATCTGGCAGCGTATTTCGATCTCTCGGGGGAACCCAATCCGCTGTACGATACCGTCAACGTGGACGGTACGCGGCGGTTGCTCAGGGCGTTGCAAGGCTTCGACGTCGAGCAGTTCGTGTATGCCAGCACCATGCTGGTCCACGCGCCGACCCGTCCGGGACTGCCGATCGCCGAAGATGCTCCGCTGGAAGCCAACTGGCCTTACCCGCAATCGAAACTGAAGGCAGAGGAGGCGATCCGCGAGCACCACGGCCGGATCCCTTACGTGCTGCTGCGCATCGCTGGCGTGTACAATGACCGCTGCGGTTCTGCTTTTCTAGCCCATCAGATCCGGCGCATTTACGAGCGCCATCTGGCCGCGCACCTGTATGCCGCGGACCCCGCGATCGGGCAGTCTTTCGTCC
>JBOGJG010000045.1:0-23272 GCA_050747825.1 Acidobacteriota bacterium | reverse complement strand
CCGTTAGGGAGCGGCCCCACCCGGCGTCAGCTTGAACGTCCGCTCATGGAAGCCGAAATTCACCACCTCGGCCTGGGCGGCAGTCACGGCAACCGTCAAGACCTCATAATCCCTCTTGACCTCCGGTATCCTGAACCGCGCCTCGAAAACATTCGTGCGCCCGGCGTACTTCAGGTCCAGTTCCTCGATGGAGCGCCCGTTGTGAGTGACAACCGCTTTGACTGAGAGCTTATTTGCGTCCCAGAGCCCGCCGGGCTCAATGGGGCAGCCTCAAAGCAGCCGCACCCCCGCTTGCAGATGAACCGCCTGGCTGGAGTGGAACACATCCACGCTTTCCGGCGTCATTATATCCACGATGAAGCCGTGCAACTGCAGCAGAAGCCCTTCGCCCGCGATGTCCCGGCCTGGGAGGAGCCAGGTGGTCTTGGACGCTCTTTGCAGCGCCTGCGGGTAGGCCAGCGGTCCCTCGACCGTTATTTCAACCGGCGTCGGTTCGTTCAGGGGCAGCGTCGTCCTGAAAGCGGCCGTTCCTTCCGTCCCATAGATGAGCGCCCCACGCCTGTGCGGCTGATTCATGATTGCCTCGGTGTCTCCCGAGCCGCCCAGGTGCAGTCCGCGGGCCAACACTTCGCCGCTCACCTGGTGGCGGATGGTCACACGACATCCGCCTACCAGCGAGCCGATCACCTTGGCATCGCATGAGACTATGCGGACGGTGACGTCAGTGTCGATTGCAGCCTTCACTTCTGAATCTGCCGGGCTTTCATTGCTTCAGATCCCTGGAGGTCATGTCCAGCGTGATCATGAAACCGTTCGTGCCCTTGAACTCGAAAGGCTTATCGCCGGCGCGGTAGGCTTCCACTTCGTTAGGCATCAGGACAAAGCCTTCGTTCCTTGGAGCGCCCCAGTACTTGAGATTGTGAAGGACCACTCAGGCTGCTGAGCCGGCAGGGAGGCAAAAGCTCCCGCGGCGGCGAGCATAAGCCCAGCGATAACGATACGTTTGCTTCCGGTGAAATGAATCATAGTAACCCTTCCTCCTGCGGATTGATGCCCGCGTTTGATGTTTCCAAAAATCTACACCAAAACCATAGAAGAGGAAACAGGAAAAACCTATCGGCGTAGCCGGTGAGTAGCCGTAGGGAGCGATGCGCCGTCCCTTCCGGGAAAAGATGGGGAATTCGATTCGATCCCTTCGGGCCGGACTACCGGCTCGGCTGCGACTGCCTGAGAAAGAACATCGGCCCTCAATCCTTCGGGCAGGTTGTTGATCAGGATTTCCTTGCCGCTGGAGAACACCAGTCCGTCGCGATGGTATCGGACTGGGCTCAGAAAAGCCCACGACCACCAGCGGCTGGGGCTTCGTTCCAGGTAGGTAAAGGTGGCCATTGCCTCCGGCCCGACGCTTAGCGTTTTCTGCAGCTCGTCAGGAATGTCCCGGACCAAAAGCTTGGTTCCTTCCGTCACGCAAACCGCCCTATGGGGAGAATCGGGGGCGGTAAATCCCTGCGTTCCCGTGTGGAATCGACGGGAGATCAGGGCCTCTCCTTCGACTGCTTTGCGGTTCTGATAGCCTTCCAACGAATAGTCACACATATTGAATTCTCCTTGTGACTTTGGGGTTAAGTGTTTAGTACTTCCTTGCCTTCCATTCTATTCCAGGTGGATTCTTTTCAAAAATACTTGTAACCGCCGGCCCGCCTGCGGTGTCTTCTAAGTTAGCATTGGCAAATAATGTGAAAAGCGATTAACCTCAAACAGATAGGAGAATTAGAATGAAATTATCGAACAGGCTGTTAGCAGGCGGTTCAATCCTAGTCCTGGGGGTTGCCTTGAGCCTCCCGGCGACCTTCGCGCAGCCCCGCAAAGGACCCGGTCGCGCTGGTCCATCGCCAGGGTTTCACGCTGCAGGCCATGGCGGCTTCGGCATGCAACGCGGCTTTATGGGGATCTTTCGGGCGCTTGAGCTTACCGACGCCCAGAAAGAGCAGATCCGGCAGATTGCGGCTGCATACAGGGAGCAGGGCGCCCCTTTGCGCCAGGAAATCAGGACCGGGCACCGTGAGCTGCGGCAGTCCTTCGCAGAGGGAAGCTTCGACCAGGCTCTCGCCTCCGAAAGGCTGACTCAGTTGGCACACCTGGAGGCTGAGCTTATGGGCCAACACTTCAACATGCGTCAGGAGATGCTCTCAGTCCTCACTCCGGAACAGCTTGCGAAGCTCGAAGGGATCAAAGAGGAGCGGCGCCTGAGGCATCCCGGCCAGTAAGTTTCAGGTTTTGCGCTGCGAAAATCGGGTGCCGGAATTCCGGATCAGAAACTGGTCAGACTCAGCATTAAGGGGGATGAGCATGCCTTCGAACAAATTGTTGAGCGTTACAGCCGCCGTGTGTTCCGGGTGGCCAGCCGCTTCTTTCGCGATCCGGAGCAGGTCCAGGATGCCGCTCAAGAAACATTTATTCGCGTGTTTTCTCAGCTTCCAAAATACCGCAGCGAAGGTTCTTTCGAAGGGTGGTTGACTCGAGTGGCTCACAACGTCTGTCTCAATTTGATCCGCAGCAGCCGGCGGCCCGAAACCCCGGCGGCCGGGTTGACTTCGAAGGAAGTGCAGTGGCTGGAGAACCAGAGCGCAGAGTCGGCCGCCCTCCTCCAGTCCGGGCCTGCTCCCAACCCTGAGCGTGATGTCATCGTTTCCGATCTGGCCGAAAAGGTCCTGGCTTTGTTGGAACCCGAAGATCGGTTGATTCTTCTTCTCCTGGACGGTGAGGGGATGAGTTCGCGTGAGATAGCTGATCAGACAGGCTGGTCCGTATCCAGGATCAAGGTCAGAGCCTTCCGGGCGCGTAAAAAACTCCGGAAGGAGGTCCAGGCTTTAATGGCTCCAAAGGAAATCCGCAAATGAGGCAAACTCACATTCATCACCTGCTCGGCGGGAAGGGTCTCGCTGAACTGACGCCGGCCGAGCTGACTGAAGCCCGAGGGCATATCGGGGGGTGCCCTTCCTGCCGCAGGGCCTTCGATGCAGCACAGACTTCTCAAGCCTTGTTGCTGGCGAGGGCTGCTGAGCAATTCGAGCCTGATCCCTTTTTTAAAACGCGAGTCATGGCATCCGTTGGGACGAGTCGAGAGGCGCCGGTTTCCTTTCCCGGATTTGAAGAGCTGTGGCAGAGAGCTCCCGGGCTGCTGACGTTCCTCCTGCTTGTTGTAGCGACTTTGGGCGGACTGAACGCTCTGGTTAATGGTGCCGGCCCGCCCAGTTGGGCAGCGGAAGACGCTTCCGGCCTGTTCTCAGCGGAGCAAGTGCTCGCGCAGGATCCGGAGCTGGAACAGATTACGGACAATCAGATAATCATGACCCTTTACGGCGGCGCAGAAACCAATGGCGAACCTTAGTCAGCGCTGGCGCGTGTGGTTGTCGGTGGTAGCGATATTCCTGCTGGGAACCCTGGCCGGCAGTCTGGCCACCACTTTGCACTTCCGCTGGCGCGCGCCCCGGCCTCAAATCGCCCAGTTTCCCGAAAGGGGACTGCAGCGGCTCTTCAATCGGCTCGACCTGAGCAACGATCAGGAGGCGGAGGTCAGGATAATCCTTGATCATCTGCGGGAGGACCTGCGGGATCTGCGCCGCGATATGAGCCCGCGCATACAGGACATCCGGGCTAAAGCGGATCGGGGACTGCGAGAGGTACTATCAGACGACCAGTGGCAGGAATTCCAACGCCTTACGCCTCGCCGTGGCCAAACCCCCTCCATGCGCGGCCGACCCGGCCAATCATCGCAAGGACCCTGACGCTGGCGTATTAAAAAACCGTGGCGGAGAGGGGGGGATTCGAACCCCCGGTCCCGGTTACCCGGGACAACTGCTTAGCAGGCAGCCCTGTTCGTCCACTCCAGCACCTCTCCGTGGATGGCGGGATCTAGAAAATAGGTATTCTAGAGAAACTCTGGGGGTGAATCAAACGATGTTAGTGTCTGTCTGAGCCAACGAATCACGCGAATCGGGCTCAGTGCACCTGCACCTGAATGTCTTCCTCCAGCCGGAAGCTGAATTTGTGCTCGGGCTTGAACTCAACTGCGTCGCCTTCAGTCGCCAGGACAGTAGCCGTTCCGGTGGCGCCGCCGATTGTGGCTCCGACCGCAGCCCCCTTCTTGCCGCCGGCCAATCCACCCAGGAGGGCGCCCAAGCCTGCGACCCCGCCAATGACCTTGGCATCGCGCTCTTTCGTGCTCTTGGCTTCGAATCGAATCGTGTTCGTCCTGATCGCGTAGGTCTCATCGCCGACCTGCAACCGGTTGAGGGCCAGGGCCATCCGGGCGCGGCCTTTCACTTGGCCTGCGTCCTCCACATCGACGAGTTCGCCGAGGATGCGACTCCCTCTTGGAGCCACGACCCGTCCGTTTACAGTCAGCTCCCGGTCCAAGGTCGCCTCAAAGGGGTCTCCCGGCTGATTGGTCTGGGTGCTGATTAAATCCCCCAGCCTGATTTCAAGGACCGTCCCTTCCGGGAGCTCAGCCGTCTGCACCCGGGGCGCCGAGGGCACTCGCGCCGGGGCCGTAGCCGGAGCAGTGTAAGTCCCCGATTGCCCCCCATAAGAGGCCCCGGAGGAGTCGCCGGAACTGGAATCGCTTGCCCAGGGAGGCCGCGGCGCCGAGGGCACTCGTGCCGGTGGCACTTGTGCCCCTTCGCCTGTATCGGCGCTCGTCGATCCGCCGTAGGAATCGCCGCTCGAAGAGTCCGGGCTGGAGTAATCCGAGTTGGAATAATCCGGATAGGCTGTCTCCGTGGCCGGCGCCTCAGATCGAGTGCTGTAGGTCGGGCGCAAAGGATTGCTCACATGGGGTGTCCTTGAGGCAGCCGGGGCAGTATCCCGCCGGCTCACCTGCGGTGCCGCCTTCTGCGGGGCAGGCTCGAAATCAGGCTCTGCTGCTTCGACCTCGCCAGCCCGAAGATCTCCGGCCGGCACCCCCTCATCCGGTACAAGAATAAAGGGCTGCCCAAGCGCCTCGGGATCAGTTGCACCAGTGGTGCCCCGAAGCGCGAAACCCAGCAAAATGCCGATCGCCACCAGACCAATAGCCAGAAGACTCTTTTGGGGAGACATCTAATTCATCCTTTCGTGTACATTAGATTTAATGGAGGGCAATAAGTTTCAGGCGAACAAGCAGAATATCTTAGAAGCCCAGGCGCGCCTGAAAGCCTTTATCCGTGAGACTCCCCTTCTCCAATCTTCCTTCCACTCCGAGCTGCACCTCAAAGCCGAGAGCCTGCAGGTAACCGGCTCTTTTAAGGTGCGGGCGGCTTTCAATCAGATCCTGCTGCTTTCGGAAGAGCGGCGGCGGCAGGGGCTGGTTACGTCCAGTTCCGGCAATTTTGCTCAAGCCGCGGCTTATGCCGCAAAACAGCTCGGCCTCTCCGCCAAGATCGTGATGATGAAGTCGGCCCATCCGCTGAAAGTCGAGCGCACTAAAGCCTGGGGTGCAGAAGTGGTGCCCTGCGAAGACCGATTCGAGGCGCGGGATCAAAAGGTAGCCGAAATTGAGCGAGGCGAGGGCCGCACCGTCATTTACCCCTATGATCATCCGGACGCAGTTTACGGGAATGCGACAGCCGCCCTGGAAATCTTCAGCCAATTTCCCGGCGCCTCACATCTCGTGGTCCCGGTCAGCGGGGGAGGGCTGATTGCAGGCATTGCCCTTGCGGCCAAGCTCGCCTCGAAGTCCATTCAGGTCTGGGGGGTCCAGCCTGCGGGATCGAATGCTGCGTATCTGTCCTTTCAGGCCGGCAGACCAGTCAGCATTGATCGTGCCGAAACGATGGCCGACGGATTGACGGCCACGAAGCCGGGCAGCCTTACATTTCCGCTGATTCAGGCCTATGTGGATCACGTGGTCACCGTTGGCGAGGAAACGATTCTGCAAGCTGTCCGCCACCATTTTTATGAAGAGAAGCTGGTAGTTGAACCTTCCGGCGCCGTGCCTATGGCGGCGGTGCTCGAAGGCAAGGTTCCGCTCGAAAAGACCGTGTTGGTGCTCAGCGGCGGCAATCTCCATCCGGAGTACCTCAGGGAACCCTCAAGTACATAAAAGGCGGGATGGTCAAGGCAACCACTTCCTCGCCGCCCGTAATCTCCCGGGCCCAGCCCAGTGCGTGTCCCAGGCTGGGAGACCACGACACGCCGAGTCTCTTGGCGCTCCGGTCGTTTTCCGGACCCACCAGAATCACCCGCGACAAATATTTCAGCGGGTAAGTCGCCCAGTACCAGACTGTAAAAGGGTGGAATCCATGATGCGCAAAGCGGTTTCGATAGCAATCGATCAGGTGAGGGTCGTACGCAAACTTCTCCTGAAAGCGCTCCTGCATTTCGAACGGTTCCGTCGTCTCGGGCAAAACCTCATCCCAGAATTTCTGATAGGCGGCATGGTATTCAGGATGAAACCTCTCGTAAACGGGGTTGAGGATAATCGCCACCCCTCCCTTCTTCAAGAAGGGCCGGTTATAAAACCAGTTGCAGACATAGCCCAGCACGTCGCTGACCACCAGGACGGGATTAATCCTCGCCCCTACCGAATAAGGGCTCAGATCAGGCAAGCCGAATACGAGCGTGTCGTACTGCCCGGGCGCGTCCACTACCAGTTGGGGCTGCAGCGCCCGCAGAGTTTGCCGGTGCACGTCATCGATGGCGCCCGCGTTGATCTCCAGCGGCTGATACTGGGTTCGGATGCCTTTAAATATCCGATATCTCAGCTCTTCAGGAAGAAGGCCCATCGATGGAGCGGTCAGGACTTTTAATCCCTTCTCCAGCACATTACAGCGCTCTGCCGGCTTGCTGAGAAAGCTTAAATGGGCGGGATAGGTTGACCCGTTCATCGGCGCTTCCAGCACCATGATCCGGGTATGCTTCTGGAGGAGCCGGCTCATTCTTTCGATGCAATTGTGCATGTTCGAATTGTGGGGCTGCATCACGTTAGGATTGTCCGCTGTCATTTGGGGGGAGTGGTGCGGGGCAATGCTCCGGTAGGTCCCGAACCCGACCGCCACTGACTTGTGCCCGCCATTGAGAGGAATCTGGATGGCATCCACATAAATGACCAGATCGCTCTCTGCAACGGCCTGGGCGGTTTCGACAAGTTCCCCTTCTTCGGTCTCTCCCACCAGGACGATGTCGTCACGGTCTTCGGCGTCGAAGTTCCTCAACTGTTCCGGATAAAACTCGCTCATGATTTTCTGGCCGAGCATATAAGCCAACTCGTGATGCTTCATCTTGCGGTGGAGCGCTACCGCGCACATCAACTGGATGTTGCGCTTTTCGACGCCGCTGGCATAGAGAAGAGGCAGAAGAGCCTCGATCACAATTTGACGGATATCCGGCTTGCTCATCATGGGGAAGGGCTGGCAATTGTCGTCGAATGCAATCAGCACTTTGGACTGCGCGCTCACCAGTACCTGCAAGGGAGCCATTCCCAGGGGATTGGCAAACGCCTTCTCTACCGCCTCGGGGATGGCGCGCTTGGGAATACCGGGGATCGAAGCCGGCGGATAGAACAGCGTGGCGCTGTCCGGCAGATCGGCATTGATCAGATTGTTTCCGGAGTAGGTCAGGTACTTCATAGCGTTAAAGTCTGCTCAGTGGCCGACCACTGGAGCCGCGGGCAGCCCGCCCAAGGGGCACCCGGTACCCGGAGAGGGCCCCGGGCAGCGGAATCCGGGCACTACACATCGATCCGTAAAGCCGTTTTCATCACGCCCGATCTCCCGGTGTCCAGAGCGCTCTTGATGGCTTCTTTATACCGCACCAGTGGAAAAATGGCACCCACGATCCTGCTGAGCCTGCCGTTCATTCCAGCCACCATCCGGATGGCCCGCTGAAAGGTGGGCGATCCGCTGGTATAGCTGCCTTTGATCGTCAGCTCCTTGTGCCAGATGGCCGTCCAGTCCACGCTTTTCGGGACTGCAGGCATACCCACCAGCATGATGGTGCCGCCGCCCCGCGTAAAGCGCAGGGCGTCGTCGATCGTGCGATCGGATCCGACGCAGTCGAAACAGATGTCGGCGCCCCCCGTGAAAACCGGGCGCCCCAATTCCGGCTGATATGAGGTCGCTCCCAACTCTCTTCTCACACTCTCGTAGAGATCCGCTGACTCCAGAACTACGTCGGCGCCCAGTTCATGGGCTATCTCTCGCTGATGGGGGTATTTGGCAACAGCAATAATTCGGCAGCTTGATCCCAATCCCCGAATAGCGGCAATAAGGAGGGCTCCCACGGTGCCGCATCCCAATACGATGGCCCTGGATGCGCTGTCCAGAGGCGCCTCCAAAGCAGCCTTTAAAGAGCAGCTAAAAGGCTCAATCAGGACCGCTTCCCGGTCAGAAAGGTTTTCGGGCAGAACGTGCAACTGTTTATAGTGAGCCACAAAGTCACTGCTCCAGCCGCCGCCTGTATCGCGACAGAACCCGGTCTGGATGCCTGCCGCGATCTTACCCCTGGTGATGTTCTCGCATCGGGCCGTGTTTCCGTCCCGGCATTGCCGGCATAGCTTTTCAATTCCGCGGACCTCGCAGTGAAGCGGCGGCTCCAGGACCACCCGGTCACCCGCATGCAAGTTCGTAACGCCCTGGCCCACTTCCAGAACCGTTCCGACCACCTCATGCCCCAGGACAAAAGGGTGCGACGTGAAAGGAGAGAAATAGGCACTTCCCCTGGCGGTGATGGTCGCCAGATCCGATCCGCAGATGCCGCTTAAGGTGGGCTGAATGCGGCACCAGTCTTCCGCGGGCAGCGGAGGCGGCGCCACTTCCGCCAGGCGAATGCAGCCCAGAGGTGAGGTGTAGATCCAGCCCGCGGAAGGTCCCAGAAAGCGCGCCGTCAGATAGCGAGGGACGCTCTTGACGTACTGAACAGCTAGCATTCAGCACCTCCGACTTCCCACTGCAGGATTTCCCAGCCTTTCTGTCTGGCCTTCTTCTTCAGCCGATAACCTGGATTCACCACTCCGGCGGTGCCCACGCTGCTCAGCATCTCAATGTCGTCATAGCTGTCGGCATAGGCATAGCTGCGGCCCAAATCGATTCCCTCGCGGTGGGCAAATTCCTGAATGGCCTGCGCCTTCCTGTGCCCGGTGAGAGGCCCCCCTTCCAGCTTGCCCGTAAATGAGCCGCGCTCATCGCAGAGCCGGCAGCCGATCAGGCGGCAGCCCCCGAGATAGGCAGCCAGCGGTTCCACGATGGACAGCAGCGAGCCGGTCACCAGAACCACCTGGTGGCCCTGGCTCTGGTGTTGCTTTATCCGCGCGGCCGCCTGCGGATAAACTCGAGCCCTCCAGAATTCCTCAAAGTAGGCTTCGGCCCGCGCATCCAAGGTCTGGGGCTTAACATTTCGATAATTCCGGTAGAAAAGCAGGCTAAAGAGGCGGCGACTGATCTTATCCAGGAAGTAATACACAGGGACTCGCCACATGAAAGCTGCCCACCAGAGCTTCTTCCGGATTCCGGCCATTCCATAGGTGCGGATGTAAACATAGTAGCTAACGATGTTGCCTCGGGCGATGGTGTTGTCCACGTCGAAAAAGGCAGCGGCTCTACCCATTTCGCTTGGCGCTTGTCCCGAGTACTTCAATTGAGTGCCGGACGTCGGCTGCAATGCGGCGATATAGCCCATCGCGTGGGCTTGTCGCGCCGGGTGATTGATAGCTGTCCATTGTCACAGGGGGGCCGAAGACAACCCTGATTTTCTTCCGCCGGGGTACTGATCTCCCGACCGGCATGGCTTCGAAGGCACCCTCGATATAAACTGGAATGATGGGCACCTTCAGTTCCCAGGCAATCAAGCCCAATCCGGGCTGGAACGTCTGGAGCAGGCCTGTCCGGGAGCGCGTCCCCTCAGGGAAAATGAGGACTGGTTCGCCTCCGGACAGGATGCCTTTCACCATTCGCAATCCGGCCAATGAGGCCTCCTCCCTTTCGATCGGCACAACGTTCAGAAACGTGCTGAAGAACCAGCGCTTGATTGGCGTATCGAAAAAATAGTCACGGGCCCCTAATGGGTGCAGCTTTCGGGCGCTCTCCAACCCTTGCGCGGCCCCCAGCGCCGAAATGACTGCGCCCGTATCGAGATGGCTGGAGTGATTGGCCGCCAGAATAAAAGGTTTGTCCTTGGGAATCGTTTCCGGATTCGCCAATTCGAGGCTGAAATACCTCTTAAACAGGCCCTTCATTCCGGTCAAGGAACAGTCCAGTAGCATTCGGTCGATTATAGGTCGATCGGAGTAGGGGAGCACCGATCTGGCCAGCGGTTTTTTCGGTTTGCCGGCTGGTTTTATGGGGGGCTTCCGGGGCTGGATCTCTCGCAGTACGTCTCCGACGGTCTGGACGCTGTTGGCTTTGGCATCAGGAACGTCGATGGCGAATTCATGTTCGATAAACAGGAGCAGCTCGATGGCCATAAGAGAGTCCAGTCCCAAATCTGAATAGAGGTGGCTCTCCTCTGTAATCTCGGCGGCTGGAACCCTCGAGAGCCTGCTCAGTTCGTTTAATAAGGCGCGCTCACGACTCACTCCCTTGCCGCCCCGCTCGACCTCGGGGCCGGCGGCGGGCCGCAACTGGTGGATGAGCAGGTGGATGGTCGGTCGGTCCAGCTTGTCTTCCGGTGTGCGAGGTAGCGGTCCAGGCCAGATATGGATGTACTGCAAGCGCTGGTAGCTGGGTAATTCAGACGCCAACTTCTGAATCTCTTTCTGGATGGCCCGCCTGACTTCTTCTCCCGGCGCTCCGCCGAGTTCCCGCCCCTGGGGCACGATGGCTGCATGGATGTCTTCGGTCAGACCATTTCTGATTCCCAGAACGCAAATTTCCTCAATTAACGGAATGCTTCGATAGATCGCTTCGAGATCGGACGGATAGACGTTTTTACCAGCACCCGTGACAATGACGTCTTTGATTCGGCCGGTGATGTACAGGTAGCCCTGAGTATCCACCCAGCCCAGGTCCCCGGTATGAAACCAGCCGTTCTGAATAGCCTGCGCCGTGGCTTGGGTGTTGTTGTAGTAGCCGGCCATCAGGCTCGGTGTCTTGACTATGATTTCGCCAACGCCGTCCTTGTCGGGACGGAAGATCTGAAGCTCGACCCCGGGGAGGGGTTTGCCGGCCGAACCCCGGCGGCTTCTGTTCAGCGGGTTGACTGTGAGAACCGGGGCCGTCTCCGTCAATCCATAACCCTCGTAAATGGGCATCCCGATCGCTTTGAAGTCCTCGTACAGTTCCTGGCCCAATGCTGACCCCCCGCTTACGAAGATACGGATCTTCCCGCCGAACTCCTGGTGAACCCGGGCAAAGAGTTGCCGGCCGATATTTCTCCCGAAGGCGCGTTCCACAGAACGGCTGAGTTGCTTGGAGGTTTCCATTATGTTCGACTTGAAAGTTGATTTTGAGGCCTTCAGTATCCGGCGCTCAATGTCCTCACGGATCAGCGCGTAGAGCGTGGGTACACCGAGCATGCAGGTTGTTCCTGTTTCCCGCATCGTTTCCAGGATTACCCGGGGTTTAAGGGAGCGGAGATAGGTGATCGTGGCGCCGCCATAGAGGGCCATCAGAAATCCACAAGTGAACTCCAGCACATGATAGAGCGGTAGGACGGATAGTAGGTTGTCGGTTTCCCTAATGGGAAGATAGCGGTTAACGCCAAAAAGGTTGGATAGAAAGTTGCGGTGTGTGTGCAGGGCGCCTTTCGGGTCTACGCTCGTGCCGGTAGTGAAAATGATGGACGTGAGATCGTCGGGCAAGACTTCGACCGGGGGGGTATCTTTATACTCACTGATTTCCCGTTCCTCGCCTGAAAATGGGGCGCATTGCTGATTGACGTTCAACAGCCAGAGCGGCTCTTGGGAAGCTCTATTCGCTTGGAGTTCGGCTGCTCCAAATCGCTTGAATGACATCTCAGACGCCAAAATGGCTTTAGCCTCCGTGAAGCGCGCCACGGACCAGACTTCCCTTTGCCAGGTTTGGGAGTCCAGTGGCACCACTATGACGCCGATGGAGGCCAGCGCCAGATAAGCCACGCCCCACTCCGGCTGGTTCTCTGAATAGAGAACGGCTCGGTCTCCTTTTTGAAAGCCCATCCGGCGCAGCCGCCCGCCAATTTCGGCGGACGCCTCTTTCAATTCGGAAAATGAGATCCGCTCCCATTGCCTGTTCCTTTGGATCTGAAGCGCCGTTTTGCCGGCGAAGCGGGCGGCGGTCTGCGCCAACAGATCGTTTATGGTCGAAACGGCGGGAGTATCGAAAGCCGATTCGTCGATTTCAAGGGTTCCCTGTCCCTCGACTTTTAGAATGTGCTTTTTGACGCCTGGTATGTGGATGTTTTGGATGTAATGGCGCCAGTTTAAACAACTGACATCGAAGTTGAGGAGTTTCTTTTCGCTTTCGGATAGTGATTTGTAAAGCTGGAGACTATTCTCAACCTCGAAGCGGCAGCTCAAATTCAAATAGGGTCCATAAATCTCGCCGTAATAGTACAGTTTTTCGTTCGCTGCCTTGCTGGCCGAGAGCTTCCTCTTAAACTTTTGACCGGCTTCGAAATTGGGGAGTCTCGCCAGCGCCCGCTCAGCAGTACCCAGGGGCACGGCCTTCAACTGGTGCTGCAGCCGAAAGGTTATAGGATTTGGAAATTTCAGGGGTTTGACTCGAATCGGGTTTCCGCTCTTGTCCAGCATCGGGTTGTTCTTGAAATACTGGTAAATGTAATCGTGCAACTCTCCAAGAGTGATCGGGTTGCAGAAGCCGGTGGCAATCTGATAAACCTTCAGACTTCCGCGCTCAGTAGTCCTGGGGATACCTGCTAGAAGGACATTTACGACCATATCCACCGGGACAAGGTCCAGAACAACATCGGGATCGAGTGGAAGTGACTTCAGCCGGCCCTTTCCGATGGCAACAATAAGGGGGTCGGCCATCCGTAGGCCGTCCAACCATCCCGGGTTGGGTTCTGACAGGCTGCTTTCTATTACGGAAGGCCTTACGATGATGGTTGGAGTATCTCCCCGGGCCCGCAAGACGACCTGCTCGCCAATTGCTTTTGTGTATGTATAAGTGTCGTTCCAGCCGCGCTGCCGGGCCCACATCATCCCTTCTTTACTGAGTTTGGTGTTGATCCATTTTTTCCGGATATTGTCGATTTTTTCCCGGCGGCGGGACTTGCGGCCGCCAGACTTCCGGAAGCGCTTAATGAGAAGCTCTTTGAATTCTCTATCAATGGCGGGGTCTTCGGCCGCCTCCAGCACTCTGGCTATCAGGCTTTTGATATGTTCAATGTCTTTTTGGGGGTCCGTAAATTGGCCCGGCGGGAAAATGGGGCCGCTTGCGTCCTGGGCTGCATGATAATTGGTTTCAGGGATTAACCCTTCAGTGGCGCCACTGACATAGGCCGTTGATACGTGGACCAGTACGGCGTGTTTGCAGGCCCTGGTGAACTCCGCAACCCGCTTAGCCCCCAGGATATTCAGGCTGAGCGCTTCATCCAGTGGGGCATCGAAAGAAACAACGGCTGCGCTGTTGATCACAATATTAGTTTTGCTGCGTAATTCCACTAGTAATTCTGGCTCCAGGCCTAGTTGGTCGTGAGAAATGTCTCCGGAAACCGCCTCCAGTTTTTGATTGAGAAATTCATTAAATGCTTCCCCGTGGCGGCTGCGCAACCGGTCAAAGACATTCGATTGAAACAGTTCTCGTTCGATTCTTTCTGCCGCGGTCTGGATTCGCCCGCCCAGTTGTTTCTTTGGTCGTATCAGGACATAGATCCGGTTTACGTCCGGGGCAATCCACAGAATCTTCTCCACGAGCGCCTGCCCCAGGAAACCTGTGGCCCCGGTTACCAGTACGTTTTTATGCTGCAGAAATTGAGAAATCCCGCTCATCTTTCCTTTGGGGCGATAACTTTGAGCTTACCCGCTAAAACCCTGGCCTCCAGCGGCGTTCTTCCGTAGATATCTCCATCAAACATCTTGTCTTCCGGGTGGGGCGATTCAATCCTGACCGAGCTTGAGCGATAAACCCTAAAGCTTGGGTGCTTCAGGTGTTTGCCTCTATAAGCTTTCGGGAAATTAACCATTAGGTCTAATTTTCCAATCGCGTCTACAACCACTACATCAAAGAGGCCGTCATCCACCTTTGCACCTGGAGCCATCAACAAACCACCACCTGTATACGGGGTGTTCTGAATTAATACAGAGGTGCACTGCAGGTCAAGAGTCTGATCGTCCAGTATGATACGGGCCGAAAGCGGTTTCATTCGATAGAGTGCTTTATAAACTGCGATAAAAAAAGCTGGAGAACCCTTCAGACGCTTCATCCTGTTAGTCTCGGCAGCGACAGTGGCCGGGAAACCAAAGCCCAGGACTGAAACAAAGCGGCGATCCCGTTCCCATCCGACATCCATGGTTCTCGTTTCCCCTGCCGAGATCACCTTCAAGCCGCGCTTTAAGTCATTGATTGGAAGTCCAAGACTTCTGGCTACGTCGTTTCCAGTGCCTACTGAGAGTATTCCCAGTTCAACTTCAGCCGAAGACAACCCATTCACCACCTCGCTAATGGTCCCGTCACCTCCAAGAACTATCAACCTCCGTTCCCCCGCATCTACCAGGTCACGTGTTATTTCCGTGGCCTGTCCAGGATACTGTGTCTCGATGATTTCACACCTTACATCCGAAGAGCTCAGCAGGGTATGAAGATCTCGTAATGCTTTCACCCCGCCACCGTGGCCGGCGTTGGGGTTTGCAATAATCCTCATTCGAAGGATGGAGTATAGCGAGCCGGGAGCGTCTCTAACAAATATTTTCCTCTTCTATTAGGACGGTTTAAGTCTTTATATATAGTTTTTCGTAGAAGTAGTAGGGGGTGTTAATACTGTTGGAGTTGAAGTAATTCACTGGTTTTTATGAGCTTTCGGCAAGTAGGGCTTGTGGAAATATAAAGGTCGATGTGAGGGCACACGGAGGAAAGTTCGGCTGAGCGAGCCAGCGGTTCTAAAAGGGTCACAGTTGTTCACCGGTTATCCACAGGAGCCGGAATAGGAAATGCTATAATCGCCGCTCACTGGAGGTACTTCTCGTCTGGTGACGGGCCTGGTCTTCAAAACCAGTCGGGCCGCAACGGGAGTTGTGGTTGGTGGGTTCGATTCCCATGTGCCTCCGCCAGGAAAGTGGTTATGTTTTCGAGTAGGGTTTAGGGCGAATGAAGAAATGGCTGAAAGCAGAGCTGCATACCCATACAATTGATGACCCGCATGATGGGCACCGTATTACGCCGCAACTTATTGACGCAGCCGCCCGCCTGAACCAAATCGAGGAATGAACGAGGGGATCGCCGTTGCAATCCAGGGCGAGCGCGGCTCATTTAGCGAGGAGGCGGCCGTGCGCCTGTTGGGCGCGGAGACCGCCATTCGGTGCTGCGAGCATTTTGAGGATGTTTTTCGCCTTACGGCAAACTCCGAATGCCGTTATTGTGTGATCCCGATCGAGAACTCATTAGCCGGCTCAATACACAAGAACTATGACCTGTTGCTCCGCTACGGGCTAAAGATCATTCTTGAAACGAATCTACGAATCCGCCATAACTTAATCGCTCACCCAGGTGTTTCACTGGAAGAGATCAAAACCGTGATATCCCACCCGGTCGCTCTCGATCAGTGCGAAACACTATTCGAGCGCTACCCGCACTTCACCAAGAAAAGCGCTTACGACACTTCGGGCAGCGTAAAGCGGATCATGGAAAACAACCTAAGAGACCATGCCGCTGTTGCGGGCAAGAGGGCGGCCGAGTTTTATGGAGGCGAAATTCTGGAAGAGGATGTCGAAGATAACAAAGAGAACTTCACGCGCTTTTTCCTGCTTTCCGCCAGTCTGGAGACCCCGCAAACGGCCAATAAAACATCCATCGTGTTTAGCTTTAAAAACGCTCCTGGCGCCCTGTTTAAATCTCTCAGCGTTTTTGCCTTGCGGGATATTGACTTGAGCAAGATTGAATCGCGGCCCATCGCCGGCCGCCCCTGGGAGTATCTCTTCTATGTGGATTTTCTGGCCAATCTCGAGGAACAGCGCAGCCGTAACGCGCTGAATCATTTGAGGGAAATCACTGAATTTCTTGAGGTGTTGGGGAGTTATCCCCGGGACGAAACACAAGAAAAGAAAGGCATGTAACATAGAGGGAATTAAAAATGGCAGAAGAAGAAAGACCTGTTGGTTTCCGATCGTTAAGCGAGAGGCCGGACGAAGAAGAGTATTTCTACAGACAAGATCTGGATCTGGTGCGCCGCCTGCGCGAAGTGCGGAACAAAGAGCGCGAAGTGCAGCGCCTGAAGGCCGAACAGGAAGCGCACTGGATGCGCTGTCCTAAGTGTGGCGGCACCATGGAGGAGGCCGAACAGGGCGCCGTCAAGATCGATATCTGCACCCGCTGCGGCGGCAGCTTTTTCGATAAAGGCGAACTTGACTTGGTATTGAAGATGAACGAGAAAGCCTCCTTCCTGGACCGGCTTTCCCAAAAGGTAGACGCATTTTTCACTCAGGGCTTCAACATTAAGCGAGCCGAGCGGCCCGACTAAGCTCTCCAGCATGCCCACCTTGAAGTATTACGCCGCGGCCATTCAGACGGACATGCCGAACCCCTCGAATCGAGGGGAAATGGCAAAGAATACAACGCGCATCCTGCACTTGGTCGATCAGGCGGTAACAGGCTATAAGCCTTTTTTGCCGGTGCGGCTCCTGGCCTTCCCTGAATTCAGCCATGCGGCCCCTGTCTATCCGACGCTTAAAGAGTTGCGGGATAAGCTCGGGGTGGAAGTTCCTAACGAGCACACCGCGAAGCTCCAGGCCAAGGCTGCCGAACACGAGGCGTACATCCAAACCGGTTCCATGCTGGAGATCGATCCGAAATACAAGAACGCGCTCTTTAATACGACTTGCCTGATTGGCCCGGCGGGGATCCTGCTGAAATATCGGAAGGTCTACCCGTGGATTCCCTGGGAAGTGCATACCAGCCCCCACGACATTGAAGGGTATGAGGAAGAGCTGTTTCCCGTGGCCGATACCCCGATCGGGCGCATCGGAACGGCTCTATGTTATGACTGGCTGTTTCCGGAGGTATTGCGCCAGCTCGCGGCCAGCGGCGCGGAGATCCTGGTGCGCGTATCCGCCTATATGGACCCGTTTGGCGCGACGGCGCCCAACGACTGGTGGACAGTCGTTAACCGCTGCCGGGCCCTGGAGAACCTGGCTTATGTGGTGGCCGCCAACCAGGCGGCATCCCTGGAGCATTATCCCCCTTTCTCCTGGCCCGGAGGGAGCATGATCGTTGACTACGATGGGCGGATTGTGGCGCAAGCCACACCCGGAGATGGCGAGAAGATCGTGGTGGGGCCTGTGGACCTTGATATGCTGCGCCACGAGCGCCGCACGCGGACCGCTCACCAGATGATCGCTCACCTGCGCGCGGAAGCCCACACGGTGTACCGTCGGCCCTTCTACGTGCGCGGAAGCTTCCGGGGCCAGGAAAATCACACTTACGAGGACAACGAGCGACAGATATCCTCGGCCAAGCGCGATCGTGGGTATTAAGGAGCCGCTCGTGACACTGGCAGCCCCGACATGATCACCGGATCGGTTGCGGGCCACCCAAGCGATGCCAGCGGCCACTGCCCAATGTAATATGACGTTCAATGACGTTCCATATAGCTTGAACACACATTTCAAAGTTGATACGATCAACCTTTTTCGGATGCGAGGGAGACACCGCCATGAAGAGGACTTTTCAGCCAAACAACCGGCGGCGCCGGAAAACGCACGGATTTCGGGAGCGAATGAGCAGCCGGACGGGCAGATTGGTATTAAAGCGCCGCCGCGCCAAGGGCCGGAAGAGGCTGACAGTGAGTGGATGAGACCACTTATGGCTTTCCAAAAAGCGAGCGGCTTCATAAGCGCCGAGAGTACGCCGCTGCCTACGAGCGAGGGCAAAAAGTGCAAGGTGACCACCTTGTCCTGTACGTCCTGGAGAATCACTTGGCCTTCAATCGGCTGGGGCTAACGGTTTCCCGTAGAATCGGCAATTCTGTCACCAGGAGCCGTATAAAGCGCCGCCTGCGCGAAGTTTTCAGGACAAACAGGACGGCAATTTCTCCCCCCAGCGACATCATAGTAAATGCGAAGCGATCAGCCGCTAGAGTCTCATACCAGGCGCTTCGCGACGACTTCTTGAGTGCCCTACAGCGCTGGAAATGCCGAGTTGGTGAGAGATGAGCGTTTTGATCAGGAGTTTAATCCGGCTGTATCAGAAAGCAATATCTCCGATATTGCCACGCGCCTGCCGTTTTCATCCCTCATGTTCAGAGTACATGCGCCGGGCCATCGAAAAATGGGGCGTCCGCAAAGGAATCTTCCTCGGGATCAGGCGTATCGTGAAGTGTCACCCCTGGAACCCCGGAGGGATGGATCCAGTCCCTTGAGATCTGAAGAACGTTACAAATGAGCAACCAAGATCATTTCCAGATGGATACAGAGAAGCGGCTTTTGATCGCCATTCTGCTGTCGATGGCCATCCTGCTGGCCACCCCGTATCTGTACCAGGCATTTTTCCCCAGTCCACCGGCCGCGGCGCCGCAGACACCGGCAACTCTGCCGGCCGCGCAGGAAGATCGGCCCGGGGAGCCGGCGCCGATTCAGCAGGAAGCAGAGCCGGCCCCGCCGGAACGCCCCGCGACCCCGACCAGAACGGCAGCCTCGCCTCAAAGCGTCCAGGTGGAAAACGAAGACATGATTCTGCGCTGGAGCAATGTCGGTGCTGTACTGGAGAGCGCCCGGCTCAAGCACTACGCAACGGAGGCCGGCGAGCCGCTCGAGCTCATCCCGCAGGGGCTTCCGGAAGGCTTGCCGCGACCCTTATCGCTACGCGCTTCCGATCAGGACGTCAGCGAAGAGCTCTCCGCTGCGGTGTACGAGCTGCAAGGGGTGACGGGCGAGAGCCTGAAGGCTCCGGCGGAGATCACCTTCCATTACGAGGGAGACGAAATAGAGGTCACGCGGACAATCCGTGTGCCTGTCTCCGGCTACACCCTGGAATTCGAGACAGAGGTGCGCGAGCGCGGCCGCGCAATTCCCCACTCCGTTGTCCTGGGTCCTGGAATCGGCCGGCAGGACCAGGTTTCACAGGACTTCACCTACCCGAGGCTGGTTTATTTCAGCAACGGCTCGACGGTGGCCTATACGGCCGATGACCTGGAGGGCGCCGCCCAGCAGCTCGAGATCAGTCCGAGTTGGGTCGCTCAGGACAGCCAGTATTTCGCTTATGCCCTGTTAAACCCGGATGGAATTCGACAGGTGCGTTTTCGCCTGGAGGGGGATCAGCCGGGCGATCCCCAGGCCGAGCAAAGCCCGGCCGCGCTTTTGGTGGCAGAAGTGGGCCTGGACGCGAGTCCGGAATTCGACTTGTTTATCGGGCCCAAGGACGGGGAAATCCTGCGCAACGTGGACCCCACCCTGGGTGAGCTTATTGATTACGGTTGGTTTGCGCTAATCGTAAAGCCGCTGCTCTTCAGTCTGAAATTCATCTACGGCTTCGTCCAAAACTACGGTTGGGCCATCATCATCTTGACCTTCATGATCAATCTTCTGCTGTGGCCGGTCCGGCATAAGCAGATGTCTTCGATGAAGAAGATGTCGGAGTTGCAACCGCAGTTGAAATCCATCCAGGACAAGTACAAGAATATGAAGCGCGACGATCCCCGCCGCCAGCAGATGAATCAGGAGGTTATGGGTCTCTACCAGCAGCATGGCGTAAATCCTCTGGGCGGCTGCCTGCCGCTGGTGATCCAAATGCCGATTCTATTCGCCTTTTACACGATGCTGGCCTATTCAATCGAACTGCGTGGGGCGCCGTTTATTCTCTGGATTGACGACCTCTCGCGGCACGACCCCTATTACGCCACCCCGATCGTGATGGGGGCCAGCATGCTTGTGCAGCAGGTGATGACACCCAGCGCTGGCGACCCGACTCAGCGCAAAATGATGCTGGCGCTCCCGGTGATCTTCACCTTCTTTTTTCTCTCCGTCTCGAGCGGGCTGGCGCTTTATTTTCTGTTTAGCAACGTGTTTGCTATTATGTTTCAGGTCTTAATGCAAAAATGGAATCCAGAACAGTTTCAGGTGAACAGAGCTTCCAAAAAGTCCAGGAAAAAGGCGGGCCGGGCCAAGTGAAGAAGTCGCGCGAAGAGATACTGGCCCGCGTTGATGGCTTTCTGAGAGAGTTGCTTCAAAAGGCAGGACTGGATTTGCAGTTCAAGGTGGATTCCTCTGATGATCTGATCAATGTCCGCCTGGAGGGCGAAGATTGCGGCCTCGTGCTGAGCAGCAGCGCTCGCGTCCTGTACTCCATCAATCACCTTTTGAACCAGGTCTGTTACCGCCATTCGCAGGACGGGCTGAATTTTGTGGTTGATTGTAATGATTACCGCTCAACGCGTGAGCTTGAGCTATCCCTGCTGGCCAAAAAAGCCGCCGAAGAAGTGAAGTTCTCGGGCACCCCCTTTTCCCTGCAGCCCATGCCGGCCGCGGAACGGCGCGTAATCCATGTCACGCTGGCGGAGGCAGAAGGAATCCGCACGGAAAGCCAGGGAAGCGGAAAGTATCGCCGCGTGATCATCCTGCCGGCACAGTAGTCAATCTTGACGCGCACGGACACGATTGTTGCCCTCGCCACCCCGCCTGGAAAAGGGGCCATCTCGGTTATTCGCTTGAGTGGCGCTGAGAGCCGGGTCCTGCTGGAGAGACGGTTTCACTCCCGTCTTCAAGCTGAGTTGTTGGATCGCACGCCCGTCCTGGGGCGCCTGATCGATACGAGCGGCCACCCTATCGACCAAGTGCTGGCGACCTTTTTCCCTGCGCCCCACTCTTACACAGGCGAGGATGTCATCGAGATTTCCTGCCATGGCAGCCCTCCCTTGGCTCGGCGCATCGTTGAAATGTTCCTGGAGTTTGGGGCCCGTCTGGCCGAGCCGGGGGAGTTCACGATGCGGGCCTTTCTCAATGGGAAGATGGATCTGGCGCAGGCCGAGGCCGTCCGGGATCTCATTGAAAGTCAGACTGTCTTTCAGGCTAAAGTGGCCACCGAGCAGCTTGACGGCAAGTTGTCCCGGCTGCTCCAGCCCCTTAAGACCGAGCTGATCCGCGTAATCAGCCATATGGAGACGACGATCGAATTTGTAGAGGATCAGGCGGCGCCGGAGGCAAGGGAAAGCCTGAGGCGCTCCATTCGTGAGGTAGGCCTCCGGCTTCAGGAGTTGTCGGCCACTTTTGCGCTGGGCAAAATAGTCCACGATGGCCTGTTGGTCTCGATCGCCGGCCGCCCAAATGCCGGCAAGTCCAGCCTATTCAATGCCCTGCTTCTGGAAGACCGGGCCATCGTGACGGAAATCCCAGGGACAACGCGGGATGCCTTGACTGAGACGATCGATGTGCAGGGCATTCCCGTGCGACTGGTCGATACGGCCGGCATCCGTCAAGCCAGCGACTTGGTGGAGTCCCTGGGTGTTCAGAAGTCTCTTGACTTCCTGAAACAGTCTGACCTCGTGCTTTTTGTGGTGGACCGAAATGCGGAGTTTGCGGAGGACGATCTTCGCGTGTGGGCAAACATTCGCCATGCCCCCTGCATTCTGGTTCTAAATAAGGAAGACCTTCCTGCCCATGTGAAAATTCCTGACGAGATTGCAGGGTCTTGTGCGGCTACGGTACACGTGTCCGCGCTGCGGCGGGTTCACTTGGATGAGTTGAAAGAGGCCATCTTGCAGGCAGCCGCTCCGGAAGGCGGAATCGAGCGGGAGGGAGTGGTCCTGACAAACGCGCGCCATAAACAATGTGTCGAACTGGCGCGGCGCTACCTCCAATCAGGGCTGCAGTCCTATGAATCGGGCCTGAGCGAGGAATTCCCTCTCTATGAATTCCGGAAAACGCTGGAGGCTCTGGGGCAGATCACGGGCGAAACCACAGTCGAGGATATCCTCCAGCAGATATTCTCGACCTTCTGCATCGGCAAGTGAAAGGGCCGAAGAGGTAAAAAAGGGTCGGCCATGAGTCGCAAGCCCATCCGAAACCAGAGAAAACAGCAGGCCCGGACCTCCTGACTGAACAGGACTTGTACGTGTTCAATGAAGGTTCACACTTCCGTCTTTACGACAAGCAGGGCGCGCATCCGATGTGAGACCAGACGTTTCCAACGAGTGGAACCGAGCCGCCCACCGGCAGCCGCTTGACGAGGAACTACATGATCGGGTCATGTGGTTGCATGAGCGATGTCGGCGGCTGCGCCAGGCTCAGGTTGCCCGGTCGCTGGGCTGGGTCGTGCTGGGAAGCTGACGCCGCTCTCCCGCCCCTCGATCTCGCGGCGGAACGAAGCCATCCTTCCTCGGGGACCCAGATCGCAATCCGAGCGCCCTCGATCGGCATTCCCCGGCTGGAGTACACGCACCCCCCCATTCCGGCGCTTGGTGAAGAATCACTTGGGCAGCGGCGTCCCCTTCAGAAGCTTGCCCTGGAAGCCCTTGGCCTGGATCCAACATCCCATCGGTCCTCGGTTCGAGGGCCGCAGGATGACGATCCTTCCTGCTTGATCGGACCGAGTGACGGGCAGCCGGTCATCGCGAAGGTCGAGCGCTCTCGCCAGCGCCCCGTCCACGGAACTCCGTGGCCGGTAGACAGCAAGCGATGTTCTCATCTCCTGCTAATAACGTGCGGGTCAGAAAATCTGCCGGGTACGAGAATCTGGGCGTCGTCAGCTTCGTTCCAGGGTGCCCTGTTTCGGCTCTCCGACGGCTGAAGCATAGTTCTTTGAAGCGTGGCTAGGGCAGTTGAATCATGCCCTGGAGATAGCTGACCGCCCGCCCGGCGATGACCACCTTGTCAGTGTGGGAGCGGCAAAACAACTCCCCACCCCTTCGAGACACCTGAAGAGCGTGCAACTCCTCTTTCCCGGTGCGCTCGGACCAATACGGAACAAGCGTGCAATGCGAAGACCCTGTGACGGGATCCTCGGGAATTCCAAATGCTGGCGCAAAGTACCTGGAAACAAAATCTGTCGTATCGCCGGGGGCGGTCACGATGACGCCACCATCAGTTGAGACCTCAAGCGGAGTATCTGCATCGATGTTCGTTAGCTGCAGAAGCGGCCGGTCGAGCACTAAAGCAAGGCTATTTCCGGTTTTTGTTAGCTGTTTGATCATCGTACGAACATTGTAACGCTCGCGT
>JBOGJG010000044.1:0-1311 GCA_050747825.1 Acidobacteriota bacterium | reverse complement strand
GTAACTGGCTTGGGGACTCCCGATAAACTCACTGCCCTTGTCGGTCTGGATTCGAGAATCCTGGAAATCGACACCGCAGTTATATAAGTGGGTCAAGAGCAAATCAGCAAACAAGTTAGCGCAAGCCAATGAGCGATCCTGAGCGTCGCCGAGGAAGTGAAGTCCACTGACCACTTGGCGTGCGGTGTATTGCACTGTGGGCAGGCGGTGGCGGCGAATTTGGGGCCACAGCTCGGGAATGTCTTCCAGGTCCTTCGTATCCATCGCGCATCTGCTCAAAGAGGCACCACTTGGCTTTGACCGCTCTCAGGTCATTTTTGGTTTTATGCTTGCGATGTTTCTTTTTGAGCAGGCCTTCTGGGCGCCAGATCCGCCGCAGAGCCTTCTCACTGATCGGTCGCTCAAAATGACGCTTGATGCGAGCGGCCCCCCAGGAGCGAAGCTCACGCTTGAGTCGAATGGCTTTGCGGCGCTGCGCCGGCCTGATCTGACAGGCGGGCTGATGGGGAGCACGACTGAGTTCTTTTAAGCCGGCAGAGCCGTGTTGTTGGTATCGACGCAGCTATTTACGTACGGTCTTGGGGGTGGTGGCAAAAGCTCGTGCAGCCGGTTTAACGCCTTCCTTCTGGACAAAGCGAACCATTTGAAAACGAAAGTGTCGAGGATCTTTACTTGGGCGCGTAAGCTCGTAATATGGGACTGGACACATCGGGCTTCTTGGCTCCTTTCTCTGGCTTCAATCGAAGATTGTGCCCAGTCCATGTGTCCATTTTTGTTTGCCCGAAGCCGGGCGGGATTCCGTTCGCTACGCTCACTTCATCCTGCCCGGCTTCTTCTCCGGAAGAAAACTCTTCAATTCCCTCAAGCTCGTTCTTCCTAAAACCTTGATTCTCTCCAGAGGGGTACGATGTCTATTCCGAGTTCCATCTGGAAACGATTCTCCGCTTGATGATATATAAAAATAAATATTGAATCTGTTTGGTTTGCATCTTTGGGCTGAAAGGTTCACAAGCTGAATCCTGTCGGCGAAGCTGAGGAAGCGGCTATTTCTGGCGCGAGTTGGCAATCGATTAAAAGGAGCACAAAAGAATATGAAGCGAGTTGGAAGACGAGAATTCCTCACAACAACAGCCGGGGTAGCGATCTCCCTCACCTCGTGCGCGGAACCAACCTCAGAACAAGCATCAACGAATACTGGCGAGCAAAAGGACTCGATCATCGATTTTCATCAGCACACAAATTATAGTGGGCGAAGCAATGATGATCTGGTAGCTCACCAGAAAATGATGGGCATCAGCTTGACCGTGCTGT
>JBOGJG010000043.1:0-35407 GCA_050747825.1 Acidobacteriota bacterium | reverse complement strand
CCCTGGAACTGGTGGGACTCCGGCATCGGTTAGCATCGGTGAAATCCGTGAAAGTGTTTTCGGATGGACCTCGTGGAGGCAATTCTCATTGTATTCGTCGAGCGGCCAGACCCGTGGAAACGGCGGTGTCTCGATCTTTGTCTTGACTGTAGTCACACTTGTAATCTGTTGCCTTTCAAAACAGTCTTCCAGCGCTAATCATATTCGAGTTGCAGTCTACTTGTCTTCCAGATAGCCTGAGTTACCCCAACTCAATCCTTTCCGTATTCGCATGCAGCAGCCCGACCATGAGCGTCAGATGTTCACGCAACTGGCGCGTGATCAGGAAATGTTCGCGCACAAACTCCCGGGCCTTGTCTCCCATTTCCTGCAGCTTCTCCCGGTTTTGGAAAAGATAGCGAATTCGCAGGGCGGCGCCTTCGGGAGTGCTAACCAGAAAGCCGGTGTGGTGGTTCACGACTTGCAGGCGGATCCCTCCGGTATCTCCTCCAATCACCGGCTTTCCTTTCCACATGCCCTCCGTGACCGTCAAACCGAAGCCTTCCCGCAATGACTTCTGAATCACAATCTGAGAGCCCCTCTGCAAGGCGTTAATGATGCGGTGTGCGTCGGGAGGGAGCATCAGGATGTGGATGTCCCGGTCTTCACTGGCTGCGGCCTGCACTTCCTTCAGCACAATCTCTCCCTCCGGGTCATCGGCTGCGCCTCCTCCCGCCAGGACCAGTTGCAGCGCCGGCAGAAATCGCTTGACCATGTTGTAGGCCTGTATCACACCCAGGGGATCCTTGAAGCGGTCAAAGCGTGAAACCTGCAAGACGAACGGACGCTCCAGATCCAGATCGAACTGCCCGCAGATCGAACGCACTTCGTCGTCGTCCAATTCCATGTTCTTGTCGCTCAGGGGATCAATGCTGGGAGGAATCAAATACTGAGGGTGAGGAAGTGTTTGCGCGAAGTCGGGAAGCGAAAAAATGCTGGCATCGTACTCCAGGATGAATTGACGCAGGTATTTCCAGACGGGACCGTAGGGATGGCTGGCATCGATATGGCATCGCCAGATCCATTTAGGGCGCTGGCCGGTTACCTTGTGCCGGGCGCCCTTGCGGTTCCTTCGCCAGAACCTGAGTAACGGAGCCGGCTGCGGGTCGTGAATAAAGATCATATCCGCGTCTCTGAGAGTATCCTCCAGAATTTCCAGGTTTTTCGCATTGGTATCCTCATAGACCTTCAACAGCTTTTCGGGAACGTGAACCTGATTGCCCTGCAAGGCGTTATGGAAGCTTTTCGTGCACTGGTAGAACTCGGCGCCTCCGGTAATAACCTCCCACCTGGCTTCGATCCCCACCTCCTTCTCCAGGGGGACCAGCTTGGCCAGGATCTCCGCCACGCCTCCGCCGACGGCCGTTGAATTCACGTGCACCACCTTTATCCCCTTCAGCAGGCGGGCGAGCTGGCGCAAGTGATCGATAGCGGTGGCGCCCGTGATGGGACTGTAAAGTTCAAGCATTTCCGCCCTGGCCGTCTTTTCCAAAATAACTGCTGAACAGCCTTAAAAGCTGGTTCCTCAGCTCGTTTAAGGTGACAAAGTAGGGATCGATGGTCCCAAGCTGCTGGCACAGTTTGCCGTACTTGTCGCCAAAGCCTCCCAGCCAGCCGCGAAAATCGTCCACCCGGGCGTCCGTGCGGCGGCGCGCATCAATAAAATGATAGAAGATGCTTCCCAGTGAGAAGTGGGATATGGCTTCAGGAAGGTTCTCCGGACGGGCTATCTTCCGGTGGGTATCGAAAACCACTATTTGGGACCGGACGAACTGAAGCTGCTGATCGAGCCGGCAGCCAGGCACGACAAGGCTTTCATACAGCCTTTCCTCAACCACCCCGATGACCTCGTGCCGCAGCCCTTCCAGATCGTCGAAGTCGGTGGGATCGATGACAGCCAGGCGTTCAGCCAGGGGGGCATCGTGCAGGCTATGGCGAGCCCAGGCGGCAAAATCATTGTTGTACTCCGGGTCTTCGAACTGGGGCCTGAGCAACCCGCCCCAGAAGTGGTGGTAGAGGCATCCCGGGTCGATTACGGCCAGAATTTCCTTGAACTCTCTGAGGTTCTGCGCTCGCCTACCCGTGGCGATTCCAACTACCGCGCAGTCCTTAACAGCCAAAGGTCCAACCTTCGAATGCATACTCGCTTCGCTCGTTGGCAGGTGGCGGGTGGCGGGTGGCAGGTGGCAGGTGGCAGGTGGCAGTCAATCAAGCTAATCGACTTGAAATTCACTTGAACCGGGCGAGATTTTTATAAAATCGAGAACGAAAACCGCCACCTGCCACCCCGTCACCCGTCACCCCGTCATAGCTCATTAATGGAAATATTTCTGAACTGGACCAGGCTGGGTGGGCTCACCCATTCTCCGTTTCTCTTGGCGCCGTGGTGCTGCAAGCCGACGGGGCCTCTGACAGGAATACCCGGCAGTTGCGCGTCTTCAATCACCGTCGTCCCGTTCAGCACGACTTTGAGACGGTCGCCGATCATCGTGATCTCGAAGCTGTTCCACTGGCCGATATCATGGTCGGCGATTGTATCCGGAGTGACCCCTGCGCGGACTTCCGGCGGCATGTTCCTATCCATACGGTAGCCGTAGACTTCGCCCGAGCCTACCGGCCAGCACCAGATATTCACCTGAGATTTGCCCTGGCCGCGCAGGAGGATTCCGGAATCGGAATCAGGCACGACCATTGTGATTTGCTCGCCATTGGCGTCCCGCTTGTGCAAGCCGCTGGGCAGGATAATCGGGACGCGCGGATTGTTGTAGGGCGTCTCCTTGATTCGCCATTCGACGCGCATGACGAAATCGCCGTATTCCTTCTGGCTCCACAGGCTCTTGTCCCCGGAGGCCTCACTTTCAGCGTCATAATCAATGACCCCATCCAGTACTTTCCAGTGGCCGTTGTCTCCCTCCGGGATATTCCAGCCGTTCAGGTCATTTCCGTTGAAGAGCGAGACGAAGCCAAGTTCTTTGATGCGGATGTTGCGGAATTCGACCGGCTCATTGTGCCCGAGAAATCCGATGTGGCCGAGCTGACGCTGAAGACCGGGGTGTTCTTTCAACACCTCAGGGTCTTTCACAGCGTCCAGACTGACATCCAGAATGGTATGGCCGTTGAGATTGATGGTTACCTGACGGCCGTCAACGATGACTTCCTGCTCGTTCCACTCTTCGGCGGGCTTGAGGTGGCCGGTCTCGGCGGGAAACACGTGGTAAATCGACCCGTGCCTTTGCCACGGCTCGATATCCTTGTAGCGCTCGGCCTCATTGTCGATAATCTGAAGTTCCATTCCTTCATAAGCCAGACTTCCGGCTTTCAAGGGAGACCGGATGGCCAGGCCGTTATTGGAGCCTTCCTCCAGCTTGAACTCGAAGCGAAGGACAAAGTCCGCGAAGACATCTTCCGTCAAAAGATTTCCTCCTCCGCCTGGAGGAAGGACGATCTTGCTGTCTTCCACAAAATAGCCCTGGCCTCGCCCACTCAACAGCACCCAGCCGTCCAGATTTTCACCATTAAACAGCGGAACGAAGCCTTCTTCGGCTTCGGCCGCGCCCAGGGGGCAGATGATTAAGAGCCCCGCCAGTATGACTATCACAATATGAATTTGATTCATTTCATCTCCTTGTGAATCGAGAAACTAAACCCCCGGATACTCCCAAGGTTCGCGATAAGTCCGGCTGAGCAGCCGGTTGGCCTCGGGATCGCCAAGTATAACTTCTTTTTCTCCGTCCCATTCCACGCTGCGCCCAAGCTTGAGGGACAGCATTCCGAGCAGGCTCATATTGGTTGAGCGATGGCCGATCTCGATGTCGCAGACAGGGCGGCGGCCGCTCTTGATACTCTGCAGAAAATCGGCCCACAGCTCGGGAATATTCTGCTGGTCCGGCTCGTGGAGCCTCGGTTCCTCATGGACCACAGGCTGGTCCTTGTCGGAAGGGTAAAAGGTCCAGCCGTCCAGCCAGCCCATGTGAAAAGTCCCTGCGGTGCCGTAGAAATAGCAGCCGATGTTGTGCTTTTCGGCTTCATTGGCCGCATAGCGACGGTGTTCCCACTCGGCGCTAAAGGATTCAAATTCGAAAGCAACAATCTGAGTGTCCGGCGCGTCGTCGGCGGTGTTCTTTCTGATGTGACGCCCGCCCGTGGAATAAATCTTCTTCGGGTATTTCTCCTCTGTCCACCAGAGGATCTGGTCCATCCAGTGGATGCCCCAATCGCCCAGCGTGCCGTTGGCGTAGTCCAGAAACTGCCGGAAACCTTTGGGATGAATGGCTTTATTGAATGGACGAAAAGGCGCCGGACCGCACCACATGTCCCAGTCCATCCCAGGGGGAGGATCTGAGTCGGGCGTGGGTTCGCCGGGACCTCCTCCATAATGCACGAAGGCCCGGACCATGCCGATGTCTCCAGCCTTGCCGGACTTGAGGAATTCCATTCCGGAGATATTGTGAGGCGAGACACGACGGTGTGTTCCAACCTGGACGATTCGATCGTGAGCGCGCGCCGCATGGACCATGGCGCGGCCCTCTTTGATGGTGTGGCCAATGGGCTTTTCCACATAGACGTGAGCGCCTGCCTCAAGGGCCGCGATAGTGATCAGCGGATGCCAGTGGTCCGGCGTGGCGACGATTACGATCCGGGGCTTTTCTGTCTGCAGTAATTCGCGGTAATCCCTGTATTTTCGGGGCTGATCCCCGGTCAGATTTTCGACTTCCGCAGCAGCCGGATTGAGCAGGCTGGGATCGACATCGCACATAGCGACCACCTTGCTCTCCCCCGCCTGCACGGCGGCACGCAGGATGTTCATCCCCCACCAGCCGCTGCCGATCAGCGCAGTGGCATATTTACCGTTGGCTCCAAATCCACGGATGGCGGGGACTGAGGAGACTATCCCGGCGGCGACTGACGTCCTAATAAACTCCCGGCGGCTTAGAGTGGTCATAATGCCACCAATTGTCCTGGCTGGGGAGTAGTTTAGTCAAGCGGAAGGGCTGACCGCTGACCACTGACCGCTGACCGCCACCTGCCACCGCGAGCGAAGCGAGCTTGCCACCTGCCACCCGTCACCGCGAGCGAAGCGAGCTTGCCACCCGTCACCGCGAGCGAAGCGAGCTGACCGCTGACCGCCGAATCCGTCCTCAAACCCGGTCAGCGGTCAGCGGTCAGCACGACTTTCCCAAACTGGTCGCCACTCTTTAAATACCCGAGCGCGTCTTTCGCTCGAGATAATGGAAAAACCCTGTCAATAACCGGCTTCAGCCTGCCCTGGCCCAGGAGGCTGACCAGTTTCTGGTATTCGCGGCGGTTGCTCATGGTTGAGCCGATAATGTGAAGCTGCTTCCAGAAGATCAGCCGGAGGTCGGTCTCCGGACAGGGGCCTGTGGTGGCGCCGCAGGTCACGACTTTTCCGCCCTTGCAGGCCAGCTTCAGGCTCTGGCGCCAGGTGGCGGCTCCGACGTCATCCACGACGACATCCACTCCCCGTTTGGCCGTGCGGCGCAGGACCTCCTCCACGATGTTGGTCTTCTCATAGTTGTAGCGGAAGTCGGCGCCCAGCTCGCCAGCCTTTTCCAGCTTGGCCTCACTGGATGAGCTGACGAAGACACGGCAGCCGGCCAGCTTGGCAATCTGAAGAGCGGCCGAGGCTACTCCACCGCCGATGCCGTGAATGAAGACGTCCTGCCCGGGCTGAATGCCGGTTTGCGTGACCAGCATTCGCCATGCGGTCTGGAAGACCAGAGAAAAGGCGGCCGCTTCTTCAAAGGAAATACCGTCGGGAATGCGCTCCAGGCTGTCCTCCGGGACCAGGAAGTATTCGGCATAGGTGCCCGGCGCATGCTCGCCTGTCAGACGCAGATCGACGCACATGCTCTCTTCGCCGGAAATGCAGTACTCGCATTCCCTGCACCAGAGCACGGCATTGAGCATTACGCGATCGCCCCTGGAAAGGTGATGGACTTTGTCGCCCACCGACTCCACGGTCCCGGACCCGTCTGAGCCCAAGGTGTGAGGCATGGGGACGTTAATGCCGGGCATACCGCTGATGACGAAAAGGTCCAGATGGTTCAAAGCGGCCGCTCGGGTCTTGACCAGCACATATCCGGGCAGTAGTTCGGGGGTGTCGAGTTCTCCGAACTTTATCCGCTCCAGTCCGCCGTGATCTTCGATGTAGATGGCCTTCATACGGTTCCTTGGTTCTTATTGACTATCCGCTTTGCTCAGCAGTCTGAGCGGCGATGATCCGGGGAGCGGCCAGGGTCCCGATGTTGCGGAGGATAATCATTAAGTTCTTTAGTTCCTTGTACCACTATACTGAAGTATAGGAACCAAAGAACCACGCCATGGAAAACCTGGCCCATAGTTTGATGGGGGCGACGCTGGCGCGAGCCGGTCTGGGCAGGCGTGTCCCTTTGGGCGCGCCGGCGCTCGTGATCGCGGCCAACCTGCCTGACCTGGACAGCGTCGTGCGGCCGCTGGGGAGCCTGTATTACTTCTATTATCATCGTGGCATCACCCACGCTGTGCTGGGCATTGTCATCATCGGCCTGCTCTATGCCCTCCTCCTCTGGCTCCTCAACCGCAGGCGAAAGCAGCCTGAGAGGGTGTCATTCCGGATGATGCTGGGCGCTGTCTACATAGTCCTCGGCACACATCCGTTGATCGACTGGACGAATTCCTACGGCTGGCGCCCCTATCTGCCCTTCTCGGATGAATGGATTTACGGGGATCTGGTGTTCATTGTCGATCCTTATATCTGGCTCATCCTGGGAGGAGGAGTCCTGCTCGCGGCAAAGCGCGGCCGGCGAGGCCAAATAGCATGGCTGAGCGGGGTGCTTCTGCTTTCCACCCTGGTCCTGCTTCACGCAATGAACGACCCCCAGGCCTGGTGGCTTCCACTGATCTGGTTTTCCAGTCTTCTCCTCTTGTCAGGTCTGAAGAGATATCGGCCGGTCTGGGGCCCCAGCGTCATTCTTTACTCACTTCTCGGACTCGGTTTTTACTGGCTGCTTCTGGCAGGCCTGCATTATTCGGCATTGAGCAGCAGTTTCCCTCAGATTTCCACTCTGTACCCTCAGGTTAAAGAAGAGCAGGTATCAGCTCTGCCCCGGTTAGCTCATCCTTTCGAGTGGGAGATTTTCTTTGAGGATAACGAGGCGGTCTACTACGGAAGGGCGAAGAGCTTCGGCGGCATCAGCCTGGGGCCTTTTCTCTACCCCCGCAACCTCCGCCACCCGGCAGTTCAGGCCGCACTAAACTCCTGCCCTGGCGCGCTGATGGCTTATTTTGCGCGCTTTGAATATTTTGAAGTGAGCGAGGGAGAAGAGGGGCCGACGGTGATTTTGCGGGATGCCCGATTCAACCGGGGAGGCCATGGGGGGATCGGGTATTTGGAAATTCCACTGACATGGGATTTGCGATTGAGGCACCAGATACCATGCCCCTGATGGTTTGGGTTTAGCCGCGGAACACGCGAAAGTCACCATCCGAGCCACCCACGTCAGTGAGCGGCCCGGCCTTCCCTTAATTTTTTCGTAAGGGCCGGGACGATTTCGAGGAGGTCGCCCATGATACCGTAGGTCGCGATGTTGAAGATGGGAGCATTGGGATCGGAGTTAATGGCCACGATACATCCCGAGTTCTTCATGCCGACCACATGCTGGATGGCGCCCGAGATACCGCAAGCTATGTAAAGGCGGGGCGACACCGACTGGCCCGAGCTTCCCACCTGGCGTTCACGCTCCATCCACTCGTTGTCCACGACCGGCCGGCTGGCTGCAATCTCCGCGCCTAGAGCCTCAGCCAATTCCTCTATGATTCGCAGGTTATCCTGGCTTTTGATCCCTCGTCCCACGCCGACGATCATATCCGCCCGGCCCAGATCGAGCTTCCCTTTCGAGAGTTGCACGATCTCCAGGGGCTTGCGTCGAATCTCTACACTGGAAAGATCGACAGGCCGCTCGACGATTTCAGCCGCGGCGCCCTGCTCCAACTCATCCGCGCTGACTGCCCCGGCCTGGGTGGTGACAAGCCAGGGATGCTCCGACTTGAAACGGATTTCAGCGTTTAGCTTGTTTCGGAACATCTGGCGGACAACCATCAGTTCCTCGCCTTCGCGCCGGTAGCCGATCGCATCGGTGACCAGGGCCCTGTTGAGAGCCGCCGCCAATTTAGGAGCGAGATCGATGTTCTGGTAGGTGTGCGCCATCACCAGCAGATGAGGCTGATCCTCTGACACGATCTGCTTCAGGGCCGCACAGTAGGCGTCGGGGTCGTATTCCTTTAAGCGATCGCTCTGAATGAGCAGGACTGAGTCTGCTCTGTATTTCGCCACTCTCTGGCCGACGCTGCGGAGATCATGTCCCAGCAGCAGACCATGCAAAGAATATCCCGTGTCCGCCGCCAGCTTTTGCGCCATCGCCAGAGCCTCCAATGACGGAGTCTGAGCTTTGTCGTCACGGTGATCGATCAGTACGTAGATTTTCTCAGGCATGCTCTGTCCCGGGGCCGCTCCCTCACGGTCGAAATAGGGCTTGAAACTTGAAACTTGAAACTTGGGACTTGGAACTTGAAACTTAAATCACCCTCTCTTCTTTTCTCAATTTCTCAATGAGCTGCTCCGCCACGGATTCAGCATCCCCCTGCAACATCTCCGCCCGGGCGGTTGGTTCCGGAAAGTAGAGCCGCCTGATCTCGAGTTGTGGGATAGACCCGAGATCGATTTCCAGCTCACCCAGCCGGACTTTCCTGATCTCCTTCTTCTTGGCCTGCATGATTCCTTTTAGAGAAGCAAAACGGACTTTCGAGATTCCAGCCTGAATCGTCAGGACGGCCGGCAGCGGCAATTCCACCCACTGAAAGGCTCCGCTTTCCATCTCGCGCAAAGCTTTGACTCTCTTTTCCTCCGGACTCGCTTCGATTTCCATGACAATAGTGGCGTGGGGCAATCCCAGCAGTTCAGCCAGAATGACGCCGGTCTCCGCATAGCTGTAGTGATCGGACTGGGTGCCGGCCAGGATGAGATCGAAGGTTTCCTGCTTCAAAACTTCTGCCATAGCGGTCGCCACAGCGTGCGGGCTCGTAAGCCTGGTCTCTTCGTCCAGCACCAGGATGCCCCGGTCTGCGCCCATAGCCAGGCCCTTTCGCATGGACTTTTCCGAGCGCTCCCGGCCTACAGTCATTATGGCTACTTCACCGCTGTGCTTTCCTCTGAGCACGAGAGCTTCTTCCAGGGCGTACTCGTCACATTCGTTGATTTCGTAGCTGAGGTCGGTTTCTTTAATCCATGATCCGTCCGTGTTTAGCTCGTAGCGAGTTTCCCTTGCGGGCACTTCGGCTAAACAGGTCGCGATCTTCACTTCTTAAAGAGCCTTTCGAAAGCTTCCCTGGGATCGAGGGACGGCGTGGCCCTGGAGGTGGTGTCCTTTTCTGTGGTTTCTTTTTCCACAGTAATCCGGGCTTCGAAAACAGTGCACTCGTTGGCCTCGCCTTTTTTGGCAACCCGCTCGGGTATGGGCTGAGTGCATTCGAAGCGGCTGGCCGGATCAAAGAACACGCAGTTCTTGCAGGTGTGCAGATCCGCTTCGCAGTTGGGGCAGCGGCTGGAGGATTGCATATCGCCGAAGCCGGGAGGCAGCACGGCCCCGCAGATGGCACAGCGCATAATCTGGCGGAAAGCAGTCATGCGCGGAGAACGGGGGCCTTCACGACCAAACTGAGCGGGCGCGTTTCGCCTTTGCTCCGTTCGCTCGGAGCGATCTTGATAACCCGGCTGCTTGTATTTCTTGGACACGTAGTTGGTTCTTTAGTTCTTTGGTTCTTCTTTGGTTGCTAATCTGGGTTTGGCACGAACCAAAGTGCCCAAAAACTAATTCAACTCGCCGCAGGCCTGCTTGACGCCGCCGATCTCTATGGCATCCCGGCCGGAGTCAATGCGGCGGATAATCCCTTCTTTGTCGATCAGGAAGGTTGTCCGGTTGGCGAAATTCCTTTCCTCGTTGAACACGCCATAGAGTTTGCTGACACTGCGCTGAAAATCGCTGAGAAGAGGATAGGTCACTTGCAGTTGCTGGGCGAACACCTTCTGAGCAGGGACGGAATCGACGCTGACACCCAGAACCTGGGTGTCTTCCTGATTGAAGTAATCGATATCAGACTGATATCGTGATAATTCCGTACTTCAGCCTCCGGTGAAAGCCAAAACGTAAAAAGCCAGAATGACGTTCTGCTTGCCCTGAAAGTCGTTCAGCCGGACCTGATTGCCGTTGTGGTCGGGCAGCGTAAAATCGGGCGCTTTGTCCCCGACCTTTAAAGTCGTTGCTTGCGCCAGGGCTGCCATCATGAACAGGCAGGCTACCATACAGAGTGTTATTAGTTTCACGAGACCTAATTCTATGTTAGTACTCGATGCCTAGCAAGTGTTTCGTAGTTGGTCCGGCTGACCTGCTGACCGCTGACCGTTGTAGAATCGGTCAGCAGGCGAGCGCAGCGAGCCGAGGTCAGTGGTCAGAAAAGAGATCGTCATGAGCATCTATACCCGTAGAGGAGACGAGGGCACGACCTCCCTGTTCAGCGGTGAGCGCGTGGACAAGCACTCGCTGCGGATCGAGGTCTATGGAACTGTCGATGAACTGAACTCCATTCTGGGCCTGGCTATGGCTTTCTGCCACAACGAGAAGGTCAGACAGGTTCTGCAGTCGCTTCAACTCGACCTCTTCGAAGCCGGGGCGGATCTGGCAACGACGGCTGAGAGCCGCCGGGAGATCAAACGAATGCAGGAAGGAAACTGGCGGGAACTGGAAGGCATCATCGATGATCTGGATAAGGACCTCCCCAGGCTTCGAAATTTCATACTCCCCGGAGGTGCTCCCGGCGGGGCAATCCTGCACTTAGCCCGTACGGTCTGCCGGCGCGGGGAGAGACTGCTGGTCCACCTCATGCGCCAGGAAACGGATGTCAATCCAGAGGTCCTTGTTTACCTGAACCGTCTGTCGGACCTGCTTTTTGTCCTGGCGCGCTGCGAAAACACCTCCGCAGAGGCTGAGGAAGTGACATGGACAGGAAGAAAGTGAAGTCCTCTCCAGCCCCGGAATGCGCCACCTGTGGCGGCTCCGGCTGGGTCGTGAAGTCCAGGGAAGGTGTCGAGCAGGTGGCGCGCTGCAGCGACTGCCGTCCGGGAAAACGCCTGGAGAAGCTCCTGGAAGGAGCTCGCATTCCGCCACGCTACCTGAATCGGGGCTTTGAGTCTTTCGACCCCACAAACAATAAATCACAGCAACGCGCACTCACACGGTCAATTCAGTACGTTGAGGCGTTCCCAAATGTCCCTCGTGGGATTCTCTTCGTCGGCAATTGCGGAGTCGGCAAGACTCATCTTTGCGTAGCTATCCTGGAAGCCCTCATCAAGGAAAAATCAACAGCCGGGGCTTTCGTGGACGAAACTGAGTTGTTACGCAGGCTCCAATACTCCTACGGTCCCGACTCCCCTGAGACGGAGCGCGACGTTTTGATCCCCCTGTTCGAGGTCGAACTGCTGGTGTGGGATGACCTGGGAACGGGACGGCCTACCGAGTGGGTGGCCGAGACCATCCGAACCATCATCAATCACAGATACACGCATAGGAAACACACGATCTTCTCCACGAACCTGCCGCTGCACCCTCGAAGCGATCAGACATTAAGAACCGAGAAGAATGACCCCATTCTTCGTGAGCGGCTTGGAGCGCCCCTCTTTTCGAGAATTATGGAGATGTGCGAGGTCCTGGAAGTCAAAGGGCTCGATTTTCGAACCGAAGTCCAAAAACCAAAACTGGATCTGGAGGAGGCAAAGGCTCGAAGTTCTTCAGTCCTTATCCCAGACTCGTTATTGAACTGCCCGGACTGCCAATCGCGAAAAGTGACTCAACTGGACCAGACCCGGCCCAAAGGCTCGGGCCGGAGAATCTATATTGAAGTGTCTTGCCTGTGTAAGAATTGCGCTGAGCACTTCCTGGCGCACTTTTTTCCCAAGACTGCCAAGGTGGAGTATCCTTCAGAGCTTTAAGAACCGAGCCGCGACCGTAAGAGAGCGGCCCCGCTGCGTAGAATTGGTGGTTATTCAGTGGCTTCTGCCTCTTCGCCTTGTCTGATTCCCTCTTTCTCATCCACGAAGTACAATCCGAACAATCCCATCAGGAAGAATATGATGACGGAGACTATAGCGTAGCGCGTGCTGCCGGTGATGCCCGAGATCACGGCAAAGAACAAGGGACCGAGCAAAGCCGAAGCTTTTTGGCTGATGGAAAAAAATCCGAAAAACTCAGCGCTTTTGTGAGCGGGAACAAAGCGGGCGAAGAGGGCCCGTGAGGCAGACTGGCTTCCGCCCAGCACCAGACCGATAATCGCTCCCAGCACCCAGAACTGCCAACTCTCCTCAATGAAAAGCGCCGACAGAACGGCGCCCGACCAGATCACCAGCGTGATCGTGATGGCTGTCTTGGTCGGCAGCCTGTCGGAAAGATAGCCGAAAATCAGGGCGCCGACAAAGGCGACAGCCTGAACCAGAATGAAGGACAGGATCAGCTCCTGCTGCGTCATCCCCAGTGTTTCAGCCCCAAAAACGGCTGCCATGACGATGACGGTCTGAATTCCGTCATTGTAAAAAAGGAAGGCGATCAAGAATTTGGCCAGCTCGCGGTAGCTCCGGATGTGCTTAAGGGTGGTATATAGACGGCGGAATCCAGCGGCGACAAGGTTTTCTCCGGGGGCCTGCGCCGGCGCCCGCTCGCGCACCCATAAGAAAATGGGTATGGCAAAGACAGCCCACCATACCGCCACAACCACCATCGAAGCCCGCACGGGAGTGTGATTCGAGGCGCTCAGCCCAAACCATTCCGGCCTCTGGATCATCGCCAGGTTCAAGGCCAGGACCAGAGGCCCGGCAATGTAACCAACCGCCCATCCCAGGCCGCTGACTCTGCCCATTCGCTCCCGATCGACCAGCTCGGGGAGAAAAGCATTGTAAAACGTAAAACTGCCTTCGAACCCCAGGTTGGCTACGATGTACAGGCCGACCGCCAGCCAGACGTCCCCCGGCTCGACCAGATAGAGCAGGGCTGTAGCAATGACGCCGCTGTAGCAGAAAACGAACAGGAAGCGCTTCTTGGATGCCCCTTGGTCGGCGACTGCCCCCAGGACGGGAGCCGAGACAGCGACCAGCAGCATGGAGGCGGCCACGGCAAAACCCCACATCGAGGTTCCAGGCACACTCACGGCCCCAAACTGAGTTCCGGCAGGGCCTACCACAACCTGGACGAAATAAACGTTGAAGATGACCGAGGCTACGGAAGTAGAAAAAGGCGAGTTGGCGAAGTCGTATAGAGCCCAACTCCAGATCTCTTTTTTGGTTCCCAGTTCCAAGTTTCAAGTCCCAGGTTTCCAGTTCCCAGTTTTGAATCTCGCAAGAGCGAGAGCTTCTGCCAAAATTAGCAAGAAGTTCTTGACTTTAATGACCACAGCCCGCTGGCGCGTTTCTGGAACTTGGAACTTGGAACTTGGAACTCATTTCCTGGGCGGCTTGGAGGGGCGCATCTCGATGCGGCTGGTCAGGCAGCGAGGATGCCGCTTCAGAGTGTCCATGACGACGTCAGCAACGTCCGTGGGCGCCAGCTTCCAGGCAGGCGACTCTTTTGCAGTGATGCTGTTGAATGAAGTACCCACGCTTCCCGGCATAATATAGGCCACGCGTATGTCATCGTGACGAACTTCCTGCATGAGCGCCTCGCTGAAACCGTTGAGGCCAAACTTGGAGGCGTTATAAGCGGCCCCATTGGCGAAGGCGTTCTTCCCGGCCAGGCTGCTGATATTGATGATAAAGCCTCCGCCGTTTTGCCTCATTTTCGGCACGGCGAAATGGCAGGCGAAAAAGACGGCATCGAGATTGGTGGCAATGACGTCGCGCCACTCCCTCAGGCTCATCTCTTCCACGCTCTTGAAGGCTCCGATTCCCGCGTTGTTGATCAGGATCTGCAGGCTGCCCAGCTTCTTAATGCAGAACTCAATCAGGTCCTGCACCTGATCCGCGTCACGGACATCGCACTCTTTTCCCACGACCTCCCCCTGGCCCGCTGAGTCCAGCCTGGCCACTACTTCATCAATATCCTTCTGGCGGCGCGACGTGACTACCAGATTGGCGCCTTCCCTTAACAGAGCCTCGGCCACAGCCAGGCCAATCCCCCGGGTACTCCCCGTCACCAGCGCATTTTTGCCTTCAAGCGTCATATCTCCTCCGTCCACAGATTATTTCTAGTGCTTCAAATGCCGCTCAAGAAAATCCAGGATCGCTTTATAACCGCGTGCCTGGTTGGCAGTTTTGACGAATCCATGCCCCTCGTCCTCAAAGACGAGATATTCGACAGGCACACCGTTTTTCTTGACGGCTTCCACAATCTCGTCGGACTCGGCTTTCAAGACTCTGGGATCATTGGCGCCCTGTAAGACGATCAAAGGCTTCCTGATCTTGTGGGCATGAAATAGAGGAGAAATACTGACTAGGTATTCTTCGTCGGTTTCGGGATTCCCTAATTCCCTGTAAAGAGCTTCTCGGAAAGCTTCCCACCAGGGGGGGACGCTCTTGAGCGTTCGGACCCAGTTGGAAACGCCGAAGATATCGACTCCAACGTCGAAAGCATCCGGACGGAAGGCCAGCCCCGCCAGGACCATGTACCCTCCGTAACTGCCCCCGATAATTCCGACCTTGTCGCCCTCAACATAGTCGAGAGAGGCCATATAGTCCTTTGCAGCCACGCAGTCATCCAGATCGGCCTGGCCATGTTTGCGGTCGTCCATGCCGAAAAAGGTCTTTCCATAACCGGAACTGCCGCGATTGTTCACGGCCAGAACGGCATAACCGTGATTGACGAGATACTGCATTAAATCGGAGTAGCCAATCCGCGACTGGCCTCCGGGGCCTCCGTGGACCCAAACCAGCGCAGGCACCTTGTTTTGGGAATTGGCCTGGTGGGGCTTGTACAGGAGTGCCGGGATCTGGAGGCCGTCCAGAGCCTGATAGCGGACCACCTCGGCATCCACCAGCTCTCGAGAATCAATCTCAGGGCTGAGCGTATCGGTCAGCTTGCGCTGCTCGCCAGTGGCGATGTCGAAGACATACAGATTGTTGGGAGCACGAGAGCCGTTCAGATAGAAGCTCATGAGATTTTCGCTCCTTGAGATCTCTACTGAGCGAATGTCCGCGTCGGGCAAATCGGGCAGTTGGAGATCCTGGTTGGTGGTGGTATCCCGCACGCGGATCTGCGTCTGAGCGTCATTGTTTATGGCCAGAACCCGGTAGCGCCCGGAGCGCGAGAAGTAAGCGTATAGGATATCCCAGTCCGCCTCCGCCACTGACTTTGACTCCCCGGATGCAATACCGTACTGCTTTAGATAAGAGAACTCGCTCCCTTCATTGGTCAAATAGAAGAGGCTCTTGGAATCGTGACTGAAGGCCTGGGGCTCGAAGTTGATGTCCCCTTCATGGGGGGAAAGATGCTTCAATTCCCCAGTGGTCCGATCGTACAAATACATATCTGAGTTGTGTTCAGTGATAGTTTTGCTGAAGGCGAAGTAACGCTCGTCATTTGAAACAGCAGCAAAGTTATAGCCGCCGACGTTCTCATACACCAACTGGGGCTGCAGGGTTTCAGTCTGCATTTCATAGATGTCCATGAACTTCGGATCACGCCTATTGGAGCCCAAGTAAAACGATTGCTCGTCGTAACTCCAGTCATAGAAGAGAGAACGGGCTCCTTCATAGGGCGTGAGATCACGGGTGGAACCGTCCTCGCTGCGCAGGTGAATGTGGTAGATCTCATTCCCACCCTGATCGCTCAGGTAAAGAATGCGGCGGTCGTTGGGAAAGAAGGAAAGCACCCAGACGGATTCGCTGGATTCGGTGAGCGGCCGGGCCTCACCGCCGGTGACAGGGATGGCATATGCGTTATAGACTCCGGTGGCATCGCTGGACACGAGGATCTCGGATTCATCCGGCGAGAACGAGCTTCCAGTGATGGAAGTCGTATCCATGAACTGTTCGATTGTATATTTCGTGATCTGAGGCTGTTCTATGCTCGACTGACAAGCGGATACCAGCAATCCGAGAGCGAGGCAGGCCGCTACCCTCTTGAGGTTAATCATGTTCTCCCTTCCTGGCGCCCGTATTATCTCAGAATCGTCTCAGTCGATCCAGACCTGAACCCTGGTGTCGTCGTTCCTCACAGAAACCAGTTCCTTTCCTCCGGTGCGCTGCAAGGCTTCGATGGCGGCCTCGAGGTTCAGCTCATTTCCGCTGCCGGAGAGCAGGGCATCCACGACCTCGCGATGCAATTCGACGTTCACCAGGGTTTTCGCCTGCTCGCTGGAGTGGACGATCAGGTAATCTCCTTCGAGAACGATTTTGAGATTGAGGTCATCCGTCTGCACGGACGCCATCTCGAAATCTCCCTGGCTCTTCAGCGTCGCCCAGATCTCCCTCATCTCCTCGATGGTGATCTCGTTGCCGTCGATCTCAATTTTTCCGTTGTTGAGTCGGCCTTCATCGATCAGGGGAAGCACCGTGCTGACCAGTACGAGGGGGACGTTCACCTTGACCGTGTCCTCACCTCCGCTTTCAACTTCCAGGTGCAGCCAGGCGCTGGTGGCGGCCAAGACCACGGCAAAGCCGGCCACGCTCAAGAATGCCAGTACCCCAACAAAAACCAAACCCAAAGCCAGTTTTCTTAACATTGCTTATCTCCTTCAACCGTACTAACGGGATCAGTATGGAAAAAGTTCAATGGCGGTGTTAACCTCGCGCTCATGATCCCGCTTCTCGCAGTTTTGTTAGCTTCGATTTTCTCCGTTTTGTTCGCTCAGGGGAAGGTGCTGGAGGATTTGAAGATGGAGAGCGCGGTTCTGGGCCGCAGCGTGGAGTACGCGCTTTACCTTCCACCCGATTACGACCTTTCCACGCGACGCTACCCGGTGGTTTACCTGCTGCACGGTTTTACAGATGACGAATCCGGCTGGATACAGTTTGGGGAAGTCGATCTGGCTGCCGATCAAGCCATCGCCGCGCGCGAAATCCCGCCCATGATCATCGTCATGCCCGATGGCGGGGTCACCTGGTACATCAATGACTATCGCAATGAGACTCGCTTCGAGGACATGTTCACTCAGGAGTTCATTCCTTTTATTGACGCGGAGTACCGAACTCGCCCTGAAAAGGAATTCCGCGGCATCTCGGGCCTTTCCATGGGCGGATACGGGTCACTGACGATGGCCATGCGGCATCCCGATTTATTTGCCGCCTGCGCGGCCTTCAGCAGTGGAGTCATTCCCGATGAGGATGTTGTGTCCATGGACGACGAACGCTACCGCCAAGTCTTTGCCAATCTGTACGGCGATGACCTGACCGGAAGCGGGCGTTTGAGCCCGCATTGGCGCGCTTACAGCCCTCTCGATCTGGGAAAATCGAAGCCAGTCGAGGAACTCAAGGAAGTCCGATGGTACCTGGACTGCGGCGATGACGATTTCCTGTACAAGGGAAATTCTGCGCTTCACGTGCTGCTGCGCGACCGCGAGATCCCTCACGAGTACCGCGTGCGCGACGGCGGGCATAGCTGGATCTACTGGAGGACGGGAATCGTAGACGGGCTGGCCTTTATCGGCCGAAGTTTCCATCGATGAGAATAGGCTGTAGGCTGCAGGAAAAACTAAACGACCACCACCAAAGGCGCTGGCTTTACCGCTGACCGCTGACCACTGACCGCTGACCGCTGACCGCTAACCGCTGAACGCTGACCGCTGACCGCTGAACGCTGACCGCTGACCGCTGAACGCTGACCGTCTTCGAACCGGTCAGCGGTCAGTAGGCGAGCGTAGCGAGCCGGGGTCAGTGGTTTGCCCTTATCCTCGCTGAGTCGGTGGACGGGGAGCCCTTTCCGTCGTTCCCATCGCTGGACCGTGCGTACCGTTCGCCCCAGAGAAGCAGCGATCTCCTTCCAGCCGTCGAATCTTTGATCAGACCTGGTCATAAGGCGGGCGAGCCGTCCCCGGCTCTTATGTCTGAGGCCTCGGCTAATAGATGAAAATCTTACTTCTCTACCCCAACCTCGCGAAGGAGATTCTAGTCGTGGGAACAAGATGGGTCAAGGCCGTACGATAGCCGTCCCCCGGCTGTTTCCAAATTCGAGCTGCGCGATCTTGTGGAATTCCTGGCCGGCCTGGATTGATTCGCTACAAGGGCCGCGACTGTTACAGAGCGGCCACTCAGCCCGTGACGCAGATGGGCAGATGATGCCAGCCGTTGTAGAGATAGCCTTTGAAGTTCCAGGGGACGCTTTCGGGCTGTAAGGCGCCGGAGGAATCCCAGGCGCGGGCCACCAGCATGTGCTGTCCGGGCATGAGTTGAAGCCGGGCTTCCCACAACACCCAGGCAAAAGGCTCCTGCGGCCATGAGATTTGCCCTTCAACCCAGGTATCTCCATTGTCGGGAGAGGCCTGTACCCGCGAGATCGTGTGCGCATCCGCCCCCTGCGCGGTAGCATAGCCGCGTACGCAGACCATGTCTGCTGAAACCTTCTGACCGGCCCCGGGAGAAGAGATGGCGCAGTTGATCGGCGTCTCGTTCAGAGCAGGCAACCGGAGCCAATCGATGTTGCGTCCCGTGTGCTCGGGGGGAGCAATCTTGTACGATTCCGTCTGGAAATGGTTGTTGGACGGGACATCAGATAGGGTGATCGTACTCAGCCATTTTACGCTGCGGGCGGCAATAAATCCGGGAACCAGAGCACGGGCCGGATAGCCGTGCTCCCGGGTCAGAGGCTCGCCGTTCATTTCCAGGGCAATCAGCGTTTCCGGACTGTAAGCCTTGGCCAGAGGAATCGAGCCCCCGAAGTGGACGTCCTCACCCTGTCTGGGTTCATCCAGCCCCGTAAACCAGACATGCCTCGCCTGAGCGCGCACTCCAGCCAGCTTGAGCAGCGCTGAAAGCTGCAGGCCACGCCACCCGGCATTTCCCAGAGCGCCGGCATCCCAGGGAACTCCCTCGACTTGACTGGTCCGACTGTGTTGCCGGCGGCGGTTTCCCGCACACTGGAGTGTAGCCGTCACATCGAGCATAGGAAACCGGCTCCGCAAATCCTCCAGGCTAAGCTCCAGGGACTGCTCCACCAGGCCCTCGATTCTCAGGCGGTAGTCTCCAGGTTCGACTTCCGGAGTGGGAGCATGATTGCGGATAAAAAATAATTCTAAAGGCGTGATCCAGGATTTGACGAGTTCTTCCAGCGGCGGCTCCGCATTGAGGGGATTCTCTTTACGCCTGATCAGTCGATGTCCAAGAGGAGAGTGCAGGTTCTGTGAATAGGCCATCCTTGATATAGTTTTACCATAGTGGAAAAAGGAGGAACAAATGGCCAAATGCGAAGTCTGCGGAAACGAGTATGACAAGACATTCGAAGTCAGGATGAATGGAAAGTCCCACGTATTCGACAGTTTTGAGTGCGCCATCCATGCTCTGGCCCCACAATGCAGCCATTGCGGTTGCAAGATCATCGGGCACGGGGTGGAGGCCGATGGCTCCTTCTACTGCTGTGCCCATTGCGCCGGCAAAGAAGGGGTTACCGAACTGCAAGACCGCCTGTAGGAACACGGGGCCGCCGGTCTGGATGATAAAATGTCTGAGCGATGTCTATAAGAAATGGGCTGCTGATTGTTTTTGCCTTAATTGTCGGGATCATCTTCTATGCCCTCATGACCCAGATGAACCAACTTCAGGAGGAAGTCGTGCAGGTCAGCCGGCAGATGGAAGAGACTGTCCAAAGCGTGAAAGCAGTTGCCGCCGATACTGAAGCAGCACGGAGGGCTGCGGCCAGGGCAGAGGAAAATGCCCTGCTGGCAGCCCGCGGCCGTGTCGAGGCTGAGGAAGCTGTGGTGCAAGCTCAGGAGGAAGCCACTTCGACCCGCGAGCAGTTGCAGGCTGCCCAGGACGAAGCCCGGCTGGCGCGTGAAGAGACGGAACGCATCCGCAAGGAGCGCGAAGAAGAGCTGAATCGCCTGCAGGAAGCTTTAAATCGCCTGGTCGAGACCCGCCGGACGGCCCTGGGATTGGTGATGAATTTGGGCAGCGATTCCATTCAGTTCGACTTTGATAAGGCCGGACTGCACCCGGAGGATAGGGAGCTGCTTTCGAAGATTGCCGGTATTTTGCTGACATCCAAGGGATACGGAGTTTACGTTTACGGCCACACCGATGATATCGGATCCGAGGAATACAACCAGGAATTGTCGGAACGGCGGGCTCAGTCCGTTCGAGACTATCTGGTCGCTTCGGGAATCGACGCCGACATTATCTCGACAGAAGGTTACGGCAAATCGCGCCCCCTCGTACTCGACGCTTCGTCCGAAGGACGTGCCAAGAACCGCCGAGTGGAAATCGCCATCATCGACGCCACGGTAAACTACCAGGGCACCGCGAATTTAGAATAGAGAAAATAGAGGGACGTTCTACTCGTTTACCGAGTTTTTACTGCTGATTTTACGACTAAGAATATGGTAAACGAGTAGAACGTCCCTCTATTTTCACACGTTTGCCGTCTCCAACAGCGAGCGAGCGGTTTCGTCCGACACCTGTTCGAAGTGCTGGTAAAACTGGCCGATGGCCCGGAAGAACAGCGGAGTTTCAAGGCAAACAACTTCATCCACTTTCTCGCGCAAGGACTGGATCGCCTCCAGCGGAGCAACGGGCACGGCTACGACGATTTTGTCTGGACGGCTCTCGCGTACCAGATCGATAGTGGCACGCATGGTGTGGCCAGTGGCCAGACCGTCATCGACGATAATGGCCACGCGGCCCTCGAGAGCCTCGGGCTTGCGATCGTCCCGATATTCTCTGTAGCGGTTTTGCAGCGACTTACGCAGTCTTTCTGTCTCACCTTCGATGTAATCGCCTGACACCTGGACGCCGGGGTCCACCACCCGTCCGGAGAGGCTGACTGCACCGATTGCATATTCGCTATTGGCAGGATGCCCGATCTTCTTGGTGAGCGCCACATCCATCGGAATCCCCAAAGTTTTCGCTATCGGATAGCCGATCTCAAGACCGCCGCGGGGAATAGCCAGAACGACAGCGTCCTTGTTCTTGTACGCTTGCAGGCGCTCAGCCAGCCTCTCTCCTGCGTCAAAGCGGTCTTTGAAAGGCATGTGATCCGTGATACGTGATCAGTAATCAGTAATCCGTGAACTCCCACGATGCACTTCAAAGATCACGGATCACGGATTACTCCTTCTAGTGCGCCGGCACCTGGCCCGTCTCTACCAGCGTCTTCATGCGAACCAAGTCCTGGTCGAAGCGGGTCTTGGGATCCGACCCGACCAGTGTGGCCAGAGCGTGGCCCAGGGCTCCTCCCGCATTGTAAGACATTCTAATGTTTACGGTCGTTCCTCCCTCAGCGTTAGGCCAGAATTGAACGACCTACGATGCGCTTGATCTCTTTATTGGTAACAGCCCGCGCAAGCATTCCGGCTCCAACAGTCCCGGCGAAAAGGCAGGAAAGATTCCGGCGGGTGTAGCCGTAGACGGCCAAAGCGCCCCCGGCCGCCCCCATAAGCACTCGGGTAGTCGGAGACCAGTTCTCCTGCATAAAAGGCAAGCGTTCGCCGGGCCGCTTACCGGGTCCCTGCAAAGCCGGCACATCTCCCGGGTGCTCATGGATCTGCAGACGATTTTCCACCTGCTGGACACCACGGACAGAGGAAACACTTGAAAGAAGGTCGCCGACTTCTCGCTCCAAAACGGGGCCGCTTAAGCTGACAAGCCCCTGATTCACATGGACCTCAATCGCCCCAGGATGAGAAACATAGCGCCCGATTCTGGCTCTAACGCGCTCTCTAAGGACGTCATCATCAACCTCGCCCCCGGTAAACAGGCATTTGGTCTCCGCAATAACGCCCTGGGTACGGTTGCCTATATCCCTGGAAACTGTATCTAGGGCGTCGCCGGTCTTACGCCAGGCATGCACGGCTTTATTTCGCACCATCGATCTTCGGCGCCTGCCCATTGCAGGATCAGCCATGTACATAGCGGCGGCGCCTAAACCAACTCCTCTCAATAGATTTACTGCTTTGTTCATTTCAAGCTCCTTTCAAAATCTTTTAAAAAAGAAAGAGTCCTGGTCTTACTTAAATTTTCGCATCTTTGAGACTAGGTGATAAGCGCGCACTCTGTCAGCCCAGCGTTAGAACGGCCGCTCCCTCAATCTCACCCTTTCTCAATCGCTGGAGAGCTTCATTCGCTTCGGCAAGTGAAAAGGTCTGAACGCGGGTACGAACCGGCACACGGGGCGCCAGAGCGAGGAACTCCCGGGCATCGCGCCGGGTCAAGTTGGCTACAGAGCACAGGGCCCGCTCACCCCACAAGGCGCGATAGGGAAAGGATGGGATATCGCTCATATGGATGCCGCCGCAAACAACTATTCCGCCTTTGGCGACGCTCTTCAGCGCCAGTGGCACGAGCGCGCCCACCGGCGCAAAGATAATGGCGGCATCCAACTCTGCAGGCGGCTCGCGATCGGAATCCCCGGCCCAGGCTGCTCCAAGCTTGAGCGCAAAGCGCTGGCCTTCGTCGTCTCCAGGACGCGTGAACGCATATACCTGCAGTTTTTGAAAGACCGCCACCTGAGTGATGATGTGGGCGGCGGCTCCGAAGCCGTAGATTCCCAGACGCTGCGCCAGACCCGACTTCAATCCGGTGAGGACAAAGGAGCGGTATCCAATCAGACCGGCGCATAGTAAAGGAGCCGCTTCCACATCCGTGTAAGTTTCGGGCATATGAAAACAATAGAGCTGATCGACAAGCATGTACTGAGCATATCCGCCGTCCAGAGTGTAGCCGGTAAATCGGGCTCGCTCGCAGAGGTTTTCACGATCCGAGCGGCAATAGCGGCACTCACCACAGGTCCAGCCCAGCCAGGGGACGCCGACGCGCTCGCCGGCGGAAAACAAATCAGCCGCCGGACCGCTGGCCGCCACCCGCCCCACGATCTGGTGACCGGGGATCAGAGGAAGTTTCGGGTCAGGCAGTTCTCCATCGACTACATGGAGATCAGTTCTGCAAACCGCGCAGGCGCTCACCTGAACCAGAATCTGCCCCTGGGCCGGCTGAGGCACTGGCACATCCGCCTTGTGCAGAGGTCGCCCAGGCTTCTCCAGGACCATCGCGCGCATCCGGTTCGGCAGGGATTTCGGTGAGCCTAACGAAGGTACTCGTCTCTCCATGAAAGGGGGTCCTCGACTGGTTCGATATGTGTAAACACAGTGGCGGAAGTGAGCACCCAGCGAATTTCGTGCTCGATCTCCTCCAGCAGATCATGCCCCTGCTGCACCGTCCATTTGCCGGGTACCTGGACGTGAACCGAGATGAAAGAGCGGGCGCCGGCCTGGCGCGTGCGCAGAGCGTGATATTTGACGCCTTCATGGGCGTACTTCTCCAGAATTCCGGTGATTGCCTGCACATCCGCTTCCGGGATCGCTGCATCCATCAGGCCCGAGGTGGATTGCCGGACCAGACGCGCGCCCACCCAGGCGACATGCGCGCCAACAACCAGCGCGATGATCGGGTCGAGCACTTGCCAGCCCGTGAGCGATACCGCCCCGACGCCGGCGATGACTCCGACGGTCGTCCATACATCCGTCATCAAATGCTGGGCCCCTGCTTCCAGAGCAATCGAGTGGTGGCCGCGCCCCGCGCGCAGCAGAACCTGCGCCACAATAAGATTGATTACCAGGGCCGCCAGCATAATGGCGAGTCCGACGTCCAGGCGCTGAATCGGACGAGGATCCAGCAGACGCTGCACGCTGACGACTGCGATGGCAGCCGCGGCAATGATGATGAGGCTCCCCTCGGCTCCGCTGGAAAAGTATTCCGCCTTCCCATGGCCAAAGGCATGCTCCTCATCAGGCGGGCGGGCAGCCACTTTCAGCGCGGTCAGGCCCAAAACGGCAGCCGCCAGATTAACACCGGTCTCGAGTGCATCCGAGAGCAAACCCACTGAATCTGTGATCAGGTAAGCTCCGGCCTTGAGCGCCATCGTCAGCACCGCCGCCCCGATTGAGAACCAGGCATAGCGGTACAACTGGCTGCGATCCTTCATGGGGATATGATCACATAATTTGCTGGTTTGGAGGTTTGATGTTTCCGGGGGCCGCGACTGTACAGGAGCGGCCCCGGATCATGGCCGCTCAGATAGAACCAAAGAACTACCCGTGCCGGAGAGCGACCATCGTATCCAGTCCGGCTGCCCGGCGGGCGGGCAGCCAGGCCGCCAGAAGGACGATCCCGATCAGCAACACCGCTGCTGCTGCAAATATCGACGGGTCGGTAGTAGAGACTTCGAACAGCAGACTCTGCATGACGCGCCTGAGTCCGAACCCGGCGGCGGCTCCAAGAGCAGTGCCTGCAATCCCCAGTCCCAGGGCCTCGCGCACGATTCCTGAAGCAATATGGCTGCGCTCCGCGCCCAGCGCCATGCGGATCCCGATTTCCTGGCGCCGCTGGGCCACGGAATAGGAAAGGACACCATAAATCCCTATCATCGCGAGTAGAAGAGCCAGGGCGGCAAAGGTCCCGAGCAGCAGCACAGTGAATCGCTGCTCAGCCATCGACCTGGACACGGTGTGATCCAACGGCTCGACGCCAAAGACCGCCAGCGCAGGATCGAGCTCCCAAATGGCAGAGCGGACTGCCGGCGCCAGGGCGGTGGGATCTCCGTTGACTCGCACAAGCAAACTCTCATTCCCTCTGGTTGGCATCTGGGCCAGCGGGCTGTAAACAGCCGGCGGGTCAGGCTGCCTCAGACCGTGGATCTTTTCGTTTCCTACGACACCAACAATCGTTCGGGCAGATCCCGATCCCCAGAAGGCAATCTGTTGTCCCAGCGGGTCCTGGTCAGGAAAAAAGCGCTGAGCAACCGCCTGGTTAATCAGCAGCACCGGAGTGGCGAAAGTGTCATCCGATTCGCGCAGTAGACGTCCCCCGATCAGCTCTACCTCCAGCACGCTGAAGTAACCGGGAGTCACGGAGCGAATGGAAAGCTCCGGCCAGTTCTCCGCCTCAGCCTCCCGCCCAAGTACGACAAAAGAGTTGGTGTATCCGGCGTCCAGCGGATGATTGCCGGCGATAGCTGCATCCTTAACCCCGGGCAAAGCTGTCACGCGACGCAGCAGAGTATTGTTGAAGCCGTGGATCTCTGGAAAGTTTGGCCATTCCGAAAAGTTCACGGCATAACGGCCGGCAGGGAGCTGAAACTCCGCTTTGAGCACTCCTTCCGCATGAAAACCCGGATCCACCTGCTGGAGCCGCCAAAAACTCTTGATGAGAAGGCCAACTCCCAATAGCAGCACGACTGCCAGCGCCAGTTCGGAAGTCACCAGCACGGAACGAAGGCCAACCCGCTCCCTGCCGGCAGACGCGGTGCGTCCTGACTCGCCCTGCAGGGAGGAGCGAAGATCGACGGGGCGCGCCTGCAGGATCGGCATCATGGCAAACATCAGTCCCACCAGCACTGAGATGCCCAGGGTGACAACCAGAACCGAACTGTCGATGCCCACCGATGACAGACGCGGGACGTCGGCGGGAGCGACGGAGAGAAGGAGCTCCAGTCCCCACCAGGCGAAAAGGAGGCCAGCCAAACCACCGGCGGTTGTGAGCACCACCCCTTCCACCAAAAACTGGCGCGTCAGCCGACGCATACCGGCACCCATCGCGGCGCGAACGGCAACCTCGTGTGCGCGCTGTCCAGCGGACCAGCAGCAGGTTGGCCACGTTGGCGCAGGCCACCATCAGAACCAGCCCCACCGCCCCCAGGAGAACCCACAAAGCAGGGCGGACAGGACCAAAAACTACATCCGAGAACGGCTCGATGAATGCACTCCGGCCGTCGTTTTCGGGATAAGCTTCCTCCAGATCGGCAGCAATGGCAGCCATTTCCTCCTGGGCTGAAGCCGGGCTTGCCTGAGGCGCCAGGCGGCCCAGGGCAAAAATGGGATGCGTGGAGCGCGGAAGAGATACTGGATCAGGACGAAGGGGCAGCCAGAGATCCACTTCCACCCGACCGTACCGGCCGGCGAATGACTGGCCGTAAGCGGCCGCAGATAAAATCTGAAAAACACCGAAGTCAGCCACGTCCGGAAGTATTCCAACGATTGTGTAAGGCTCGTCGTTCAGGCGAATCGCGCTCCCAAGCGCCTCGGCATCCCCGGAATACAGCCGCCGCCAGAGGTCCTCTCCAATCAATGCCACTTTGGGACCGCCGGGCTGATCCTCCTGGGGCGTGAACAGGCGGCCCAGCAGGGGGCGGACTCCGAGCATGGGAAGAAACTCGTGCGTGATTCCCAGAGCCGCCAGGCGCGCCGGCTCTCCCTGTTCAGGCGTAAGGTTTACCTCCATCCCGCTGAAGGCTGCCATTTTCTGGAAACTGAGGCTTCGCTCCTGAAAGTCCAGGTAATCAGGGACAGAAGCCGGTTCTCGCGTAGTGCCGCTGTTCCGGTCCGTCTCCCAAATCATCATGAGCCGGTCTGCGTCAGCCAATGGCGCAGGACGCAGCAGCACTCCATTGATGACGCTAAAGATGGCCGTATTGGCCCCGATGCCCAGCGCCAGGGTCAACACGGCCACGACCGTGAATCCGGGGCGCTTCGCCTGCATGCGAATGGCGTAGCGGAAGTCCTGAGATAGTGAGTTCATGGTTTTCTCTCCTCGAGGGCCGCTGAGGGCAAGTTGCGCGCCAGTAAGAACTCACAACTGCTGACAACACTACACTAAGTAGACACCGCCGAGCCGCGACTGAGCGGCCAGTTATCAGTGAGCGTTTATGGGAAACACTGTTTCCAAAAGCGAACAGCTTGAGGTACGCTAATGCCTCAGGGAGATAATCATGCGCTTGCTCACAAAGATCGTGGCGGGGATTTTGGTTCTTTACCTCCTCCTCCTGGGAGGGCTGTTCGTCCTGATGCTGCAGCCGCCGGCGCGTTTTGGAAAGATCATGGCCTATTTCGCCAGTCCGACTGTCTTCATGTTTCTGCCTTTTGAGCAACTCTGGCTGGTGGCGCGTGACGGAAACCTGGAGGAAGGTGACCCTGCGCCCGACTTCAGCCTGCAATCGATCGATCGAAAGGACGGCGTGCGCCTCTCCTCCTTTCAGGGAGAGAAACCGGTGGTTTTGATTTTCGGCAGCTACACCTGACCTCCTTTTCGGCGGGAGGTTCCCGCTCTCAACCGGCTTTATCAGCACTATGGAGATCAAGTGGCCTTCTATGTCGTCTATATTGAAGAGGCGCACCCCAGTGATGCCTGGCAGATGGCGATTAACGTGAAGGAGAAGGTGATACTGGCAAGGGCCCGGAGCTTTGATGAGCGCGCGGTGGCGGCCGGCTCCTGCGTGCAGGACCTGGGGATCGCATTCCCCGGCGTCATCGACGACCTGGACAATTCCACGGAAGCGGCGTATACGGCCTGGCCCGATCGAATTTACCTGATCGACAGGCAGGGTCGCATCGCCTACAAGAGCCCCGCTGGTCCCTTCGGCTTTAAGCCCGAAGAACTGCAGTCCAGGTTAGAGGTCCTGTCAGCAGGAGATTTATCCAACGCTCACTTGAATTCGGGCGGGATTTTCTGAGTCACCTTTCCAGTGGCAGCCCATTCTGCCGCCCGCTGCAGCGTCACGATGAAGCCTGTAGAGGTCATGGATTCGGGACTGTGGCCCAAGGTGGTGTGGAAGACGCGCCCCTGCCCGTAGGAGATGGCAAAGAGCACCGGCTCGTGGCGGCCGGTGCCGCCGGTCTCTGGATTTGAGTAAGCCGTGGCCAGCCAGGTCACGTTTTCAACCGGTCCCCGTAGCTGGTGGTAAAGTTCGTCCTTGACATGCATCCAGCGTTCAGGCAGGCCTTTAGTGACCGGATGCTGGTCATCGCGGATGACGACTTCAAAGGCGTGCTGCTGCCCGTGTCCTCCGCCTTTCCCCGGGGAGTTATCCAGGACGAATCGGCCGTCCTGGTAATACACAAAGGGTCCTGACTTCTCGTCACGGCCTCCCCAACCCCCCAGGGCGATCATCGTGTTGTACTCTTCCCATTCAGGAAAGGCATTGTCGGCCGAGTGAAAGGAGATGAAACCGCCTCCCGAACGGACATAGCCTTCAAAAGCTTTGCGCGTGTCCTGGGACCAGAGCGGACCGACGACCATTTGCCCTTCTACAAAAGCCAGGTCGTTATAGTTGGAAATCAGGACATCATAAGCGTCGAACTGAGGGCTGAAGCCGCTCAGATCCTCACCGCTCGGCGAAGACCTGGCCACGTCCACCTTGAACAGCCCGGTGTCTTCCAGGATCTTGCGGAGCACGGGAGTGGTCGCCTGCCAATCGTGATTATTCCGGCCGTCGATGATCAGCGCCTTCAACTGCTGGGCCGCCGGGGTAGCCGTTAACATGAGCCAGATTCCGAGGAATGTCAGCAAGCCGGTTCTAATCATTCGAAAACTTCCTCCGTTTTCATTCGTGTGATGCGTGTGATTCGTTGGCTAAAAAATGCTCCCCGATACAATCTCTCTTTTTTTTTACTACACACTGCAAGGATTCCATAATATTATAGGTTACTTGTACAAAGGATCCGATTTCTGAATTTGTGCAATCTCAGGCATCGTATAAGGGGAACTGGGGTGGAAAATTTGAAGGAGGATCAAATGCGTTCAAAAGTCGCTCATCTGCTTCTCGTCGCTGGTTTAATCGCTTTCTTCAGCCCGGGAGCTTTCGCTCAGACAACTTTCAATTTTCTGCTGCGGGGGTCCGAAGAGGTACCGCCCGTCTTCACGACAGCCGGGGGGTTTTGCGCTGCCACACTTAATGCGGCTGAGACCGAGCTGGACCTAAGATGCTTTCAAAATGTGGAAAACGTGACGGCAGCGCACATTCACAACGCGGCTCCGGGTGTTGCTGGAGGTGTCATCTTCCCCCTGGACCAGACCGTGAATCCCATAGAAGCGACCTGGCAAATTCCAGCCGAACATGTGACAAACCTCAAAGAGGGCAATCTTTACGTGAACGTCCACTCCACAGCTCATCCGGGCGGGGAAATCCGCGGGCAGATTGGAAACTTCGAGACTACAGTGGAGTTTCCTCTCCAGCCTGGTGAGGAGAACCCTGCCACCGCCAGTGACGCCAGCGGCCTCTGCGTGGTCCGGCTGAACGAGGGACACAGCATGCTGGAAGCCAATTGCTTTCACACTGTTTCTGACCCGACTGCCGCGCATATCCACCAGGGCCCTGCCGGAACCAATGCCGGTGTCCTTTTAGGTTTTGGCAGCCCCTCCAGTCCGATCGTGCAGGAATTTGAATTGACGACGCCGGAGCAGGTCCAGGCCTTCTTCGAAGGCAATCTTTACGTAAACGTCCATTCCCCCACGTTCCCGGGCGGAGAAATTCGCGGCCAGGTACTCCCGACGTTGGACGTAACACGCACGACTCTGGCTCAGCTCGGAGAGGGCGAAGGACTGAACTTCAATCTGCTGCTAACGAACACCTCATCCAACTTGGTGAACGGAACAGCCATATTCCGTGATGATCCGGGCATTCCGCTTGGGCTGGGGATTACTGAAATCGATGGAACGGAGGTGGACGGGCCGTTAAGCCATGTCGATTTCAGCCTTCCGCCCTTCGGACTGAGCGTGATTACCCTGGATGGCTCAGGGGATGTACGACCGGCTTCGGCGACGATCTTATCGGACGGTAATGTGGCAGCCACCATTTCTTTCGAGATTGAGGGGCTTGGAATTGCCGGAGTGGGCGAGAGCCAACTTCACCGCGCCGTTATCATGCCTGTGGTTCGGGATGTGGAAGAAGGACTCAACACAGGCATAGCCTTTAAGCTGGTCCCTTTTCCCGGCCAGGAGGCCAACCTGGTGGACGTGACGTTCACGTTGAGAGCAGCCGATGGTGATTCGGAAATGGCCTCAGCCGATACCCGCCGCCTGCTTCAAGTTGAAAACGGAACGGCAACCCGGGAGGGTCTCTCCACCGAAGCTCATGAGGCGCTATTCCTTGACGAATTGTTCCCGGATGCCGACACGGAAGATTTTATCGGAACCCTGACTGCCGAAGCCTCGGGATCTCTGATTGCCGCCCTAGCTCTGATATTGGGCGATGAGCCGGGTGAGTTCACCACGCTTCCGGTTGAAGGTCTGGACCCTGCCGCCACGAGCGAGGAAGGCCAGGCCAGCAGCGGCGGCGCTAGCGGAGGCTCAGGAGGTGGAGGAGGCGATAGTGGCGGCGGCGGTAACGACGGTTACTAAAGAGTTACAACCGAGTGCTGACTCGGAATCTCAAACCGCTTGCGGCAGCGCGGATTGCGGCAGACGAGCTGGTCGTCCAGCCGCATCATGTAAGAACGGGCTTTCTCGAAACGCTTACGATCTTCCGCGCTGCCCCCTCCGGGGGGCTGCTTTCTCTTTTCTCTCACTAACCAGCGTATCTGGTACTCCTCAGCCTGCTTACAGTAAGGGCAGGTGAATTGCGCGGGCTTGCTTTCTGTTCGTTCCTGAAAGAAATCGCGTTCTTGCATGAGGCTATTGTAGCCCGTTTAGTTTCGCGGTTTCTTGGTTTTTTTAGTTCCACGCCGGCCGCTCGCCGGGTACCCTCTCGGTGGTCGCGGCTCCGTTGAGTGTGTCAACAACCATATCGCCATCACGTCGCCACAGTCGGGGCATCGCGGCCCGTACGCTGGCTGAGCTGGGCGATCTCGCGAGAAAGCGCCGCCAGGCTGCCCAGGGCCTTGGATGATTCCTGGTTGTGCTGGTTGCGGTCGGGCTCGTATCTTTCCAGATAGATCCGTAGCGTAGCGCCTTGCGTGCCGGTGCCGGAGAGGCGGTAGATGATTCGTGCCCCGTTCGTGAAGATGATACGAATCCCCTGCCTGCGGCTGACCGAGTGGTCTACAGGATCGGTGTAGCTGAAGTCATCTGCCGATTCCACTTGATAACCGTAGAAACTATTTCCTGGAAGATCGGCAGTCAAAGTTCGCAGGTATTCCATCAATTCCTGGGCGCCCCCCTGCTCCAATTCCTCGTAATCGTGGCGCACGTAAAAATTGCGCCCGTACTGCCGCCAGTGGCTGCGCACGATGTGCTCGACAGCTTCGCGCTTCTCGGCCAGGATATTGAGCCAGAAGAGCACCGCCCACAGGCCATCTTTTTCTCGAACGTGGTCCGATCCTGTGCCAAAACTCTCCTCGCCGCACAGCGTGACCTTCCCGGCATCGAGCAGATTTCCGAAGAACTTCCACCCGGTGGGAGTCTCGTAACAGTCAAAGCCTTCCTGCCTGGCTACCCGATCGACGGCCTGGCTGGTGGGCATGGAACGCGCCACCCCTTTCAACCCCGACTTATATCCGGAAGCAAGAGCAGCATTGGCGACCAGAACAGCCAGACTGTCGCTGGGAGTCACAAAAAACGCCCTGCCCAGAATCATGTTCCGATCTCCGTCCCCGTCAGAAGCCGCACCAAAGTCAGGAGCATCGGATCCGTTCAGCGCCGCCACCAGATCGTGAGCATGAGTGAGATTGGGATCGGGGTGCTCGCCCCCAAAATCAGGCAGCGGCAGGGCGTTCATCACCGTCCCGGCAGGAGCTCCCAGCCGGCGCTCCAGAATGTCCTGGGCATACGGGCCTGTGACGGCATGCATGGCATCGTAGCGCATCCGGAATTGACCCGAACTGAAAAGCGCGTGGATCTGGTCAAAATCGAAAAGAGATTCCATGAGGCTGGCGTAATCGGCGACCGGGTCCATCACCTCGACGGCCAGTTCACCCAGGAGGGACTCTCCGTTCTGATCCAGATCCAGGTCCGGGCCCTCCAACATTCGGTAACGATCAATGCTTTGGCTGCGGGCGTAAATCGCTTCGGTGATCTCCTGGGGAGCCGGGCTGCCGTTGCCGGTGTTGTACTTGATTCCGAAATCGCCCTGAGGACCTGCCGGATTGTGGCTGGCCGAGAGAATGATGCCTCCAAACGCCCGGTGTTTGCGGATGATGCAGGAAACTGCTGGAGTGGACAGAATCCCTCCGCGGCCTACCAGCACGCGGCCGAAACCGTTGGCGGCGACCATCTTGAGGATGATTTGTATCGCGCGGCGATTGTAGTAGCGCCCATCGCCGCCCAGCACCAGGGTCTTGCCGCGATAAGCGCCCATGCTGTCAAAGATCGACTGGACGAAGTTTTCCAGATAATGCGGCTGCTGAAAAGTGCTGACCTTCTTGCGCAGCCCGGAAGTCCCCGGCCGCTGATCGTCAAATGGAGTCGTCGCCACCGTTTCGATCCGCATGATGTGAAGTTACCAGATTTAGAACCGCTATGCCCACCGGTGGGGCACCATCCAATGGCTGCATCATCTGACGGCTGAATGTGGTCAGCACCCGCTCCGAGACAATGGGAGCCGGGCGGTTGGTTGTGGATTCGGTCGACGGAGCCCCCAAGATCACCGCGCAGGCGCGTGCCGTACAGGCGAAGGTAATCAGATAAGCCAGCGGCGGGCCGCTCCCCAACGAGGGAACTGGGATTTGTGCGCCTGCATGAGCTGTTGTAAAAGAGGGGCGTGACTTTCCCCGATTTGAGGACATTCATTGAACGGCTGAGGCGCGAGGGCGATCTTGCGCTGGTGGAGGCGGACGTGGATCCGTACCTTGAGGCGGCTGAGATTCATCGCAGAGTGATCGCCGCCGGTGGGCCGGCACTGCTGTTTGCCCGGCCCAAAGGCTCGGAATTTCCGCTGGTGACAAATCTTTTTGGGACCCGGCGTCGGGCCGAAATGGCCTTTGGAACGCGTCCCCTGCGTCTTATCCGGCGGCTCGTCGAGTTGGCTGAGACGCTGCTGCCCCCAACTCCCGGAAAGTTGTGGCAGGCTCGAGATGTGGCCCGGGAAGCTTTGCGTGTGGGCACGAGACAGACCCGCCGAGCCCCGGTCATGGAGGCCATCAGCAGCGATGTCAGGCTGGACAAACTGCCGATACTCACCTGCTGGCCGGAGGATGGGGGCCCATTTATTACCCTCCCGCTGGTGTATTCCGAGCATCCCCGGGGCAAAGGGCACAACCTGGGCATCTACCGGATGCAGGTCCATGATGCCCGGACGACTGGAATGCACTGGCAGATCGGGAAAGGAGGCGGATTCCATTACGCAGTGGCTGAGAGTGCCGGCGACAGCCTCCCCCTGACCGTCTTCCTGGGAGGTCCACCTGCTCTCATCCTGGCGGCCATTGCGCCTTTGCCGGAGAACGTCCCCGAGCTGATGCTGGCGTCGCTGATCGCCGGAGAAAAGCTGAAGTTCGCGTCCGGACCGGGTCCCCACCGCCTGCAGGCCAACGCCGAATTTGCTCTGGTCGGCAAAGTCCCTCCGGCAGTGAGGCGCCCTGAAGGTCCATTCGGAGATCACTATGGCTATTATTCCCTCCGCCATGACTATCCGGTCTTCGAGATCCAGCATATGGCGCGGCGCCGGGATGCCATCTATCCGGCGACGGTAGTGGGAAAACCCCGCCAGGAAGACTTTTTTATCGGCGACCTCCTTCAGGAGCTTCTATCCCCTCTTTTTCCGCTGGTGATGCCGGGGGTAGAAGATCTCTGGTCTTATGGAGAAACCGGATATCACTCGCTGGCAGCCGCCGTCGTGAAGCAGCGTTACAACCGGGAAGCAATGGCGAGCGCTTTCCGGATTCTGGGCGAGGGACAGCTCTCACTGACCAAATTCCTGTTTGTGACCGATCGATCCGTCGATCTCAGAAATTTCAAGGCCACGCTGCAGCACATCCTGGCGCGCACCAACGTCCAGACGGACCTTTACGTCTTTTCCAACCTCTCCATGGACACGCTCGACTACACGGGGCCCCGCGTGAACGAGGGTTCAAAGGGTGTGTGGTTGGGATTGGGTGAGGCGGTGCGGGACTTGCCTGGAGAATTCAGCGCTGCCGATCTGCCTCAGGGCGTCTCGGAAGTACACGTTTTTTGTCCTGGATGTCTGGTGGTGGGCGGTCCCCGCTATAAAGACGATCCGCTGGCGCCCGGCCGCTGTGCCTCTCATGCCGCCTTCGCACAGTGGCCTTTACTGGTGCTCACGGACGAGCCCAGGCGCGCCGCGGCCAGCCCGATCAATTTCCTGTGGACGACTTTCACCCGCTTTGAGCCCGGCGCAGACATCCACGCTGCCAGCAAGCAAATCCTACGCAACCACCTCAGCTATCAGCCTCCCGTTGTAATCGACGCCCGCCTGAAACCTGATTTTCCAGGCGAGCTGTCCTGCTCTCCCGAAATCGCGGAGAGGGTTACGCGTCGATGGAAGGAATATTTTCCAGGCGGGAGGGAGATGGGGGACTCGGAATCAGGCCACCTAACCAGATGATCAGCTCCAAGTTCCACGTTCCAAGTTCCAAGTTTTAGATCTCGCAAGAGCGAGAGCTTCTGCCGAAATTAGCAAGAAGTTCTTGACTTAATGACCAAAGCTGGAACTTGGAACTTGGAACCTGGAACTTGGTAATTGACTAATGGACTTTCCTCAGCGCGTCGCCATTGCCGCCGGCATTACTTCGCTGATCGTCGTGGTCATCTTGCTCCTGTGGAAGTCCATTCAAATTCTCTTGCCCGTATTTGGGGGCGTTTTGTTCGCCATCATTCTCTTGGACTTGCGCAACCTGGTCCACAACTATTTCAACCTGTTCAGGGCCTGGTCCCTGGCAGTCGTTCTGCTGCTCCTGTTCGGAATATTCGGTCTGGGCGGCTGGCTGATGGCCCCCAGCGTGAACTCTCAGCTTGACCAGCTTTCAGAAAGTCTCTCCAGTCCCTGAAGCAATTGCAGGTGGGTAGACGAATAGGGCAACCTATACGGTCCATCTGACCCGGAAGAGAACCGCCTTGTAAATGCATCGGTTGCTTTGGAGCTTGTAGGCGGCTCATACTCCTTTGATTGTACTATTTGCGAGAGCTTTCCAACAGATCCTTGCTGTGTGACCTGCCAATGAACTTGTGTCGGCACCGGAGGTTTATACGTTTTGAAGCGTTGAGCGCTAAAATATGGGCTACTTACTGTGTTTGGCTTTTTCTCTGCAGTGTTTGCATCCACAAACTGGAGGCCTTCCTGGCCTCTCTGACTCCTCAACAGGCCAGAGCGACGCGCGCCTCCACAGAGGCTCTCTTCTGCGACCATGTTCCCGTTTTTGAAGGCTGAAGGGATCGGCGCTCTCAAGCCTTCCAAATACCCGTGTGTTCCTTCCCTTCCGCTTTCTCTCCGCTTTTGACCATCTCAGACTTCAACCCGCTCCCCGAAGGCGC
>JBOGJG010000042.1:0-11033 GCA_050747825.1 Acidobacteriota bacterium | reverse complement strand
TCGTAACAAGGTAGCTGTAGGAGAACCTGTGGCTGGATCACCTCCTTTCTAACGAGAGAAGCAAGCATGAGCTTGCCCAAAGAACGGGCTCAAGAGCTAAGAAGCTGTCTGGTTGTCCAAGATCACTGAAATCAGGCTTGAGGCCTGAGGCGTGAGGCCTGAGGGTAAAGACAAACCTCAAGCCTTAAGTCTCAGGCCTCAAGCCTTTTTTTTGCGTGGGGGTATAGCTCAGTCGGAAGAGCACCTGCTTTGCAAGCAGGGGGTCGTCGGTTCGAATCCGTCTACCTCCACCATTTTTGAGCTGGATCTCTTTTCCCCTGACGGAGAACACATAGTCACCCGCCAGGGCCGTCCCGGAGGCGTGAACCATCGCCAGCAGCACCAACTTCGAAGCAGCTCTTTTCATCAGGAAGCTCATCCGCCCATTTTAATGAAATGTGCGCAGGAATGCCTTGGTGCTCGCCGGTGGAATCAGGACTGAGGCTATTGCACTTTGTAGTGCAAAGTACTTGACAAAGCCAACCAGTGGAGTCTATATTTTCATTCATGAGTTCGCTGCATCTACTTCGCAATCCCGGTGAAGCGATTTCGCTGCATCGGCGCGCCAGTGAAAACCTGCAGTTTATCCGCGAGACCATGGAGCGGGCCGGCTCCTTCACTGCTGTCCCCGGCTGGGGCGGCTGCGCGATGGGTGTCACAGCTTTGATCGCCGCTCCGATTGGCGCGCTTCAGCCGTCACCAGAAGCGTGGTTGTTAACCTGGCTGGTCGAGGCCACGGTTGCCCTGCTGATCGGGGTAATGGCCATAGCCTGGAAGGCTCGGGCCACGCAGAGTGCCTTGCTCTCGGCGCCCGGACAAAAATTCGCGCTGACGTTCTCGCCTCCGCTCCTGGCAGGCGCCCTGCTGACACTGGTCCTTTACCGCTACGGGATGTATTCCCTGCTTCCAGGCGTCTGGCTGCTGCTTTACGGTACAGCAGTGGTCACGGGGGGAGCCTTCTCGGTCAGGGTGGTTCCGGTCATGGGGCTGGGATTTATGACTCTGGGCGCTGCTGCTCTCTTTGTTCCATTTCTGTGGGGCAATCTTTTGCTGGCGCTGGGCTTCGGCGGCCTCCAAGTCGTCTTTGGGGTCATCATAGCCAGGAGGTATGGTGGCTAAGCGAAAACTCCGGCATGAGGCTCCGCCACAGCACAAAACGCCGCTTCGGCAAGTCGCGCGGCCGATCAGCAGCGCCCCGGAACTCGATTCCCTTATCCATGAGCGCATCCGGCTGGGAATCGTTAGCGCACTGGCCGTCAACGAATCCCTCACCTTCAATGACCTCAAAAAACTCCTCGATACAACAGACGGAAATCTGAGCGTGCACGCCCGAAAGTTGGAAGAGGCAAAGTACGTTGACTGCATGAAATCCTTTGAGGGACGGCTGCCGAAGACCGAGTATCGCCTGACGGCCGGCGGCCGGCGAGCGCTGGAGCGTTACCTGAGCCACATGGAAGCTCTGATTCGGAGGACACGGGAAAAATAAAAATTTTTTGGGTATTTACTTTGCATAACAGAGTACTTTGCGTACACCGTACAGGAGGAAGTCTCATGATTAAGCTCGCGGGAGTAATCACTTTGGCTGTGTTTTTGTCTATTGGTCTGGGAATCATTTTTTTTCTCGTTTCGAGCCGGGAATCCACCCAGGAGGAGGCGGTCACGGCAATAGGAAGATCGTGGGGGCTCGAGCAGCGCGTGGCCGGCCCTTTCGTGGTGGTTCCTTTTAAAAAAAGAAGAGTGCTATCCGATGGCGCCGCCGGGGTCCGGCAGCGCGTGGAATACCTCGCCTGGTTGCCCGATCGGCTCCAGGTCGATTCCCAAGTTAAGCTTGAAAAGCGCAAGCGGGGCATCTTCCAGGCAGCCGTCTATCTCAATCACCTGAAAGTGAGTGGAATCATCACTATTCCAACTGAGGCAGAGCTAAGAAGCTTTGCCCAGGAGATCCTCTGGGAAGGCGCAGCAGCAGTATTTTTCATTTCGGATCCCCGCGGGATCCATGGAGATCCACCTCTTACTTGGGGAAATCAGACGATCGAGGTCATACGGGGAACAAGCTATGCATCATTTCTCCCTTACGGAGTCTACGCTCCTCTACGCAATCTTGTTCCCGGGGCAAGCTCGATTCCCTTTAATGTGACTTTGGATTTACGGGGAACTCGAAGCTTTTCCATAGCTCCCGCGGCCAAGATGACACACGTTACAATGAAAGCCAAATGGCCCGATCCCAGCTTTATCGGAGCGTTCTTACCGGACAGGAGAAACATCTCCCCACAAGGGTTTTCAGCCGAATGGAATGTCTCGCGTTTGGCCCAGTCACTGCCCCAGATATGGAGCTCGGAACAGCAGGATAGTCAAGAGGTCGCAAGGGCGCTGGAGGAGTCTTATCTCGGGGTTGAGTTTCTCGAGGCGGTAAGTCCCTACCGCAGCATACTGCGATCGGTGAAATACGGTGTTCTGGTGATTACTCTGACTTTTGTGACGTTTTTCCTTTTTGAAATGCTCTCAGGGCTTCGGATTCACCCGGTGCAGTACCTCTCGGTAGGAGCGGCGCTTGCCACGTTTTATCTCTTGTTGCTTTCCCTGGCTGAGCATTTCGGTTTCGACTGGTCCTACCTGGTGGCCGCACTGGCCATCGTCGGGCTGAGCTGCACTTATTCTTATACCGTTTTGGGAGGAGCAAGACGAACATTCGCTCTCGGGGGTCTGCTCTCGACGTTGTACATCTTCCTGTACGTCCTGATGCAAATCGAAGATTATGCGCTGCTGGTGGGAACACTCGCGCTCTTCGTTGTCCTGGCCGTTTTCATGTACTTGACGAGGAAAATTGACTGGTACCACCTGGGCTCGTTTTGAGGTCTGACTAATTCAGCCCCATGCGGGCGAGCAAACTTGCAAAACGAGGGTCGGATCGAAGGGGCTCCCGCTGACCGCTGACCGCCACCCGCCACCGCGAGCGAAGCGAGCTTGCCACCCGCCACCGCGAGCGAAGCGAGCTTGCCACCCGCCACCCGCCACCGCGAGCGCAGCGAGCTTGCCACCCGCCACCTGCCACCTGCCACCGCGAGCGCAGCGAGCTTGCCACCCGCCACCGCGAGCGCAGCGAGCTTGCCACCCGCCACCGCGAGCGCAGCGAGCTGACCACTGACCGCTGATCACTTTAGCTTCTCTTTGCAGTCGTCAGCCGAGAGGCAGTCAGCTTCTCACCTGATCTCCACGTCCACCGCCTGCTTCAATTGCACGACCAGAGGCGTCTCAGGGTCCAGTTCCACATCTTCGCCTTCGGTAGCCAGGAAGGTGCCTGCCCCTCCGATGATGAGGCCCACAAGCGCTCCCTTCCCGCCTTTAATGATTCCGCCCAGGACAGCGCCCAGGCCGGCCCCAATGGCGATTTCTTTCAGACTCCCCTGAACGCCGCCTTTTCCCTCCAGGTCGTCACCTTCGGCCGTGATTTCCGCTTGAAGCGGAATCACCTGCCCATGAGCCCGCAGCGAGTCCGGACGCAGTATCAGTCTGCCTCCCTTGCGCGGGCGCTCGGCTTCTTCTACGCCGGTAACCGTGCCCGAGATAACGGCTCCTTCGGGGATAGCCATCCTTCCGTCTACGGCTATCGACTCGGACACGGTCATGGTGAAGGTGTCGCCGACCTCGGCATCGCCGGAATCAAGCCGCTGATCGAGAGTCACCTCGATATTGGTCCCAACAGGGACCAGGACTTGCTGGTTACCCAGGACGGGCAATGTGGCCAGACTGAAACAGATCGATAGAGTGAAAAGATAAATTTTTGGCATAAAGTTGCCTCCTTCAAGGTTTCGGATTTGTTACTTCCATTGTTATCCATCTAAATGGATCAGTCAAAGTTCAGGCTCTGGGCCAACGAATCACACAAATCCAGCTATTCGTGTGATCCGTGTGATCCGTGTGATTCGTTGGCCCAGACATCTGAACTCCCTGTGCCTTGAATGCGCACACTTCGAGCCTGTTGAAGCTGGACCTGCATTTGATTATCTTAGGACTGTGTACAAGCGCTTCCCCCGTCTGATCCTCTCCACTACCCTGATGCTCCTGCTCGTGCCGGCCTGCGCGACTGAGCCGGGTTGGCCGGAGACCCTGGCCTCCATTAGAAAGCAATTTCCCGAGGTTCAGCAGCTCCAGACCGAAGAACTGGCCGCCTGGCTTTCCGACCGTTCGCGCCCCGCTCCAATGCTGCTGGACGCCCGCTCTCCCGAGGAGTTTGCGGTCAGCCATCTAAGCGGAGCCCGGCTCCTGGCTCCCCAAGCCGATCCGGCTCAGGTTCTTTTGACGACGAGTAAGGACCGGGAGATTGTTGTCTATTGCTCGGTGGGCTACCGTTCCTCGGCTGCGGCCGGGCGGCTGCAAAAGTCGGGCTTCACCCGTGTCTTCAACCTGGAAGGCTCCATTTTCAAGTGGGCCAATGAGGGACGTCCCGTGTATCGCCAGGGTAAACGGGTAGGCCAGGTGCACCCCTACGATGAACAATGGGGACTACTGCTAAAGGAAGAGTACCGGGCTAAACAGGCGGGAGAGGATAAGGTCGGCAACTCGGTCCGGATTGGAGCCGACCGGCTCTTCGAGCAGCCCTATGCAGGCTGGATAAGGGGAAAGCGCGTCGGACTGATCACCAATCAGACCGGCGTGAATTCTGATCTTGAAAGCACGATCGATCTGCTGGACCAGCATTCGGAAGTGAGGCTGACGGCTCTTTTCGGCCCCGAGCACGGCATCGAGGGTCAGGCTCAGGCAGGTCAGAAAATTTCGAATCGCCGCAACATTTACAGCCTCTATGGTGATACTCAGGCGCCCACGGCCGAAATGCTGCAGGACGTGGACGTCCTGATCTATGACATTCAGGATGTGGGCGCGCGCTTTTATACCTATATTTCGACACTGTTCAAGAGCATGGAGGCGGCTGCCCGCCGGCGGGTTCCGATGATCGTTCTGGACCGGCCCAATCCGATTACCGGAGAGATGGTGGAAGGTCCGGTCCTGGAGCCCGGCTTTGAATCTTTCGTGGGAATCTTTCGACTCCCCATCCGCTATGCGATGACTGCCGGAGAGCTGGCCGGCTACTTCAACACGGAGGCCGGAATCGGCTGCGATCTGAGGATTGTGCCGCTGCAGGGCTGGCGGCGCAGCCAGTGGTACGATCAGACCGGCCTCTCCTGGGTGATGCCTTCCCCCAACATGCCTACGCTGGAGACGGCGACGGTTTATCCGGGGCTCTGCCTCCTGGAGGGCACCAATCTCTCGGAAGGCCGCGGGACCGCTCGTCCGTTCGAACTGTTCGGGGCGACGTGGCTGGACAGCCGGGGGTTGTCCCGGCGTTTAAATGACCTGAATCTGGACGGAGTTTACTTCCGCCCTCAGTCCTTTACACCCACTTTTTCGAAGTATCAGAAGGAGGAGTGCCAGGGAATCCAACTCCACGTGCTGGACCGCGACCTATTCCGCCCTGTCCCCGTCCTGCTTCATATTCTGACTGAGGTGCGCAGACTCCACCCCGGGAAGCTCGAGATTCGCGACAAATCCTTTGACCGTCTGGCCGGGAACAGTTGGATTCGCCAGGCCCTGGCCGACGGTCTGGCCGTCGAGCAGATCGTAAGCCGCTGGCAGGCTGAACTTGAGGACTTCAGGGCTAAGAGGTCAAAATATTTGCTTTACTGAAATGACTATCGGGCTGGCCGCTTTCAGGCAGAGACTACTTTAAAACGAGCCTTAAACCTCCCCCCACTTTTCGATCAGAGAGCTCTTTCCTTTAGGTCACAGAACTTTACCTTACTAAAGCGATGTTATACTCGCGGTATGAAAGCAGCGGTCTCCATCCCCAATGATGTATTCGAGAGGGCAAAGCGGCTGGCGCGGCACACCAGGAAGTCGAGAAGCGAGCTATTCAGCGACGCACTCAGGGAGTACATAGCCAGGCATGCCCCAGAGGAAGTAACCGAAGCTATGAACCGGGTCTGTGCTGAAGTTGATGACCAGACCGACGAATTCGTGTCGTTGGCCGCGCGCCGCGTATTGCAGCGAAGTGAGTGGTAATCTCACAGGGCGAGATCTGGTGGGCCAATGTTCCTGAGCCGACGGGTTCAGGACCCGGATTCGGCAGGCCTGTTGTTATTGTCCAGGGAGACGCTTTGAACCGCAGCCGGATTGCCACAGTAATCTGTATTCCGGTGACCAGCAACCTTCGTTGGGCCAAGGCGCCTGGGAATGTTCTCCTTCCTGGCATCGATGTTGTGCTTGGAAGACAGGAGATTCAAAGATGAAATTGACTGTGGCGGCGATTAGCCTTCTGGTTTGCTTACTGACTTTCGCAACGCCCTACTCCTCCGGTGGCCCAAATCTCAAGCCTCAGGCCTCAGGCCGCAAGTCTGAACCGGCGCCGCCTTTCGAAGCCATCCCCAAAATTGACGTTCACTCCCACATCTTCGAGGATATTCCGGAGCTGGCAGAGATGTTGCGGCAGAACAATCTACGGATCATAAACGTCTGCAATCGCGGGAACAATCGGGAGCTTCTGGCGGGAATGGAGGAGGTGGCCGAACGCCTGTTCGAGAAATACGGCGGAGTGTTGCCTTTCGGCTCCACCTTCGACCTGACGCGTGTGAATGAGGAGGCTTACTCGGAGGAGGTAATTGATTGGCTGGACGACAGCTTCGAGGCGGGCGCTGTCTTAGTGAAGATCTGGAAGAACGTAGGAATGGAGATCAAGACTGTCGATGGTACGTTCATTCTGCCCGATGACCCGGTCTTCGATCCTATTTACGCTCACCTGGCCCGACAGGGGAAACCTCTCCTGGCCCACCTGGCCGAGCCGCTGGATGCCTGGCTGCCTCTCAACCCGGAGAGCCCGCACTACGGGTATTATTCGAACAATCCCGAATGGCATTTGTACGGAAAGGAGGAGTTCCCCAGCCACGCCGATTTGATCGCCGCGCGCGACCACATCCTGGAAAAACACCCGGATCTCATCGTGATCGGAGCTCACGTCGGCAGCCTGGAGCATGACGTGGACGAGGCGGCCCGCCGGCTGGACCGCTATCCCAACTTTTACGTCGAGACTTCGGCGCGCCTGCTCAACCTGGCTCTTCAGCCGACCGACAAGGTGCGCGACTTCTTTATCAAGTACCAGGACCGCATCCTCTACGGCCTGGACCGCTCGCGAAACGCCGTCCGCGACGGAGCCTATTCCCAGGAGGAGCGGCTAAACTTCGTCAGGGACCTGGAAGCGCGTTACCGCCTCGACTACCAGTTTTACGCCGGCGCCGGCCCCATGGAATACCGCAATCGCAAGATCCAGTCCCTCAACCTCCCGATTGAGGTGCTTGAAAAGTTCTACTATAAGAACGCCCAGCGCCTGATGCCGACTTTAGCCAGGCAATAGCTACTTAAAGCAGTTGCTCACCAGATTGTCGGCACTCCAGCGAATTTCTTCATCTCTGGATCTCTTGTCAAAGGCACTCAATAGAGAAGGGGTGGTTTACGTGATCATCGGAGGGATAGCCGTACTGTCTTATCTGCCCTATCGAACTGTATCGAACCACTCGTAATCTTGACATTTTAATTGAGCCTACATTAGAGAATGCACGTAAAGCCCGTCGAGCAGTTCAGCAGTGGGGCGGGTTCGAATCCCCTCTTTGGCTGAGGGAATCGCGCTGACCTGAGAACCGGCAATAGCGTGGTTTTCTGGAGTAGCTTGGCCAGCGGTCAGCGGCCAGCGGTCAGTGGTCAGCGGTCAGCGGTCAGTTTGTCCTTTCCCCGCTTTCTCCTTATAATTGCTCCTTTTTTGACTCAAATGAAAGTGCAATCCATACGCGGCACTCATGATATTTTGCCTGGCTCGGTCGAGCTTTGGCAAAAAATCGAGGCTCAGGCAAGACGGATATTCGAACTCTACGGATATGCTGAAGTTCGGACTCCGATTTTCGAGGAGACGGAACTTTTCACTCGCAGCATCGGGGTGGAGACCGACATCGTTCAGAAGGAGATGTACACCTTCACCGACAGCAAGGGAAAAGGAATCACGCTGCGCCCCGAAGGAACCGCACCGGTGGTTCGCTCCTATATCGAGCATCACCTGCAGGCCGACGGACTGGTGAACAAGCTCTACTATATCGGTCCCATGTTCCGGCGCGAGCGCCCTCAGAAAGGCCGCTATCGACAGTTCCACCAGATCGGCGCCGAGGTCCTGGGTTCCAATCACGCTGCCGTGGAAGCCGAACTGGTGGAAATGCTGGTGCGCTTTCTGCGTGAGCTCGGCGTGCAGGATTTCCGGCTGCTGCTCAATTCGGTAGGCTGTGCCCAGTGCCGTCCCGGCTATGTCCGGAAGCTGCAGCAGGAAATGAGCAAGTACAGCCAGGAGCTTTGCGAGCAGTGTCTGAGGAGAGCTGAGTCCAATGCTCTGCGGGTGCTGGACTGCAAGGTCCCTTCCTGCCAGCCGGTCATCGAGCGGCTTCCGTCCATCCTGGACCACCTCTGTGAGGCCTGCCGCGAGCACTTCAGCCTCTTTCTCAGGTACCTGGATCTGCAGGCTATCCGCTATCAGATTGAGCCCCGGCTGGTGCGCGGACTGGACTATTACGTGCGCACCACCTTCGAAATTCAGAGTGATCGCCTGGGGCCGACTCAGAACGCCCTGCTGGGCGGGGGTCGCTACGACCGGCTTTCCGAGATCCTGGACGGACCTCCTGTCAGCGGCGTTGGCTTTGCCCTGGGGATGGAACGCCTCGTACTGCTGCTGTCCGGCCGTGAAGAGATCGGAGCAGCTTATGCTCCCCCGTCACCGGACATTTTCCTGGCGTATATCGGCGAGTCTGCCCTGGAGGAAGCTTTCAGCCTGGCTGCCTATTTGCGCCAACAGGAGGTCTTTGCCTACCTGGATTTCGAAGGACGCAGCCTCAAGGCCCAGATGCGCCAGGCCAATCGCCTGCAGTCTCGCTTCACCTGTATCATCGGTGAAGAAGAAATCAAAACCGGCCGTTTCACTCTCAAGCGTATGTCCGATGGAGAGCAGTGGACTGTGGGCCGGGAGGATCTTGCCGTCAGGGTGAGGGAGATAATTGGATGAAAAGTTCCAAGTGAAAAACGACTAGAGGCGTTCCAGGTGAAATTAATTTTCAACTTGGAACCTGGAACTTGGAACTTGGAACCTGGAACCTGGAACTTGGAACCTGGAACTTGAGATGGATCAACTAGGCAACTTACAACGAACGACGTACTGCGGACTGATTAACGAAGAACACATCGGACAGACCGTGAACGTCATGGGCTGGGTGGACCGGGTGCGGGATCTGGGGAACCTGATTTTTATCGACCTGCGCGACCGGGAAGGAACCCTGCAGGTCGTCGTGGACCCCACTCAGGCAACGGCCCTGGAAAAGGCCAAGCAGGCGCGTCCCGAGCACGTCCTGGCCGTGGTGGGACGGGTGGAGCGCCGCGATTCAGAAACTGTCAACCTGGAGATCGCCACTGGAGAACTGGAAGTCCGCGCCCTGGAGATCCGGCTCTTGAACGGCGCCCAGACACCTCCTTTCCCCATCGGGGACGCCGAGGCCACTTCCGAGGAGACGCGTCTGCGCTACCGCTATCTGGACCTGCGGCGCCGCCGGTTGCAGCGCAATTTCAAGCTGCGCCACCAGGTGGCTCTCGAGGTGAGAAAATACCTGGACAGCCGGGATTTTCTTGAAATTGAGACGCCGTTTTTGACCAAATCGACGCCCGAGGGGGCCCGCGATTACCTCGTGCCCAGCCGCCTCTACGCCGGGCAGTTTTACGCTCTGCCCCAATCCCCGCAGCTTTTCAAGCAGCTCCTGATGATCTCCGGATTTGATAAGTATTTTCAGATCGTGCGCTGCTTCCGGGATGAGGACCTGCGCGCCGACCGACAGCCGGAATTCACTCAAATCGATATCGAAATGTCCTTCCCCCAGATAGAGACGGTTTTCGAACTGGTGGAATCGCTGCTGGCGCGCATCTTCGAGCTGGCGGGAATTGGGCTCAGGCTTCCCTTCCCCCGGCTCACCTATGAGGAAGCGGTCAATCGCTATGGCACCGATCGTCCTGACACCCGCTTCGCGCTGGAACTGGTCGATTTGGCGCCGGCTTTCGCTGAAACGCCCTTCGAAATCTTCCAAAGCATCATCCAGGGCGGGGGCATCATCAAAGGGGTCCGCATCCCGGAAAAGGCGGATTACTCACGCCGCGAGGTCGATCTTCTGGCCGAGTTCATTAAGACCTACGGCGCTCCCGCACTCACCTGGATTAGATCCACGCCTGAAGGATTGAAGAGTTCGCTGCCCAAGTCGGTTCCTGCGGTTGAAATCGAAAAGGCGGCCGCCCTGGCTGCTCTCCAAGAGGGGGACATTCTTCTCTTCGTGGCCGGGTCCAGCAAGATGGTCCACGACTCCCTGGCGGCCCTGCGCCTGCAGTTGGCCCAGCAGCTAGCCCTCATTCCGAAAGCGGCTTACAATTTTCTGTGGGTTTACGATTTTCCGCTTTTGGAGTGGGATGAGCAGGAGAAACGCTTCTTTGCCTGCCACCATCCCTTTACGTCTCCGCGGGATGAAGATCTTCACCTGCTGGAGAGCGCGCCCATCCAGGTGAAGGCCAAGGCCTATGACGTGGTGCTGAACGGGCTGGAACTGGGGGGTGGATCCATCCGTATTCACCGTCATGACCTTCAGCAGAAGGTCTTTGAAGCGCTTCGCATTGGCCCTGAGGAAGCGCAGGCCAAGTTCGGATTCTTTCTGGAAGCTTTGCGCTACGGGGCTCCGCCCCATGGCGGGATCGCCCTCGGGCTGGACCGGATTGTAATGCTGCTGACGGGCGAACGCTCCCTGCGCGACGTGATCGCCTTTCCCAAAACCGCCCGTGCCGTCGATCTCATGTGCGGCTCTCCGTCTCCGGTGAATCCGGAGCAGCTTAGGGAACTGCACGTCCGGCTGGGTGGGGTCAGATCTTGAGTTTTTCCTTTTTGC
>JBOGJG010000041.1:0-5070 GCA_050747825.1 Acidobacteriota bacterium | reverse complement strand
AGCGAAGCGCGCCCATGGATGATCGCTATCGCAATGCTCGGTTTATTATCCAGTGAGGAGAGGTCATCCGGAACACGCTTTCGGAGCGTCTATTTTAATGAGAGAAAATAACCGTATTGCCAAAGTTTGGCTTACCACTTAACTGATCGCTTTTTCAAACTTCATGTAGGCTCGCAGGAGCCCCACCTCAAACCGGGAACAGATTTGCTGGAGTTCGACCACCTTGGACGAGGGTATTTTTGTTGATGAGACAATAATCTCGCTGACGAGATGCTTGCGAATCCAGAATTCGGCTGTCTGGCTGTTTCCAAGTACTGGAACGCCATGAATGCTGCTTTTAACCCGCCTCGGGTCATCATCTAAGAAACCAACCACTACGGTTTCCCTGCCGTGATTATTCTTGAACTCGCGCAGGAGCAGTTCCCCGCCGTCACCCGCTCCATAGATGAGGACTTTCTTATGACGATCGGGCCGGACGGCCAGAAGTTCCGTCAGCATCCGAAAAGAGAGGCGGGTACCAGCCATCAAGATGAGCAGGGTGCCCCAATAGATGAGGAACACCGACCGGGAATAACCTTCAAACCGGTAGAGGTAGGTCACTGCCAAAACTGCTGCGGCCGTTGCCACGGAAATGCCCTTGATCATTACCCAGAGATCGCGAATTCCCGTATAGCGCCAATCCCAGTCATAACGGTACAAGCCGAAGGCGAAGAAGGAAACGATCGAAAGGACCAGTACGATTGGAAATGACTGCAAAAACAGTTGAAAATAAAGACCACCTGGAGCGATGCCTTCAAAGCGCAAGGAATAGGCGCCGTAGTAAGCCGTTATCACCAGGAATACATCCAGAAATACCAGCAGCATCTGCCTCTTGTACTTGAAATCCGCGACCAGCCGGAACATATCTTTAGGATCTGGGTTGGCTATCTCGTCTTCCTCATAAACCCTAATCTTGCTCAGATACACTCCAAAAAGAGCCATACCGATGGCAAAAAGGCTGATGAAGAAGAGCGTGTAAGAAAATCCCTGCTGGTAAAGAATGTATGCCACTGCCCCGGAGGCCACTGAGATACCGTATAGAATCAGGACTGCGCTACGCTCGGATAGTCCGACCGCTACCAGTCGATGCGACGAATGGTCTTTGCCTCCCACGGAAATAGGTCTTCCGGAAAACTTGCGGACCATACTAACGAGCGCCGTATCAAATATGGGAATAATCAAGATCAGTACAGGAAACAGCAGAACCGAGAGAATGCTCTTGGCATAGATGTGACCCGGGGTGACGTTCATTCCGGCCAGCATGAAACCGATAAAGAGACTGCCTGAATCGCCCATGAAAATCGACGCCGGATTGAAATTGAAAACCAGAAATCCCGCTACGGCCATCATGAAGACCAGAGCCAGCATGACACCCTCTACATGTCCTTCAAGACTGCAAAAGACCAATCTGTAAAAAGAAGCAATAATGGCTACTCCGGCACACAAACCGTCCATATTGTCCAGCAGGTTCATGGCGTTGGTAATTCCGATGAGCCAGAGGAGTGTTATGAGGAAGTTGATCAGTTGGCTGTCAAAATAGGGTAAAACAGGACCAAAATAGACCAGTGCCACGCTCACTACAATTTGAGTCACCAGCTTGCTTTGAGGCTTGATGCTGCGGAGGTCATCCGAAACTCCCAGAAGGAACATCGCGCCAGCACAGCCAACCAGGAGCAGGTTCTGACTATCCTGGGGAATAAGGAGAAGGTAACCCGTCAAGAACGCCACAAAAATAGCGACCCCACCCAAAAGCGCAGTCGGTTTCTTATGCCAGCGCTCCTCTCGAGGAAGGGAGACAAAGCCGAATCGATAGGATGCGCTGCGAACCAGCCAGGTGATGGCGGCGGAGAAACTGAAAAGTAAAAAGCCATTGAGGAGCATTGAATTATTCAACACGCGAGTTTCCTCCCTGATGTTTTTTTGGCCATCAATTCGGAATACAGGTGCCGCAAGTCTGACTCTAAGCGATCAAACGTGTACGTCTCGGCACTGTCTCGCGAAGCTTGCTTTCCGAGAGCTTCGTAAATTGGTGCGGAGTTTACGAGATCGGCTGCTCTTCTTGCCAGGCTAAGGATATCGCCAGCGAGCACGCCGTTTCTGCCGTCTGACACCATATCGGAGGTCCCCCCAACGTCTAATGAACAGGCGGGTATTCCTGAAGCCATAGCTTCAATGAGCGCCACCGGGGTACCTTCGTTCTTCGAGGTCAGGACAACAAGTTCCAGGTCGCGATAGACCTCAGACATATCTCGCTGCCAGCCGCAGAACTGAATCGAATCGGCAAGACCAATTGCTGCTGCCTCCTTTTTGACCTGATCCTCTAATCCACCGCGGCCGATCATCGTAAAACGGCAGGGTAACCCAACCAAAGGTTGGAAGTGCCGGGCGAAATCGAGAAAAGCGCTTGGGTTTTTAATGGGCACAAACCGTCCGACCCAACCCACTTGAATTGGAGTATTCAATCGGTAATTCAGTGAGTGTAGCTAAACTTCTTCTCTCTCCCTGATTCATGTTCAAAATCTGAACGAGGGCATTATTGGGGACTGGTTCCGGGATGTCAACCACTTTAACCAGAAACAGGTGAGAAATATAGGCCAACAAATTACACGACCGGCGCCAATCGACTGCGCTCCGAACACTATCAGGGAGACCCTCGAGCCTGGCTCGCTGCCGGAGCACCTAGTGAAGGACAGATATAGCCCGCCCGATGCCTACCGAGCCCTCAGGACAGAAATCCCGGACAGAGGACTTGGGAACCTCCATGGCAGCTCCGACAATGGCGTAGGAGAGTTCTTCAAAAAGCAGCATCAGTGGCTATAACGCTGCTGGTTTAAAAAGCTACGGGCCAGGATTAACACGGATTACACGATAGTCTTTAACGAAAAGTTTTTACTGCCAGGGCAGGATATTCACCACTTTCCGCAGGAAATCATTCCAGAAGGTCGGAAAGAAACGGCTAATTACTGCCATAGCAGTATAACAACTCCCAAATGGCCCCGGAGCGAGTCGCTGCGTCTGATAGGAATTGTTTTTACCGCGAAAACAGTAAAATAGTTTATAATTGGGCCATGCAGCCCAAGTTTGGACAGGTCATTCGCTTTCACCGCAAGCAGAGCGGTCTATCGCAACTGGAGTTGGCTAATCTGGCTGGAGTCGGAAAGACGGTGGTTTACGACCTCGAAAAGGGGAAAGAGAGCGTGCAACTGAACACGCTGCTGAAGGTCCTGAAAGCTTTAAATATCCACTTCAGGCTAGAGAGTCCGATCATGCCACTCTACGACGAGGGCGGCAATGAGAAAGGCTAGAGTTTTCATGCATGACCGACCAGCCGGTACTCTGATCGAAAGGGAGCCGCAAAGGAGATACCGGTTTGAATACGAAGCAAACTACGATGGGGAGCCGGTCTCTCTGAGCATGCCCCTGTCTCAACGCGTTTATGAATATGAGGGGTTTCCACCTTTTTTCGACGGACTCCTGCCGGAAGGCATTCTCCTGGAATCCCTGCTCAAGCTGCGCAAGATCGACCGTCACGATTACTTCAGTCAACTGCTAGCCGTCGGCGCGGACATGGTGGGCGCGGTGACTGTTGAGGAAGAGGCTTGAAACGCTGTCCGATTACCTATGAATCGGTCCAGGGAAGCCGCTACTCCCCGAAAGGGCTGCGCAAGCTCTCCCCCAATCTCGACGAATTTCACGACTTTCCGTACTCTCAGGAAGAACAGATTCGGGAAGCGCAGCTCAGATCCGCCAAAATGTCTCTACAGGGTGTCCAGCCCAAGCTAAGCGTGAGGTTGGATCTGAATGGAAAGACTTTCAGGGTCGTGGACCAGGGAGGACTCTTCATCCTCAAACCTCAGAGCCCGCTCTACCGGCAGCTCCCCGAAAATGAAGATCTTTGCATGCGACTCGCCTCCGCAGCCGGAATTGAGGCGCCCTTTCACGGCATGGTGTACTGCAAGGACGGCAGTCTGACCTACTTTATCCGTCGCTTCGATCGCAGCGGCCGCCGAAGATTGGCCGTAGAGGATTTCGCCCAGATTGCGGGCCGGTCCAGAGACACCAAGTACGATTACTCCATGGAAAAGATGGTTCCGCTTTTGGAAGCACATTGCACCTTTCCACAATTGGAAAAACTCAAGCTCTTTAGACTGACGCTTTTTAATTACCTCATCGGGAACGAAGACGCGCATTTAAAGAATTTTTCTCTGATCCGGAGAGACAAGAAGGTCCAACTGAGTCCAGCCTACGATCTCCTGAGCAGTACGATAGCCCTTGAGGGCGCCAGCGAGGAGCTGGCGTTGCCCCTCAGGGGAAAGAAGCGGAATTTCAACAGGGAGATATTCATTGAATATTTCGGCAAAGAACGGCTTCAGTTGCCCAGCCGGGCCATCGATCAGGTGATTGCTGACTTGAATTCAGCTCTTCCGAAATGGATCTCCTTTATCGGGGCCGGCTTTCTCTCGGAGGAAATGAAGGAGAGACTGCTGGAGCTTATTGGGCAGCGCCGGCGGGTCTTAGGATTTTAGGCACGGATTGCCCGGATGAACACGGATCTCAGGCATATCAGGATCGTAGTAGGGAGACGCCGGCTGTTTTGCCCAGACGCTTGTCAAAGGTCAGCAGAGGAGCCTCGGCAGATTCACATTCGGCGTGAATCAAATAATCGGAAAAATCGGCGCCCCGGTCCGATAAGACTCGAGAGCCTTTTGAAACACCTCTTCGCGCTGAGGAGAAAAGACTCTGTTTTGTAATAAATGGCTCAACAGGTGGATGATCGCAGGCTTCTCAAAGTTATAAGCGGACTCGAGAATCCAAACTGTTTCAACCTGCACGATCTGAGAGACAAAAAATCTCCCCCGCATCTTTGACGCTTGCCCGTGCCGCCTTCACCTGCTCGGGTTCTCCCGGGTCGTCCACAAGAACCCGAACGAGCACATTTGTGTCCAGTGCAATCACTGACGGGCCCGCCCACGGATCGTCTCTTCCATTCTTTTCAGGCTGACACTTCGCTTTGCCTTCAGGAGACCGAAT
>JBOGJG010000040.1:0-10872 GCA_050747825.1 Acidobacteriota bacterium | reverse complement strand
TCTGACCCCACCCTCAGCAGTGCACCAGCATGGCAGCCAGCAAGGGGAGCATGATTTCGTGGTGGCCGGTGATGGCGATGCCCTTGCCGGAGCCGGCAACCGGGCGCTTTAAGACGTTCTGAAAGGGGCGATAATGCTGGATAAAATCCAGATTGGCGGTCGTGAAATTTTCAAGCCGCCGGCCGGAATTTCGAACCATGGAGACGGCTTTCAAAAACACCTCAGGTAGGATGACGGCGGAGCCCAGATTGATATAAACGCCGCCTTCGTGCAACTGCGAGATCTGGTGCGTCAATATCCGAAAATCAATCAACGACCCCTTTCCCAGAGCCTCGCCTGAGGCGGCCGGATGATTGTGAATGATATCCGTGCCGATCGCGACATGGACCGTAAGGGGAATATTGAGCCGCTGGCTGGCAACGAGCAGCGACAGGCGGGCGTGCCTGGGCTCCCGGCGCGCCACGAATTCGGCAATTGATTCTCCCATGCCCTTCTCCTGGCAGGCGCCCTGGGAAACAGCCTCATTCAGATACTCTCCTGTTTCGCGGGCCATCCCGAACCTGCCGGTCTTCAACTCCTGTTCGACGTCTTCTGAGGTATTCCCGCATAAAGCGATTTCAAAATCGTGGATAACGCCGCTGCCATTAGTGGCCAGAGCAGTCACAAATCCACGATCCATGAGGTCGATCATCACAGGTCCCAGTCCTGCCTTGACGACATGGCCTCCGAAAGCCCAGATGATTGCCTTACCGGCGGAGCGCGCGGCTCCGATAGCGGCTGCCAGGTCGCGCAGATCGCGGGCGGCGAGAATATTGGGGAGGGAGTCAACGAACGTGGAAAAGCTGTCCTGGTCCAGGGGACGGCCGAAGTCGGCAGCGCTCACTTTGCTGTGCCGGGATTCCAGGGGGTAGTCGCGTAGTTTTTCGGGGTGGAATTGTTTGAATTTGGACATGTTTAGGGGTCACTGCGCTGGAAACTGCCTTAAGGCTTCGCCCGTGTACGATTCCCTGCATTTCATGACTTCCTCCGGTGGTCCGGCAGCTACCACGTACCCGCCTTCGCTGCCTCCTTCCGGTCCGAGATCGATTATCCAGTCAGCGCACTTGATGATGTCCAGATTATGCTCGATAACGATCACAGTGTTGCCAAGATTGACCAGCTCATTGAGAATGTCAAGGAGTTTTCGGACGTCCTCGAAGTGCAGTCCAGTAGTGGGTTCATCCAGTATATACAGAGTTCTTCCAGTCGAGCGCTTGCTCAACTCGCGGGCCAGCTTCACGCGCTGCGCCTCTCCGCCCGACAGTGTGGTTGCCGACTGTCCCAGTTTGATGTAGCCGAGTCCCACATCGAGTAAGGTTTTCAGCTTCGCCTGGATGCGAGGGATGTTTTCGAGGATGGAATAAGCTTCCTCGACACTGGAGTCCAGTAGGTCGGCTATGGAACGGCCCTTGTACTTGATCGAGCGGGTCTCGCGGTTGTAACGTTTTCCATGGCAGGCCTCACACACCACGTAAACATCAGGCAGAAAGTTCATCTCGATCTTGCGCAGGCCGTCGCCCCGGCAGGTCTCACAACGTCCGCCTTTTACATTAAAACTGAAACGGCCGGGCTTGTAGCCCCGGATACGCGATTCCGGCAGCACGGCAAAAAGCTCGCGAATGGGAGTGAACAGGCCACTGTAAGTGGCCGGATTGGAACGGGGCGTCCTGCCGATTGGGGACTGATCAATCTCAATCACTTTGTCGATATTGTCGAGGCCTCGAATATCGCTATGCGCCCCGGGTTGGAGCAACGAGTCATACAGGTGCCGCGACAGCGAACGGTAAAGCACTTCATCCACCAGCGACGATTTGCCCGAGCCGGAGACGCCCGTGACCGCGATAAAGAGGCCCAGCGGGAAGGCCACATCAATGTTCTTGAGATTATGGTGGCGAGCTCCTGCCACTTCGATTCTTTGCCCGTTGCCGTTCCTTCGTCTCTGTGGACCCTGAATCTTCTGAAGCCCTTTCAGGTAGCCGGCAGTCAGCGAGGAAGAGCCGTCGTTCAGGATCTCGGGCAGAGATCCTTCCGCCATGATAGTGCCTCCGTGGCTGCCGGCCCCGGGCCCCAGATCGATGATGTGGTCTGCGCTTCGGATGGTTTCCTCATCATGCTCCACAATGATCACTGTATTCCCCAGGTCGCGCAGCTCCTTGAGCGTGTCCAGGAGCCGCCTGGTGTCCCTGGAGTGAAGGCCGATGGATGGCTCATCGAGCACGTACAGCACGCCCTTGAGACGGGAGCCCACTTGAGTGGCCAGGCGGATGCGCTGGCCTTCTCCTCCGGAGAGTGAGACGGCCTGCCGGTCAAGTGTGAGGTAGGAGAGTCCCACATCCAGCATAAAGCGCAAGCGGTGGCGGATTTCCTCTACGATCTGGCCTGCAATGGCCTGTTCTCTGGAACTGAGCCGAATCTCTTCAATAGCTTGCAGGCATTCTCCCAGGGGAAGCCGGCAGTACTCGGAGATGGATCGGCCCTTGACTTTTACGGCCCGGCTCTCGGAGCGCAGGCGAGTTCCCGCACACACGCTGCAGTCCCCCTGCGTCATGAAGCTGAGGTACAGGTGGCGGCGTTTCTCACTGCCGGTCGCTTCCATCTTATCGAGGAACCATTTGTTCAGTCCTTCGAATTTGGAAGTGTAATCGAAGCCGGCATAGCGAAAGCTGATGGGACCCTCAAGGCCATAGAGCAGCGCCTGGAGCAGCAGAGGGGGATAATCCTTAAAAGGACTCTTGGCTTCGACTCCAAAGTGCTTCAGCAGCGCCCGGGTGGATTCGCGGAAGAAATACAACAGGTCCCTGCCTCCCAGGGCCAGTTTGAGGTCGCTCAGATGAGCTTCCGGATTTTCAACCAGCCGGAGCAGATTGATTTGAAGCTCTGAACCCAGCCCATCGCACTTTCGACAGGCTCCGAACTTGCTGTTGAAGGAAAAACTTCTAGGCTCCAGAGTCGGAATGTTGATCCCGCAATCCACACAAGCCATCCTCTCGGAAAAGAGGATTTCGGCGCCGCCAACCACTGAGACCGTAACCAGCCCCCGGGCGATCTGAATGGCCTGGCGGACCGACGGTTCGATGCGATCTCGCGACTCGTCCTGTACGATCAGGCGATCGACCAGGATCTCGATGGTGTGGTTCTTCTGCTTTTTCAGCTCCGGCGCTTCTTCCAGGTGGTAAACCGTCCCGTCAATCCGTGCGCGCAGATAGCCTTCCTTGTGGAATTTGTCGAACAGCGTCTTGAACTCACCCTTGCGCCCGCGCACCACCGGGGCCAGGATCATGATCCGGCTGCCCGAGGGGAGCTCGAAAATGCGGGAAACGATCTGATCGATCGATTGGCGGGTGATGGGCTTATCGCAGTTCGGGCAGTGGGCGACGCCGATGCTGGAGAAGAGAAGGCGCAGGTAGTCGAACACTTCGGTGATGGTACCCACCGTGGAGCGCACGTTTTTGCTGGTCGTCCTCTGTTCGATGGAGATGGCGGGCGAGAGGCCGTCGATTGAATCGACGTCGGGCTTTTCCATCTGGTCCAGGAACTGCCGGGCGTAAGCTGACAGAGACTCCAGATAGCGCCTCTGACCTTCCGCGTAGAGGGTATCGAAGGCCAGGCTGGATTTACCCGAGCCGCTCAAGCCGGTAATGACCGTCAGCTTATTGCGGGGAATGTTGACGTCGATGTCTTTTAGATTGTTCTGGCGAGCGCCCCGGATTGAGATGTAATGCATAGTCGAACAGATCATTGTCCCTGAAAGAGGAGAGGATTTCAAGGAGACTGGTGGTGGCGAGGAGGATTCGGGCTGGCGCCGCCGAGTGCAGCTGGATTTCTTCTTACTTGGCCGAATACCACGACGGACCCAGGCCGAGATCGACCTGGAGGGGGACGGAGAGGGAGGCGACGGATTCCATTTGCCGGCGGACCAGCGCTTTCATCTGCTCGATTTCCGCCTCGGGCACTTCGAAGACAAGCTCATCATGAACCTGCATGATCATCTTGCTGCGCAACCCGAGCCTGGACATTTCACTATCGATGGAAACCATGGCTTTCTTGATCAGGTCGGCGGCAGTCCCCTGGATCGGTGCGTTGATAGCCGTGCGCTCTCCGAAGTTCCGGAGATTCCAGTTCTTGCTGTGGATCTCGGGGATCTGGCGGATCCGCCCGAAGAGCGTGCTCACGTATCCCTTTTCTCTGGCGCCTTCCAAGGTCCGCTCAATCCACTCCTGTACGCCCTTATATCGTAAGAAGTAATCATCTATATATTGCTGAGCCACCTTGCGCTCGATTTTCAGGTTTTGCGACAGGCCGAAGGCGCTCAGCCCGTACATGATTCCAAAGTTAATCACCTTGGCAGGCCGGCGGAATTCCTGCGGATTCAGCACCGCATTGATGCCGAAGACCTCGCGTGCCGTCCGCTCATGGATATCTTGCCCCTTGCGGAAGGAATCGAGCAGCACCGGGTCCTGAGAAAGATGGGCCATGATGCGCAGCTCGATCTGGGAGTAGTCCGCCGCCAGAATCCCCCAGTCGGGCTCGGCAATGAAAGCCCGGCGGATTCGCCTCCCCAGCTCGCTCTTGATCGGGATGTTCTGCAAATTGGGATTGCTCGAGGAAAGCCGGCCGGTGGCCGCCACCATCTGATTATAGGAGGTGTGTATCCGGCCCGTGTGCGGATTGATCAGTTTGGGCAAGGCGTCCAGGTAAGTGTTCTTGAGCTTGGAAAGCTCGCGATATTCCAGAATCAGGCGGGCTATGTCATAAGTCTGAGCCAACTCTTCCAGCACCTCCACCCCGGTGGCAAGGTGGCCGGCCTTTCGCGTTTTTCTGACCATGGGCAGATTGAGCTTCTCGAAGAGAACTTCCGCGAGCTGGCGAGGCGAATTGAGATTGAACTCCTGCCCCGCCATGGAGTAAATGGAGCTGATCAAATCGGCAATTTGAGATTCCAGCTCGCAGGACATCTGCCCCAGAAGAGCAGGATCCACCTTGACTCCGTTGCGCTCCATCAGCGCCAGGACACGAACCAGCGGGATCTCGATATCGTGCAGTAGATCCTGCAGATGCTTTTCTACAATCTGCGGATGCAAGATCTCGAAGAGCTGAAAGGCTGCATCCGCCCTCTCACACAGCGCGTTCAGATGCCCGTCGCGAAACAATTCCTCCTGCCCGTTGGGAATTGGAGAAAGGCCATGCTTCAGAAATTCGAGAGAAAGCCGCTCGGCAGAAAAGTTATTCTGATTGGGGGAGAGCAGGTAAGCCATCAGCATCGTGTCGTACAAGTTACGCGGAATCTCCCAGCCGTAGCGCTCGGCAAAAAAATAGAAGGGCTTGAGATCGTGAATGATCCACTTAGCGGGCTTCCCGAGAAGCCAGGAAGTTTCCTCAGGATTTTGCTCGATGGCCTCCCTGGGAAGCAGCCAGGCCTCATGAGGCCTGGTGCAGATGGAAATGCCCTTCAGAGGGCCGCGCAGGTAGTCCTGGTTGTCATAGATCAATGACATGGAGGCGTTCCTCCCCTCCAGGCTCTCAATGACGGGCTTCAGCGCCTCGACGCTCTCGATGCACCGGTAGACGGTTTGGGCAGTGGGCCGCTCGGGAAGAAATTCCTCCAACAGGCTGGTGAACTCCAGTTCGGAAAAGAGCTCGCGCGCCTTCTCGTAATCCGGATCGCAGAACTCCAGATCTTTCAGGTCGAGCTCCAGTGGAAGGTTGCGATGGATCACCATCAACTCACGGCTCCTTCGGATCAATTCTTCGTTTTGCTGAAGACTTTCCCGATAGGTCTTGCGCGATACCTGGTCCCTGTTGGCCAGAAGAGCTTCCAGGCTGCCGTGTTCCTGGATCAACTGCTGGGCGCCTTTTTCCCCGATTCCAGGCGCTCCCGGGATGTTGTCGGAGCTGTCTCCTACCAGACTGAGCACATCCAGAACCCGATCCGGAGGGACTCCTATCTTCTTCTCCACCTCCTGCGGGCCCAGGCGGGTCATGGTGCGTGTATCCAGGACAGTGATCCGGCCGTTGACGAGCTGGAACATGTCCTTGTCGATGGTGACGATGACGACCTCGAGATCATGCTCCAGAGCTTTGCAGGCAAGAGTGCCGATCACGTCGTCGGCCTCATATCGGTCGTAGGAAAGGATCGGGATGCACAGAACTTCGCATACGCGATGGATGTACGGGATCTGCTCGACCAGATCGGGCGGCATCGGCTTGCGGGTGGACTTGTAGTCCTGGTACTGCTCGTGGCGGACAGTGGGTCCGGATAAATCGATGGCCACACCCAGGTATTCCGGTCGCTCCTCCTTGATGAGCTTGCGCAGCATGGAGGTAAAACCGTAGATGGCGTTTGTCGGCAGGCCCTGCTTATTGGTCAGCCCCCGGACCGCGTAATACGCCCTGTAGATGTGGGACATGCCGTCGATGAGATAGAGCTTTTCAGGCACGGGGATATCTTAGCAGAGTCGCTGAGCGCTGACCGCTGACAACTGACAGCTTGGACAGTTGAGAGACTGGACAACGGACCAGTGACCAATTGCCAAGTGAGAGTCAGTTATCAGTGTCGGTTTGTCAGTTGTGAGTTGTCAGTATTCAGTTGTTCCAGTGACTCGCCGCCTTGCTCGCCCCACCTCCATTGACTTAGCATTGGCCGATGCCCCTGCTTCCAAAGATCAACGCCCTGTGGCGGGTGCCCCTGATCTTGTTGTTTACGGCGGTCATGGCCAGCTTGAGCGTGCTCTTTTCCTTCGTGGACGGGACCGGAAGGGCTCAGCACCGGTGCGCCAGGATCTGGAGCCGCTTTATTCTCCTGGTGGGGCGGGTAAAGGTGGAAGTGCAGGGCCTGGAGCAACTCACTCCAGGGCGAGGGTACATATTTGCCGCCAACCACCTCAGCATGTTTGACCACTGGGCCTTTTTGGCCTGCCTGCCCTTTCAGTTTCGTTTCGTGGCCAAAGAATCGCTGTTCCACATTCCATTTCTAGGCTGGCATTTGAAACGCTCCGGGAACATCCCGGTGACGCGCCGCAGCCCTCGGCAGACCCTGCGCGCCTATCAGGCCGTGGCCAGGAAAATCCACTCTGGAATGTCTTTTGTGATCTATCCTGAGGGGATGAGGACGTGGGGTGAAACGGCTCCGTTTAAACGGGGCGCCTTCGTATTGCCCCAGCAGGCGGCAGCGCCCATCGCTCCGGTAACGATCAAAGGGGCTCAGTACAGACTCCCTCGAGGATCAGTGGTGATTCGCCCGGGCAAAATCGAGATCATCATTCACGGCCCCATAGAGTACGAGGAGTACAAGGACCTGGACCTGGACACGATCGCCGATCTCGTGCGGGGGAAGATAGTCGGAGGGTGTTGGTGAATTGGTGATTTGTGATTGGTGATTTGTGATTTGTGAATTCCTAGGTCACCCCAATCACAAATCACAAATCACAAATCACAAATACCCTTAGACTTCCTTGGGAACGACGTACGGAGGCCGATAGTTGCGGCTCAGGTAGCCGTTGGCCTGGTCGTCGTCCACGAAGCGTTCGATGTTGGGATCGAATTTGACCTCGCGGCCCAACCGGTAAGAAACATTGGCCAGCAGCGGCAGAGCCGTCGAACGAAATCCCTCTTCAACATCGCAGTTGAGATCTGAGATCTTGCGCGAAGCCACCGCCTTGATGAAATTGTGGAAATGCGGCTGATGCCCGGACCCAGCCAGGTTGCTGGGGTCGGCCGCGTCAACTTCATTCATGCTCGGCCCTGGCTCATTCTTGCGACCCATATAGGTCTTCCAGGTTCCGCCGTTCAAGTGCATCCAGCCTTCGGTGCCATAGAACAGATTTCCAATCTCGATTCCATCCTCGGCATTGGTGTACAGGCCGCGCGTTTCGAACTCGAGGATCGCCCCGTCGGAGTACTCGAAGACGGAGGTCTGAGTATTTGGAGTCTGCTGCATGCTGTCGAAGGCGAAGTATCCGCCAACCGAGCTGATGCGGACCGGATGCTCGTGCCTACCCAGGCCCCAGCGGGCGACGTCAAACTGATGCGGTCCCTGATTGCCGGTATCTCCGTTGCCGAAGTCCCAGTACCAGTGCCAATTATAGTGGAAGCGGTTGGGGTTGAAAGGCCGATAAGCTGCCGGTCCCAGCCACAAATCGTAATGTACGCCATCGGGCACGGGCTCGTCCTTGACATAGCCTATGGTTTCACGGGGCTTAAAGCAGAGGCCCTTGGCCATGTAGACTTTGCCGATTCCGCCGTCATGCAGAAACTGCACGGCCTTGCGCACGTTTTCGATGCTGCGGTTCTGAAATCCCACCTGGACGATGCGGTTGTACTTGCGGGCCGCTTCCACCATTTTCCGGCCTTCCCAGATGTTGTGGGAGCAGGGCTTCTCGACGTAAACGTCCTTGCCGGCCTGGCAGGCCCAGATTGTCTGCAGCGCATGCCAGTGATTGGGAGCGGCGGTGGCAATGACGTCCACCTCCTTGTCATCCAGGACCCGGCGCAGATCCACTTCGGTCTTGACTTTCGGATTGCCCATCTCGGAGACCTTTTTCAGCGCTTTGGGAAAAAGGCTCTCATCGACGTCAACCAGGGTGACCACGCGCGCGTTGGGGATCTTCGAAAAGGCCTCATAATGGGCACTTCCCCGCGAGCGGATGCCAACAACAGCCACATTGACGACATTGTTGGGACTGGCTGAGGTTGTCCTGATAGACGAACCCGCCGCCAGGCCGGCAGCCAACCCCGTCGTGATGAAATTTCGACGGTTCATTGAACTCATAATTTTGTCCTCCAATTGAGATTGCCCTTCCGGGAATTTAGAAGCCACAAGGTGGCCTTTAGTTTAGCAAATTATTGGGTTTCATAAAAGGGGCATCTCTGGACTGAGGGGGACTGAGGCATTCGCGCTGTGGCTGCTCTCCTTCGGATCTTTGCGTCCTCGAGCGTGGCTTTCCAGGGCTTTGCTGTCCACCGCCAGAGACTCCCCGAAGTCCGGCAATAGCTCTTTTAATTCTTCCACTCCCGGTGGAAGATCTCATCCACCTCCTCCTTCCCTGCCATCAATTTCTTTAAAAAACGGCTCTAGGCGTGCGAGGAAGGGACTGCCTCCGCTCCCATTGCGTTCCAGTTCCCGGCGCAGCGACTCCACACTGGTATGCTGAAAGACCACTCCCGCTAGAATGCTGTTCCAGATGGCTCGCACCGGATCATCATCCCGCCCCCGGCCCCGCTGCTTCTCCAGCTTCTCCATCAGATCTTCATCGGGCAGATTTTCGGGCAGATTTTCCATCACCAGACGAACCATGATGCTCATTGGTTCCACTCTTGATCTGTACGTTGATGGCCGCGCCCCCGGCCAGTCCCTGCTCGGCGTCAAAGCTGTTCGTCACCACGTTGACCGTCTGAATGGCTTCCAGTGAAGGGATGTAGACGGTGACCTGGGGAAGCTGGATATCGAACTGGCTGGCGCCGTCGATGCGGATGTCATTTGCCGAACGCGAGGTCCCGTTGACGTGGAAGACCAGAGCCCGGGACGGATTGCTGGGAATGGAGTGCGCGTTTGCGGGAGTGGTAAATCCGGGCAGTGTGCCGAAGAGCGTCTGGTAGTTGCGCCCGATGGGCACGGGGAGATCTTTGATGGATTTTTCCGGGATCTCGGCACGCACCTCGGCGCGATCGGTCTGCAGCGTAGCGGTCTCAGCGGTCACCGTCAGAGTTTCGGTCACCGGGCCGACCTCCAGAACGACGTTGACACGGGTCACGGTGTTGACGGTGACGAGCACATTGGTCTTGGCGAACTCCTTGAATCCCGACATGCTCACCTTGACCGTCCAGGGGCCCGGCTGGAGGGTCGGAAAATCAAAGGTACCGACTTCGTTGGTAATGGAAGTACGGACCCGCCCTGTTTCTTGGTGGGTGACCGTGACATCGGCTCCGGGGATGGTCCCGCCTGTCTGATCCGTCACGTTCCCTACAATGGAGCCATAAAGCGTCTGGGCCTGAGTCCGGGCAGTTACCAGGAATGCGGACACCACGAGCCACTGCACAGCTCAGCAGCGCCCTGGCATTTCTCTGACTCACCGTCGTTCTTGATAGCATTTTGCCAATATCGCCTTTCAATTTAGAAGCCGAGGCGCAGGCCGAAGCGGAAGATGCGCTGGTCGATGCCCTCCCGGCCCACGTTGCGAATTCGATCGACGACGCCGAAGCGACTGGAGGAGACATTGCTCCTTGGATTTCGAAAATGGGGCGTATTGGTGAAGTTGAAAGCCTCGGCCCGAAACTGCAGGTCTACGTTCTCACTGATCTGGAATTTGCGGAAGATTCCAACATCCATATTGAACTGGGAAGGACCCAGGAATGTATTGAAACCGACGTTTCCAAAGCGCGGTTCAGTCACTTCGACGAAGGAAGTCGGGTCAAACCAGGGGTTATCTCTGCCAATGCCTCCGAGAACCTTGAAGGGCTTCACCTGATCGGCGCGCTGCTGGCTTCCCGGCAGGTCCAGAGAATCGCCCGAGGCTTCGATATCGAAGGGGGAGCCGGAGTGGGCGTAGAGAACGGTATTGAGCTGCCAGCCCCCAAAGATGGCGGCGGCGGCTCCGTCCGATAACCACGGCTTCCCCTGGCCGAAGGGCAGCTCGAAGATGGTGGACAGGTTGAAGCGGTGGGGGACGTGGATATCGGCAAGGGATCGGTTGAGATTGTAGAACTGCACAGCCCTGATCTCGGGCTGATCATCGCTGCCGCCCAGACCGGCGATGCCCATGTTCTTGGACCAGGTGTAGTTGGCATTGATGTGAACGCCGCCGGAAAAACGGCGATTCAGGCTGGCCTGCATCGCAT
>JBOGJG010000039.1:0-2648 GCA_050747825.1 Acidobacteriota bacterium | reverse complement strand
CTCTGCACCCGTGGACCAGCTTCGTGATCGTGCCGCTCTTCGCGCTGGCCAATGCGGGAGTGAACCTCACCGGCGAGGCGCTGGACCGAAGCCTGTCGAGCAAAGTGACGCTGGGCATCGTCGTCGGCCTGGTGGCAGGAAAGATCATCGGCATCACGGTTGGCGCCTGGCTCGGAGTCCGCCTGAAGCTGGCTCGCCTGCCCAGAGCGATGCGCTGGCCGCATCTGATCGCGGTAGCCGCGGTCGCGGGCGTCGGTTTTACGGTGTCGCTCTTCGTCGCCGATCTGGCCTTCCGGCAACAGGAGGTCCTCGAGGCGGCGAAGACGGGGGTGCTCGCCGCTTCAATCCTGGCGGGAGTGCTGGGGTCGGGGCTTCTGCTGATGGTCAAGCGGCCACCGTCGAGGGGGAAGGAAGCACCCACCTAGCCCCAGTTTCAGAGTTACCGGACGCGTCGGCTAAAAATCGTGCCTGAAAAGCTAAAATCCACGCCATTTCTCTGTATTACCTACGGAGGGCCGAAAGGCGTCAAGTTGGAAGAGTTCGAATAGCTGCTGCTGGAGTGGGTCAATACGCGTCAGCTTCTTGAGGACCCTGGGGTTGGCCTTGCCCTTGGCGGGAGGGTAGATCAAAGTCACCTCCCGGATTGATGACAGTGCTTCGATTATCTCTCGGGGAGACACTTTGATTCCTGCCCGGTGTGCCTGGCGCCAGGCAAGGTTGATCAGCATGAGCGCCGCCACCGAGTAGAGGCTGTGAACTTTGATCTTTTGGTCGGTCCAGTGGTAGATAGGGCGGAAGGCACCGTGATGGGGATCTTTCATCTGGTGAAAGGCAGCCTCCACCTCCCACTGGGAGCGGTACGCAACGACTATCTGCTTGGTGGACCAGCTGTGCCGGTCGGTGAACAAGATCCGCTTGCCGAGCTCACGATCCTTGAGCTGCTCGAACGCCTGGTCGCTGAACTGCCAGGTAAGGCTGAGATCAGTCTTGCTGTCGCCCACGATCTGGTAGCTGTAGAGCTTGTCCATCCATCTGGGGGCGAGAGCTTCTTGGACTCGGGCCTCAAGCTTGGCCCGGTCCATCTTGTGCTTTTTGCCGGTCAGTAGACGGTCGAGCTCGCTCAGGTGGGTCTCGGTCCGCCGGCGGGTCTGGGCAAGGCCGACCAGTTGCTTTTCCAGAAAGGTCTGGGATCTGGTCACCACCACGGTACGCAGCTGCCCTAACACCTCCTTCTGGCTCCGGTAGGCCATCACCCGGGAAAGATCCGGAACCGGGGCGAACTGCTCGTCGGGGATGGCCAGCAGGTCAGTGTGCTGAGTAGGGATCAATGAACCCACAAATCCGATGGCAGAGGCGTCCAGAAGGGCGAGGTTTGCGCCTGAGTCGTTGCCTTTGTCGAACACCAGGGTGACCTTGGCCAGGTCGGCTCCCAGAACTTCAAGCCGGCGGATCAGTTCCGGCAGGCAGGCGGCAAAGATCTTGGTGTCCGGGGAATTGCCGGCCACTAATTTGGAGGCGAGCGGAATCTGGTAATCGGTGGAGCAGGCCAGCGCCAGCCCAACCAGCCTTAGATCATGGCGCTTGTTCTTGGCATGTCCCCTCTGGGCGATGTCCGCCTTGGGGTTGGTGGAGGAGATGAAGGTGTGGAAGTTGGTGGCATCAAACACCAGGGCCTCGAGATCGATGTCGAACTGCTCCACCGCTGAGCTGACCACTGCCTGCTCGATCCCCTCGATCGCCTTCTCATCCACCCGATCCATCGCCTCCCAAAAACACTGGGAGGTAAAGGAGTCCTCGGATCCGGGCAGCAATCTGGTCATCACGCTGCGCTGGTACCAGGAGTAGAAGCCTCGCTTGGATCGGGGGCTGACCGCCCGGTTGACCGCGGCGGCCTGCAGGTACGCTCCCACGCTAAGGCCCTGACTTCTTTTCGGGCATAAGTTGTCCACCGCCAAACCGATTCCCACCCGCTGCGCCAGCCCCCACATGACTGCGGTGAGGCCGAACTCCACCTCCTCCACCGCCATCGGCTCTTTGGAGTTGGTGAATGCTTCAAGGATGGAGTCCACGGTGCCCAGATAGGTTTGATGCACGATCCGTGGCTTGCCGTTGACCCGGGCCGACTCAACCACGTACCAGTAGGGTCGCCCGTCCTTGATCTTCTTCACCAGACTGGCCATACAAGACAGGGTAATACTCCAAAGCGCAAGACTGTTGGATTTGGGCCAAATCAAAGTGAATTACAAGAATCTAACCTTCAGATCTGGGGGTACCACGAGGGTAAGACTTCATCGGGGACACAAATGGTGCGGAAATGAGCGTAAAACGGCCCTCTTGAACGTGCCCCAGGGCGAAATTCAGCCAGTAACTCTTAAACTCCCGCTAGTGCGTGGCGCGGATCGCCCGTTTGAGGCAGGCTGCCCCTGTAGCGGTCCCGCCTAGGGCCGTTTTTCGGAAGCGGCCTGAAGATCGGCACCACGCGGCGGACTTTCCTGTTTCGATTACTCTCCGTGGAGTTCTTTTGCCGATTACTACGGCCGCTACCACGGTACGACGCTGAAGGCGTTTGAAGCAGTCGGCGAAGCCGGAGCGAATCCTAAATCAGGGAGATAATTGCTTGCGCAACCGGGCAGGGCCCTTCTTTGAAG
>JBOGJG010000038.1:0-36482 GCA_050747825.1 Acidobacteriota bacterium | reverse complement strand
GCGGTCAGCCGGTCAGCCGGTCAGCGGTCAGCCGGTCAGCGGTCAGCCGGTCAGCGGTCAGCCGGTCAGCGGTCAGCGGTCAGCCGGTCAGCCGGTCAGCGGTCAGCCGGTCAGCCGTCAGCCGGTCCGCGGTCAGCCTAAGGAACGTCCCCGGCTTTCGGTAGAATCGGCGCTCGACGTGGATCGACTCATCGGCCTGCTTGGAATCGCCTTTCTTCTGGGAGTGGCTTATCTATTTTCTTCCAACCGCAGGGCCATCCGATGGGAGACGGTAGTGTGGGGAATCGTCCTCCAGCTTGTCTTTGCGCTCTTTATCCTCAAGATTGAGCTGGGGCAGCAAGCGCTGACCGCGGTAGCGGCTGGGGTCACTCGCCTGATCAGCTTCGCCGATGCCGGGGGATCATTCGTCTTTGGCTGGCTGGCATCCGACCCCGACCCGAGTCGATTCGTCTTTGCCTTTAAGGTGCTCCCCATCCTGATCTTCATTTCCAGCTTCTTTACGGTTCTCTACTATTTGGGCATCATGCAGTTGATCGTCATCGGGATGGCACGGATCATGACGCGCTTCATGGGCGTGAGCGGCTCGGAATCGCTGGCCGCCGCAGCCAATGTTTTCATGGGGCATACGGAAGCTCCGCTGGTGATCGCGCCCTATGTGCCGGAGATGACTCAATCCGAGCTGATGGCGCTGATGACCGGCGGAATGGCCACCGTGTCAGGGGCTATTCTGGGTGGCTACATCGCGCTCGGGATCAACGCCGAGTACTTGATATCGGCCAGCGTTATGGCCGCGCCTGCCGCGCTGCTGATGGCCAAGATACTCGTGCCGGAGACCGGCCAGTCGAAGACGGCCGGAAAGGTTACTCTCGAAATCAAGAAAGAAGACGTCAACGTCATCGATGCCGCGGCTCGAGGCGCCGGCAAAGGAGTCATCCTGGCCATCAATGTGGCTGCCATGCTGATCGCTTTCATCTCCATCATCTATCTTCTGAACGGCATTCTGGCGGGTCTGGGTAGCCTGATGGGATTTGAGGATTATTTCGGCGCCGAACTGAGCATGCAGCTCATTCTTGGATACATAGCGGGGCCGGTGGCCTTCCTGATGGGGGTGCCTTGGGAGGACATTACGGAAGTCGGCCAACTGATTGGAATCAAGGTGATCCTGAACGAATTCATCGCTTACGTTGATCTGGCGGCCATTCAGGATAGACTGAGCCAAAAGTCCGAATTGATTGCCACCTACGCTCTTTGCGGGTTCGCCAACCTGTCCAGCATCGGCATTCTCATCGGAGGCATTGGCGGACTGGCTCCCAGCCGAAAGTCCGATCTGGCGAAACTCGGGCTTCGAGCTCTGCTGGCGGGTTCGCTGGCCAGTTTTATGACTGCAACGCTGGCCGGGATGCTGATGTGAACGTGACAAGCTGACAACTGACAACGGGCATGAAGATAGATTCAGGAACGTACGTGGGTCAACTCAAAGAGGCGGTGCGATTTCTGGCTGACCGGTTTGGCGATGCACCTGAAACCGTCTTTGTCCTGGGCAGCGGCCTGGGTGAATTCGTGGAGGATTTGCCGGACACTGAGTCCGCCTCTTACCAGGAGATTCCCCATTTTCCCGTTTCGTCTATCGTGGGCCACGCCGGACGCCTGGCGGTTGCCAGGGATGAGCAGCAGCGGTTCTGTGCGTTGCAGGGCAGAGTCCACTTCTACGAAGGCGTACCGATGTCAGAGATTGTATTCGCGGTCCGAGCGCTGGCCCTCTGGGGCGGAAAAATCTTTGTGATCACTAATGCCGCCGGCGCCCTTAACGAGGATTATGCGCCCGGCGACCTCATGTTGATCCGGGACCATATCAACCTCTTGGGCGATAATCCTCTGTGCGGCCCCAACCTGGATGAGTTGGGACAGCGCTTCCCCGACATGACCTACACCTACAGCCGCAGGCTTCTGGACCTGGGTTACCGCCTCGCCCTGGAGCTGCGCCTCTCGCTGCGGCAGGGCGTCTATGCGGCGGTTAAAGGACCGAGTTACGAGACACCGGCTGAAATTCAGATGCTGCGCGGCATGGGCGCCGACGCCGTGGGCATGTCCACCGTTCCCGAGGTGATCGCCCTCAACCACATGGGGAAAGAAGTCATGGGACTCTCTTGTATCAGCAACAGGGCAGCTGGCGTGAGGGACGAGAAGCTGGATCATGAGGACGTTCTGCGGACTGTCCGGCGAGTCAAAGACGACTTTCGACGCTTTCTACTCGGTCTGTTGCGCCTTGTGCCCCTTCTCCTGATGAGCTGTCTGCTTCTGAGCGCTTGCCGGTCGGTTGAGGAGCCGGGCACCCCACCGACAGCGGGCGGGCAGGAAGTGGACTTGCTGGTTACAGGAACCGTCATCACCATGGACCCGGACTATACCGTTTACGAGCCAGGGTATGTGGCCATTTCAGATGACACGATCGTGGCCGTCGGGCCGCTCGCCCAGGACTCTGACTACCCGGCAGCTCGCAGGCTCGATGCCGCCGGCTCACTAATCCTGCCCGGCCTGATCAATGGCCACCAGCATGCCGCCATGTCCCTGATGCGGGGCATGGCTGACGACCTTCGCCTGATGGACTGGCTTTACAACTACATGTTTCCGGCGGAAAAGGAAAATGTCGATCCGGAATTCGTTTACTGGGGAACCCTGCTTTCGGCAGCCGAAATGCTCGCATCCGGAACAACGACCTATGCGGACATGTATTACTTTGAGGACCAGGTTGCCCGAGCCACTGCCGAGGCCGGAATGCGAGCCGTCCTCGGGCAAACCATTATCGGCTTTCCAGCTCCCGACCACGCCAGTCCCGATGAAGCCCTGTCCTACACGGAAGAGTTCATTCGAAGATGGAAAGACCACTCTCTGGTGATCCCGGCCGTGGCGCCTCACGCTCCTTATACCTGCTCACGCGAAGTGCTGCTGGCCTGCAAAGAACTTGCCGATCGCTACGATGTGCCCCTGCTGATTCATCTGGCCGAGACGGAAAACGAGGTCCAGCAGCTTGTGAAAGAAACCGGATTCAGGCCGACCCAGTATCTGGAGGAGATCGGATTCCTCTCCGAACGGTTGATCGCCGCCCATGTGGTGTGGGCCCAACCGCATGAGCTGGACCTCCTGAAGCTGCGCGGAGTCGGGGTTGTTCATAACCCTGAAAGCAATATGAAGCTGGCGTCGGGGGTCGCTCCCGTCGTGCAGATGCTGGGCAAGGAAATGCAACTCGGCCTGGGAACCGATGGCCCGGTAAGCAACAACAATCTTGATCTCTTCCAGGAAATGGACACTATGGCCAAGCTGCACAAAGTGGACAGCGGAGACCCGACTGCCCTCAGCGCCCGGCAGGCCCTGACCATCGCCACTCGCGGCGGAGCGGCCGCGCTGGGGCTGGAAGATCAAATTGGAAGCCTGGAACCCGGGAAAAGGGCAGACTTGATTCTGGTGAAGCTGGACTCGCCGGCCGCCTTCCCCCTCTACGACTTTTACAGCACTCTGGTCTACAGCCTCAACGGCAGTTCCGTGCACACGGTCATCGTCAACGGCCGGGTTATCATCGAAGACCGCCGCTTTCTACACTTGAATATCGGAGAAATCTTCCGGCGCGCAGACAGCTATAAAAGGCAAGTACAAGACACGCTTGGGCCACCACTTGACGCTGGCCAGAGGAAAGACTAAGCTTAGCTAAGTTATGAAGGTAGTCAATGTCCATCAGGCCAAATCCCAACTCTCCCGGCTTCTGGCCCGGGTGGCCAGGGGTGAGCAGGTCGTGATCGCGAAAAATGACAAGCCGGTCGCGAAACTGGTTCCACTCGGCCCACAAGAGCGCCGGCCCGGCCGTCTTAAGGGGAAAATTCGAATCAGGGCCGATTTTGATGCGCCGCTTCCACAAGAACTGGCCTCGGCCTTGCGCGGAGAGCGCGATTGAAACTTCTGCTGGATAGTCACGCTTTCTTGTGGTGGCTCATGGATGCGCCAAAACTTTCAACCGAAGCCAAGGCGATCATTACCGATACCAGAACAATCGTGCACGTAAGCGCCGTCAGTATCTGGGAGATTTCCATAAAAGCCAATCTGGGCAGAATTGAACTGGGGAAATCAGATTTAGTGGGACAAATCGAGGCAAATCACTTCTTTGAGTTGCCTGTGACAGCCCGCCATGCAGTTGCAGCCAGCGCCCTGCCTCGCCATCACGATGATCCTTTTGATCGAATGTTAGTAGCCCAAGCTCGACTGGAAGACCTGACGCTGCTGACACATGACAGGAACTTCCGAAACTACAAAGTATCTACCCTTTCGACGTGAGCTGAGATGAAAAATTTTGTCTGCAGAATTCTTTGTTCTCTGATGACGGCAATGGTTTCCCTGATTGGAATGCCGGGCCTGAACAGCGCCGAGTTGTTTCGCGACGACTTCTCCCACTTTCCGCCCGGCTGGCTGAGTTATCCCATCGGACAGTTGAATGCGGCTATTCAGGAATACCATTATCTTCCCCACCGCGGCGTTCCGCAGGACCCCTGGGCCAACGCCATCGTCCAGGTGGATGCCTGGGTGGTTGGGGATGAGGACGGAACGCCTTATCTCGAGCAGCACCTGGTCAACGGCCTTTCGAGGATCATGAATCCGACCTTCATCACCGGAGACCCGGAATGGAACGACTACACCGTCCAGGTCCGGGTCAAGCCGCTCTCCTTTGCGGATATGGCCGGAGTCGTCTTCCGCTATCACACCAACCGCCATTACTACTTGTTTGGCCTCAGGAAAGGAAACCAGGCCTTTTTAACCGTGCGCCTGCCTCTGGAGAAGACCATCAATGTGGCGGAGTGGCGGGAACTGGCCACGGCCGAGTTTAGCTATGACACGAAAAGCTATCTCACTCTGAAAGTGGAGAATGAGGGCTCGGCAATCCGGGCTTATATTGACGATAAACTCGTTCTTGAGGCTGAGGACACGGAGCTCCTCAAAGGGAAGGCCGGCGTCACCGCCAACATCCCCGCTCGATTTCAGAACTTTGTGGTCAATGTTTCAGAGGACACCAAGGGGAAAATCGAAGAGCGGGTCTCACGGCGCGAGCAAGAACTGTCCGCATTGCGCGCCCACAATCCTCAGCCCAGGCTGTGGAAGAAATTTTCGACTCCGGAGTTCGGCGCCGGGCGCAACGTCCGTTTCGGCGACCTGGACGGAGACGGCAACCTCGATATGCTGATCGGCCAAAACATTCCCAGGGTGCGCGGCGACGCTTTCGATCACATCAGTTGCCTGACCGCCATTGACTTTAACGGCAAGGTCCTCTGGCAGGTGGGCCGTCCCGACCCGCGCAACGGGCTGCTTACTAACGACACGCCCTTTCAAATTCAGGACCTGGAGGGAGATGGACAGAGCGAAGTGGTCCTGATCAAGGATTTTAAGCTGCAGATCCTGGATGGCAGGACGGGCAAAGTCGAGCGCTGGGCCTGGATGCCGCCGATGGCGGAAACGCTGCGCGAACGGCCCTACGAGCTGAACAACGGCGACTCGCTGGCCCTGGTCAATGTCTCGGGAAAGGGAGGCCGCCGGGATATTCTGATCAAGGATCGCTATCAGAACTTCTGGGTCTTTGACAATCAACTGGAGCTCCTCTGGAAGGGAGAAGGCATGACCGGGCACTTCCCCTATCCTTTCGATGCCGACGGCGATGGGCACGATGAGATCCTGATCGGCTACGCGCTGTGGGACAATGACGGCCGTGTGCTCTGGTCCCGGGACAAGGACCTGACGCAAGGCGCCGGACACGCTGACGCCATCGCCATGGGCAATTTCAGCGACAACCCCGATGCACCTCCGCGCGTCTATGCCACGGGAAGCGACGAGGGCTTTATCGTCCTTGACCGCGACGGCAATTTCATCAACCAGGTGAGGGTCGGTCACACCCAAAACATGACTGTCGGCCAATTCCGTCTCGACCTTCCGGGGCTGGAAATCATGACGGTGAACTTCTGGCGCAACCCGGGCATCGTGACCTTGTTCGACATCGACGGAAAGGTCCTGGCCCAGGAAGAGCCGATCCATACGGGCAGTCCACTGCTGCCCGTCAACTGGCGTGGCGACGGTCAGGAATTCGCCTTCCTTTCCGGGAATATTCGCGAAGGCGGCCTGATCGACGGCCAACTGCGCCGTGTGGTGATGTTCCCCGATGACGGGCATCCCGACCTGGCTGCCTACGTGACTGACGTGACCGGTGATTCCCGCGACGAGATCATCCTCTGGGATCAGAAAGAAGTCTGGATTTACACTCAGGATCAGCCGTTCAGTGGAGATAAGATTTACGCGCCGGTACGAAACGGCCACTACAACGAATCGAACTACCGGGCTATGATCAGCCTGCCCGCTTGGAAAGACTAAGATCGATAATACCAAGGAAACATTCATCTGCGGCATGCGTCATTCAAGCAGCGGAATTCACGGGAGGAAGAGAATGCGGATTCGGGGAAAAATCTTGAAACCGGCCATTTCTTTGTACGCCTTGACGGCGCTGATGCTGGTTAGTGCGGCACAGGATGAGCAGGCCTTCATACAATATCGACAGCGAGTGATGGAATCCACGGGGGCGAACATGGGGGCAATCGGCGCCATTGTCCGAAGCGGACTCCCCTTCGCGGCTCGGATAAGTCCGGCGCAAGGCAACTCCACAGAGCCGCGACTGTAAAGGAGCGCCCAGGGCGCATTAGCCTCCCAGGTCGTAGGCTGCCATCGTCTCCCTGTCGCGAACGTACACACGCGTGCCGACCAGGGTGGGCACCGTCCAGGCTTTATTTTCGAGGATCTCGGCTCGCGCCAGCACACGCATTCCCTCGCGCGAGACGGTGGCGAGCCCGAGGGTACCGTCCTCGTCCAGGATGATCAGCTTTCCGTCTGCATAGAGTAGTGATGACCGGGCGAAGCTGCGGTCCTGCCATAGAATCCTCCCCGTTTCCAGATCGATCGCAACCATCGGACAGGGGCCGAAGTCGCCGCTCGATCCGACAGCGAAATTACCCAGACGGATGACGGTCCCGATGTGCACCCGCATGCGATTTTGGAACCAGCGCTCTTCAACCGCCGCTTCACCGTTGTTGCGGGAAAGGTGGAGCAGTCGCGAGCCGCTGCCATAGGCAGAGGAGACGAACAGCAGGTTGTCCGCTCCCCATACAGGTGTGCTGATGTTCAGTCCATAGTCAGTCTTATGCGGATGTCTCCAGAGCAGAGCGCCGCTATTGGGGTCCAGGCCGACCACCTGGGCGGCAGCGAATAGGACGAGTTGCTCCTGCCCATCCACATTGATGATGATGGGGGAAGCGGGAGCGGGATCAAAGGACTGATTCTTCCATACCAGGGCACCGGTCTGCTGATTGAAGGCCATGACCGCCTGCCCGGGACCGCCGACGGTCACGATGATGGTGTTCTTGTAAGCGAGCGGACTGCATGTATAACCACGTCCCGAGACGCCGGCGCCGTATTCTTTAGCGAAATCGTGATGCCAGAGACGCCGGCCGGTGTTCTTATCGAGCGCAAAGAGCTCCTTACGCGAGCTTGTCGCGTACAGGCGGTCTCCGATCAGAAGCGGCGTTGAATGTGGACCGGCGCCATGCTGAAAATCAAGCCCGGCGGTAGACGCCGGGTAGCGGTGCTCCCAAATCGTCTCGCCGGTGGCGGCATCGATGGCTACGATTACTTCCTCCTGACTGCGACGGATCATGGACAGCAGGCCCAGCGGGCGGTACATGGTGTAAAGGCGTCCCCCGTCCACAATGATGGACGAGTGTCCTTCACCCAGCGATCGGCTCCAAAGTCTCCGGGGCCCGGATGAAGGCCAACTCGAGGGGATTCCCTTGGAGTCCGACACGAAATTGCGATTCGGCCCGCCCCACTGCGGCCACTCCATGCCGCTCCCCGACCGCCCCGACTGGGCGCCGACGCCAGCCACAAGAGCGACCAGGAAGATGCCTGTAAGAGTAATCCAGCGGCGACATGTATGAGATTGCATCCTGGAGACCTCCTTAAATCAGATCAGCATTTATCATAAGCTGAAATTAATCTTCGAGGAGAACAAATCATAAAAAGCCTTTCGTCTTTCACGAAGGTGACCCTGCCGGGTTTGTGTGCACTCTTGACTGTGCCGTCGCTTGTCTTTCTTCTGAGTCTAACAGGTCCGGCGGCGGCGGCGCTGGCCTCCCTGTCCCTAGTGCCATAGCTCCAATGAGAGCATATTTGAGCGGCTCCCGCTCACCTGCGTTAAATTCCTCGACTAAGGCTTGCAGCCGCTCAAGTGCGTTTTCAAATGTCCTGGCAATTTTGCTCCCTGGTCCCGGCCTCTCGCAGCGCCAAAGAAAAGTCGGAAAGCTCCAAGGTGAGGCGAAGTCGCTCCTCCGGTCTCAGCAGACGGAGGCTCCTCTTCTCCATCTCGATCTTCTGTTCCCTAACGACAGATCTCATCCACAGCATTATATCTCGCCGACCGGCCACCTGACACGGACGCTGGTATAATGCCGAGCTAATGAAGCGCATCCAGTACTCTGTGGTCACCGTTTTACTGTTCCTTTCAGCACTCGTACTTGCGGAAGCCGGGAAGATTCCTTTTACCGTGGATTACGACGTGCAAGGGGTGAGCTATGCCGACTCGGTCCCTTCGCCCGAGCGGACGATCGGCCATCGGATCGGCTCCCGCCATACCCGGTCTCATCAGGTCGTGGATTACTACAGGGCCGTAGACGCAGCTTCCGAACGGGTGATCGTCCGCGAGCACGGCGCCACCTATGAAGGGCGTCCTCTGATCCACGCCATCGTGACGTCGCCTGAAAACCAATCCCGTCTGGAGGAAATTCGACAGTCCAATCTTCGCCTCTCCGATCAGCCTCACCAAGTCAGCGACTCCGAGTTGGCGGCCATGCCGGTGATCATCACCATGGGATACAGCATTCACGGCAATGAAGCCAGCGGTACCGAGGCCGCCTTGCTTTTGCTGTACCACCTGGCCGCCGGTCAGGGCGCTGCTGTGGAAGAAGTTCTTCAAAATGCGGTCATCATCATTGATCCCAACCTGAACCCGGACGGGCGCAGCCGTTTTGTCAACTGGGTCAACGGCAATCGCGGCCGCGTACCCACCAGCGATCCGCAGGACCGCGAGCACACTGAGCCCTGGCCCCAGGGCAGGACCAACCACTACTGGTTTGATCAGAACCGTGACTGGCTGCCTGCTCAGCTCAAAGAATCTCGCGGCCGCGTCGAGCTTTTCCATCACTGGCGCCCCCACTTCATGACTGATTTCCACGAAATGGGCAGTACCAGCACCTATTTCTTTCAGCCCGGTGTTCCCGCTCGAATCAATCCTAATACGCCCCAGAGGGTCTCAGACCTGACAGCGGAGATCGCGGAATTCCACGCCCGGGCGCTGGACCGTCGTGGGTCGCTCTATTATTCCCAGGAGACATACGACGACTTTTACTATGGCAAGGGGTCCACATACCCGGACATCAACGGCTCACTCGGGATTTTGTTTGAGCAGGCCTCCTCCCGTTCACTGCAGGAGGAGGTCCCACCCGGCATTCTGCATTACGACTTCACCATCGCCAATCAGTTCACCACGTCTTTGTCGTCGCTTGAGGCTGCGGTCAGCCTCCGTGAGAAGTTCCTGCGCAATCAACGCGATTTCTACCGGGAAGCTGAACAGGTGGCTAGAGACAATCCCGTCAAGGCTTACGTCCTCAGTCTCAGTGGAGATCGAACACGCGCTCTGGCCCTGCTGGAAACTCTTCAGCGGCACCGCATCCGCGTTCATGAGCTGAGACAGCCTGTCAAGATCGACGGCCGCAGGTACGAACCCGGCGCGAGCTGTATCATTCCCCTGGACCAGCTCCAGACGCGTCTTATCACCGCCATGATGGAACGGGTCACTGAGTTTGAAGATTCCATTTTTTATGACATTTCCACCTGGACTCTCCCCCTGGCCTTCGGAGTGGAGTCGGCCGAACTGCGCCGCGAGAGTGGAGCCTTTGTCGGAGAGGCAATCGATGTCACTGCCGAATCTGAAGGACGGTTAGAGGGTAATGCCAATGAGTCCACTTACGCTTACCTGATGGATTGGGGCCGCTATTACGCCCCGCGGGCGCTTTATCGGCTGCTGGACGCGGGAATTTACCCGCGGCTGCTGACGCGTCCCCTTGAAGCTTCGGTTGGTAATCAGCGGAGGAGCTTCAAAAAAGGGACGATTATCATTCCTGTAAATCAGCAGGGCGTCTCCGCCCAGGCGGTGCACGAGACAATTGGCCGCCTGGTCCGAGAGGACGGGGTGATTGTGAGCGCGGTAAGCAGCGGATATACACCAGCAGGGCCGGAACTAGGAGGTCCATCTTCGCTGAACCTGGAAAAACCCTGCATCGCGCTGCTGTCGGGGAGCGGGACCAGCGCCTATCAGGTCGGAGAGACCTGGTTTTTGCTCAACGAGCGGATGGGTATCCCGATTTCCCTCCTCAATCTTGAAGACTTCGGCTCTGCCGACCTGAGCCGCTACAACACACTCGTCCTGGTGAGCGGCTCCTACGACGCCCTCAAAGAGCAGCAGATCGAAAAATTGAAAAGCTGGGTTCACTCCGGTGGACTGCTGATCGCCATTCACGGCGGAGCTAAGTGGGTGGCCGAAAAGGAAATCGTAGCGGAACAGCTCAAGAAAAGTGAATTCGAGCCTGCTCCCGACCTGCCTTACGAGGATGTGGCCAGGACGAATGACGAGCAGGAGATCGCGGGCGCTATTTTCCAGGCAAAAGTGGACGCCACGCATCCGATTGCCTACGGCTATGATTCGCACGTGGCTTTCTTTCGGGACCACACCAACTTTTTTGAGATATCCAAGACAGCCGGCGCCACTGTCGCGCGCTATACCGACGATCCTCTGCTCAGCGGCTACATTTCCAGGGAAAAACTTCAAGACCTGAAGGGTACAGCCGCCATCATCGCTCGAGAAGTCGGGGAGGGCCGGGTTGTACTCTTCGCCGATAACCCCAACTTCCGCACTTTCTGGTATGGCACGAACGGGCTGTTCCTGAACGCGATCTTCTTCGGCCGGGTCTTTTAGCACTCGGTGCAATAGACTAAGTTCAAGGCAATCCTTAGCACAGGCTGTTAGTGCTGCGACCGTCAGGGAGCGGCCCCGGTATTATCGCAGGTGAACAGGAAATTGGTCAGGTATACTAGCCGTCGGAGGATCGCACGTGGGCACAAGTTTCTTGCGGAAAAAGAAGGCCCTGATTCCGATCACGCTTTTGAGCGCGCTGTTAGGGTGCCGAACCGATCCGGTTGCCCCGCCAACCAGCCGCGCTGACACCGAGGCGCCGGAGAACGGCGAGACGCAGGAGTCATTCGAATCCGACCTCAGCTATGCAGTTGCGGCGCACGGGAATAGGATCTACTTCGGAGCGGGCAATCACCTGGTTATTGCTGATTTGGCCGATCCGCCGCGCCCTCAAGAACTTGGACGCGTCAAGCTTCCTTCGCTGGTGCGCAACCTGGCAGTTTCAGGCGATTATGCGTATGTGGCCAATCAGGAATCAGGTCTTCGCGTCCTTGATATCTCCAACCCGGCCCATCCTCGCGAAATCGCGTCCTTTGAGCCGCCGGCTCGCGTCGAAGGGATCGCTGTCTCCGGAGACTATGCTTACGTGGCGGCTACAACCGCGGGATTGCGGATACTCGACGTCTCCAAGCCGGAAGCTCCCCGCGAGGTCGGATTCTTCCAAACTACTGACCAGGCCATGGAAGTGGTCGTCTCAGGCAGCCACGCCTATGTCTCCGCTCTGTTCGGCGGGATGAGAGTCATCGACATTTCCAATCCGGCCAAGCCCGAAGAATCGAGCTTTGCCACGCGCGGCAGCTACGATCAGGGTTACACCTGGGACCTGGCAGTCGAAGGTGATCGAGCCTATGTGGCTAATGTAGAAGTAGGTCTGCGGGTAGTGGACATTACCGACCCGACGGATGCCAAGACCCTGTCCCTTTACCAGGACGTGTACGCTCCTTCCGGAGTAGCGGTGGCCGGCAAGCACGTCTACCTGGCCGATCAGGACGCCGGTCTACGGGTTTTTGACGCATCCAATCCCAAGCAGCTTGTCGAAATCGGACTCATCGAAACACCGGGATCGGCCTTAGGCGTGGCTGTCGCGGGCAGATACGCCTATGTGGCCGCCAAGAGCGCAGGGTTGCGCGTCATCGACGTCTCCAGACCGGGCTATCCTCAAGAGGTTGGGTTTTATGACCAGGAGGATGCGATCACCGCGATCGCTGTTTCCGGCAAACTGGTTTGTGCGGCAGGTCAGGACAATGGCTTGTGGATGGCCGACATTTCCAAGCCGGCCAGTCCCGTCCACCTGGCGCTGTATCCTACCAGGGCGGAAGACATAACCATCTCGGGTGATTTTGCTTATATGGCAGCAGGTCCCCGAGGACTGCATATCATCGATGTCTCGGACCCGAACTCTCCTCGTGAAGTCGCTACCCATCACACATCAGGCGCGGCCCAGGCCGTAGCTGTCGCGGGAGATCTCGCCTATGTGGCCGATAAGAGCGAAGGCCTGCACGTAATCGACGTTTCCGACCGGGAGCATCCCCGCAAGCTGGCTTCCCTGGACCTCTCCAGGCAGCAGCCAGTCCAATCGGTCCAGGTCAAACAAGATTTTTTTCCCAATCCACTCTCGACCTGGGGGGTTGCTGTGGTCCACAACCTGGTGCTTCTGGCTTGTGATGACGGCCTTTACCTGGTTGATGTTTCATCCCCGCGCCGGCCCCGGCAGATCGGCAGCCTTCACACTCGCGAGCGCGTCCTGAGCGTTGCCGTCTCAGGACGATTCGCCTATCTGGCTTGCGATGATGGCCTGCGTACGGTCGATTTTTCGGATCCAGCCCACCCCCGTGAAGCCGGATTTTACGACGCACCGAGTTTTGCCAGAGCTGTGGCGATTTCAGGCAACATTGCCTATGTGGCAGACTTGCAAGCCGGACTGCTGGTGATCGACGTGTCCGACCCGGCCCGGCCGCGGAAGGTCAGCTCACTCCCTGCTCCCGACCGGGCTCTCGACATGGCTCTATCAGGACAGCGCGCTTACATTGCAGCCGGAAGCGCCGGCCTCCAGGTGATCGATCTGACCAATCCGGCGCAGCCAAAGCAGCTCGCCGCCGCAAGACTTCGGATGCCATGAACGAGCGCCTCCATGCTCGAAAGTATCTGCTCGAGACGATTGTGGCTTCCGTGGATGATGCAGGCGAAGCGGCGGCCGGAGGAGCGGATCGCCTCGAATTGTGCAGTGCCCTCGTGGTGGGAGGGCTGACACCCACGTTGGGTACCCTTCGATCTATTAAACAGGCGATCGACCTGCCCGTCATGTGCATGGTCCGGCCCCGGGAAGGCGGGATGGACTACAGCGCCGCCGAATTCGCGACCATGCTGGTCGATGCTGAACTGGCGCTGGAGTCCGGCGCCGACGGACTCGTATTCGGCTTTCTCGATTCAGGCGGAGCAATTGAGACCAGCCGCAATTGGATTTACTCGGGTGTTGGAATCAGTTCGAAGTGAGAGCGGTGAGACGGTCGATAGAAGGAAAAATCAGTTCTATCCAAAGTACACACTGCGAGAATTGTACTACAGGTCGGATTTTTCTTCAACTTGTTCCGCTGCAGATATTTACTCCGCCTGCAGGCTGAGCTTGATTCGGTACTCCGAGAGGGGGATTTGGCGTGTGGAGATGGGGTCGGGCTCAACATCCAGCAACTCCAGAATCAGTTCGCCAATACCGGCCTGCTTCAGCTCTCCGCGTGTGGCAAGCGTCATCTCGGAAATCGATTCAACCTGCCTGACCCGCACGACGACCCGGGCTTCGCCGGCGTCTATGCAAACCACATCGATGGGGCAACGGGAATCGTGAGAGACATCGACAAATTCCAAGGTCAGCGTTGTCCCTTCCACACTCGCCGTTTGACCAAAAGCGAGCGTGAACTCCTGGCCGGGGGAAACGGCGAGATCGTCTTCAGGAGGACGGGCGATCCGCGGTGCCACAGGTGAGAGCGGCAGGCCTGAAAGTGTGCGAAACACGGCGACTGCCAGGGGCTGCTCCGACTCCACGCTCAGGACGGCGTTCAGCTCAGCCGGGAAAATAGCAGGAAGTACGAGAGTGAAGAACTGGTCAAAATAGGCCGCGATCATCTCCTGACCTTCGAGCGTGATCGAAGCGGAGCTTTCCTCGCCGCCTCTGTCCAAGGTCAATCTGACTTGCGCCGGTACCAGTGCCAGGTTGACCAGAGAAAAGGCGGTGTTCATAGACTGATCTCCGACGAACAAAGAAGCCGGGAACGAGAACTGGATGGCCCCCCGCGTCGGAAGAATTTCAACTTCCCGCTCCAGCGAATTCCGGAAATCGAACGGATCTTCCTCGTCCGGCCGCGCAACCTGGAAAAAGGCCTTGATATCGAGCCCCTCGTCTGAACGAGCCGAAGCCCATCCGACCGCCAATTCTTCCAGCGCCGGCAGGGTCAGTTCCAGGAAAGTTGCCGGAGGGAGGTCAAAGTGAACGACGCCGTCCTGACTCTGAACCGAGCCCGCCGGACCGATCCATCGATTCTCCGGCGCAGGAAAACTGCTTCCCCCGCTCGAAAACAACTGGACCTGGCCGGAAGCGCTCTCTGATTTCTCATTTGAGACCCGAAAGAAACTTTGGAAAGCCAGATCGCCGGCCCTTCCAGTGACAATTGAGGCAAAAAAGAGATGGTCCTGGGAGGGGTCGATAGTCTGGGAGAGACCCTGACCGCCCGATAAGAAATAGACCAGTAAAAACCAGCACAGCGTGAGTTGCAGACGATTATACTTGGTAAACATACTTCCTCTTTGAAAACGGGTCCCGTCAAAAAGGGGGCCGCGGATTTCACGGATTGATGACCATTAGTCTGTAATCCGTTGTAATCCACGGCTAAAAAATCTGCGGCTCCTTTTACGGCTCTTTCCCCTCGATGGGGGCGATACCGGGGCGTTGCCGGTCAACCGGGGCGCCTTGCAACAGCGCCTGCGCCGCCGATCGAATCAGGCTCGTTTCGCCGGGACCCTGAAAGAAGGTAAAACCCGGACGCTCGGAGCGATCTTTCCAGGCCAACGGACCACCCAACTTCAGGCCTGCTCCTAACGTGGTATCGTGGATTCTCGTAACCAGCGCTTCATAATTCGGATCTCCCTGGCGAAGCCCCGAAAAACTGGAGAGGTCCGTGCTGGCGGCAAAGACGACGTCCACGCCGGGAACGGCGGCGATCTTGTCGGCGATCTGGGCGCCGGCAGGCGACTCGATCATGGCCACGACCATGATGTTCTCGTTGGCAGTCTGACGATAATCGCCTCCCCAGATGGCGCCGTACTGGCCACCGCCCTGGCTGCGCTTCCCCAGGGGCGGGTACTTGGCAAAGGTCACGGCCGCCTGAATCTTTTCCACGCTATCGACCATAGGAATGATGATGCCCAATGCCCCAACGTCGGTCGCCTTCTGGATGTCCCCTTCGGTCGCATCCGGCACACGAATGAAGGGGATGGCCGGAGCTCCCTTGCAGGCCCGGATCATGCGTGCCACCTCATGATAACTGAGCGGGCTATGCTGCATTTCAATCCAAAGGAAATCGAAGCCGGCATTGGCCATGGCGCAGTAAATGTCCGGGTCGGATGAGGATATGGTTCCGCCGATTACCTGTTTGCCGTCCATCAGGTTCTGCTTCACCGTGTTGTAAATCCGATCCCCCGCTGAAGCCTGCGCCGATTGGGCACGCGCCCCGCAGGGAATCATCAGGTACAGCACCGCGCAAACAACGCTCATTAGCACAACTCGTTTCACACCCATAGAGCCTCCTAGGTTTAAAAACAGGCTGTAGGCTTGAGGCTGTAGCTAAGGCCTACAGCCTACAGTCTACAGCCTGGTTCGATCAGGCCAGAATCTGACGGACGATATTTCCATGCACATCCGTCAGACGAAAATCGCGCCCCTGAAAACGGTAGGTCAGTTGTTTGTGGTCGATACCCATGATGTGCAGGATGGTGGCATGAAGATCATGGACGTGAACCCGATCCTGGGCCACATCGTAGCCGAAGTCGTCGGTTTGGCCGTAACTGATCCCGGCTTTGACTCCGGCGCCCGCCATCCAGATGGAAAAGCACTTGATATGGTGATCCCGGCCTTCGTTCCCTTCCTTCCCACTAGGCTGGGCCATGGGAGTTCTCCCGAATTCCCCGCCCCAGATTACAAGTGTATCTTCCAGCATGCCGCGCTGCTTTAAATCCAGCACCAAGGCGGCAGAGGCGCGATCGACCAGTCCCGAGATGGTCTTCATGTTCTTCTTCAGTCCGCCATGGTGGTCCCAGCCTCTGTGGTAAAGCTGGATGAAACGGACTCCCCGTTCCGCCATACGCCGCGCCAACAGACAGTTGGCCGCGAACGACCCATCAGCCCCTTCCGTTCCGTAAAGGTCCTTGATGTACTGCGGCTCCCCGGAGAAATCGACCAGTTCCGGCACGCTCGTCTGCATGCGAAAAGCCATCTCGTACTGGCTGATGCGGGTCGAAATCTCGGGATCGTCCACTACTCTGTCCTTCATCCGGTTCAGCGCATTCACCGTGTCGATTAATTTCTTCTGATCCTCGAGACTGACACCATCAGGGCTGGCAACATAATTGACGGGATCTCCCTTCGACTGGAACTGCACACCCTGAAATCTGCCGGGGAGAAATCCGCTGTGCCACTGGCGGGCAGCAATAGGTTGATTACCTCCGCCTCCGATCGAAGTCATAACAACAAACCCAGGCAAATTGTCGCACTCGCTCCCCAGTCCGTAGACCATCCAGGAACCCAGGCTTGGCCGGCCTGTGATAATGGAGCCCGTATTCATGAAGGTATGGGCCGGATCATGATTGATCTGCTCTGTCTGCATGGAGCGGATGATGCAAATGTCATCGGCGATCTGGCCGGTGTAGGGGAAGAGCGTGCAAATCTCCTGACCCGACTTCCCAAACTTCTCGAACGGATAGAGCGGGCTCATGACCTTCAGCCTTTGGCCGCTGGTCATGGTGCTCATCTGCTGCCCCTTGGTCAGCGACTCGGGCATGGATCCACCGTGCCTTTTCTGCAGTTCGGGTTTGTAGTCGAAGGTTTCCAGATGAGATGGGCCGCCGGCCATGTAGAGATAAATAATCCGTTTGGCGCGCGGGAGGTGATGCAGCGGGTTCACCACTCCGCCCCATTCGTCCGTTTTCAGGGGACCGGAATCCCTTCCGATCAGTCCATTTCCGTTAAGGAGCGAAGCCAAAGCCAGACTCCCCATCCCCTGCGCCGACCGCACCAGAAATTCCCTGCGCGTCTCTTTCAGTTTCAATCTGTTCGACATGACTTGGTCCTTTCCATCATCCGATACCCGCCACCTAATACCGGGTAATCGTCTCGTGCAAATTGAGTATGGCACGCGTCACTGAAGTCCAGGCGGCCAGTACAGAAGCCGAGACATCTTCGGGAACCGGTTGTTGTCCCACACTGATCAGCTTGCGCGCGGCCTCTCTGTCTTCGCTGTATCGAGCCGACTGAGACCGAAAAAGCTTTTCCATCTCTATGATCTCTTCCGCCCTCGCGGCCCTGCCCAGCGCCTGCTGAAAAGCCCACTGCAGCCGATCTTCAAACCCACTTTCGCTCTGCTCCAGAAGGCGATATGCAAATACACGGGCGGCTTCCACATAAGAAGGATCATTCAGAAGCACCAGAGCCTGCAGCGGCGTGTTGGAAAGGGCACGATTGGCCGTGCACTCCTGACGGCTGGGAGCATCGAAAGCCTGCAGGCTGGGATGCAGAAAACTGCGCTTCCAGTAAGTATAAAGTCCACGGCGGTACTGATCTTCTCCCTTTGAAGCCTCCCAGGTGGTGGCGGGCCCTTCAGTGCCGAAGGTCTCAATATCGCGCCAGTAGTCTTCAGGCTGGTAGGGCTTGAAGCTGGGGCCACCAACCTTCGCATTCAGCAGGCCGCTGATGGCCAGCGCATTGTCGCGGACGATTTCCGCCTCCACCCTGAAACGGGACTGGCGCGCCAGATAACGGTTCTCCGGATCAATCTGGCGCATCTTCTCCGTCGGTTTGGAAGCCTGCCGGTAAGCAACCGACATAATCATCAGCTTCACCATATATTTGACATTCCACCCGCTCTCCATAAACTCCACAGCCAGCCAATCCAGAAGCTCCGGGTGGGTCGGCCACTCCGCCTGTGAGCCCACGTCATTGAGCGTTCTGGAGAGACCAGTGCCGAAGAAGCGTTTCCAGAGCCGATTGACAAACACACGCGCGGTCAGGGGGTTATCAGAGGAGACCAGCCAATCGGCCAGGTCCAATCGGTCGGCCCGTCTGCCATTGACGTTTAAATCAGGTAAAAACTCGGGAACGTCCGGCTCGACAACCTCTCCCGAGTCGTCCTGCCAGTTCCCCCTGGGCAGAATGCGAACCATTCGCGGCTCAACAGATCTTGTGACCGGAGCTCGCGGAATAGCGCCCAAAATAGGATCAATCTCGGTGCGGAATTTCTTGATCTCTCCAGTGTTGCCTCCGCTCGTGGTCTTCTTCTGGATCTCATCAAGTTTTTTCTCCAGCGAACGCAATTGCCTCAAGCGAGCGACAGCCTCAGGACCTTCCCCCAGCAACAGCATCTCCGGCGGGATGCTATTTTCGTTTTTAAAAAGGCCTCTCTCCTTCACATCGGCGAAGAAGGCGGCCATGCTGTAGAAATCTTGCTGGGTGAAAGGGTCGAACTTGTGGTCGTGGCACTCGGCGCAATCCATCGTCGATCCCATCCAGGCAGTGGAAATCGTCCGGACGCGATCGGCGGCATATTTGGGCAGATACTCTTTGGGCTGTGAACCTCCCTCTTTGGTCGCCTGGCCCAGGCGATTGAAGGCGGCAGCCACAATCTGCTCGCGCGTGGCGTCCGGCAGCAAATCACCGGCCACCTGCTCCCTGGTGAACTGATCAAAAGGCTTGTTTTCGTTAAAGGCCTGGATCACGTAATCGCGGTAGGGCCAGAGGCGCCGGTGCAGGTCGGAATGGTAACCGTCCGTGTCGGCGAAACGCACCAGGTCCAGCCAGAAAATGGCCATTCGCTCTCCAAAGTGCGGGGAAGCCAGGAATCGATCGACCCGCTTCTCGTAGGCGTCGGAACTGGTGTCCTGAACAAAGGCCTCGACGTCGGCCGGCGTCGGTGGCAACCCAAGCAGATCAAGGCTAAGGCGGCGTATGAGTGTGTGCCGGTCAGCCTCGGGAGAAGGTTGTAGACTCAGTTTCTCGAGCCGGCTCACGATGAACTGATCGATAGGACCTTGGGCGGCGCCGGACTCCGTCTGGGGTACCTGCGGATGCCTCAACTCAGTATACGCCCAATGATTCTCCCACTCGGCTCCCTCTTCTATCCATTTTTGGAGCAGGGCGATTTCACGGTCGGTCAGCGGATCGCCGCCGCTTCCTTCCTGGTTCATTTGAGGAGGAGGCATGCGTTTTTCAGGATCTTCGTGCCTGACGCGAAGTATAAGGGCGCTCTTATCCGGAGAACCGGGTACGATCGCAGGTCGATCATAACCCTCCCGTCGGGCCAGCGCGACTTCCCGTATATCCAGCCGCAGTCCGGCCTGGCGCGTGCCTTTGTCAGGGCCGTGGCAGGCAAAACATTTGTTGGAAAGAATCGGGCGGATGTCTCTGTTGAACCGGATCTCCTCGGGCAGGTCCTCAAAGCTCCGGTAGTGAGAACGCCCCCAGAAGGCAAGCCATACCAGGGGAATTGCAATGACTAAGGCAATGACCGCTTTTCTTGCATTCGCCATGGACGGCTCCCTTGGTGATCCATGATACGCCAAAAGCGCCCCTGGAGGAATCGGGACACCCGGTGTCAGATCTTTATGAAGGCTCTGCGTTGATAAAGCCAGTAGCAGACATACCAGAAGACAGCCAGGGCCAGCAGGGCGGTGACGACTTCCGTGCCGAACTCACCCATCCAACCGAAGGTCTCAAAGGTGAATACTCCCACCAGCTCGTTCATCCGCGATCCGGCAATATTGCTGAACAGGTAAATGAAAATGGAGTTCATTCCAACCACAAGGGCAAAGGTGGCCCACTTCCGCTTCTCTTTGACGTCAACCAGCCAGTAGCAAAGGGCAAGAGCCAGAAGGCACCAACCTCCACTGACAATCACAAACGAACTGGTGCAGATTCTCTTAATGATCGGAGTAACCGGATCCAGAGCATAGCCGAGCACCACACCAATGAGTCCAGCGGTGATCAGTATCCTGATCTTGCGGGCGTGGCTGCGGTCGCTCATGAGGACATAGCCCGCCAGCACGCCCCACATCGTATGCGCAGTGGTAGGGATAAAGTTGATAGCCACCCATCCGCCGCCCGCATTGATCTTCCCCATCAGGATCAGGTCCATGTAGGAACCGAAATTGTGATCTTTGACAAAGGGCTGATCGAAACCGGGTACCGGCCACAGTCGGTAAAGCAGCTCGGTGGCAGCCAGCAGAATAAAGGTGAATCCGATCTGCCTGGTAAAGGATTTCCTCATCAGGAGGAAGGCAATCAGGTATGTGACCGAGAGCTGAGCCAGGACGTTCCAAAGCTCCCATACCAACCTTCCGCGGTAGATGCAGTGCAGGCCGACACCCAGCAGCAAGAGCACTGCCGAGCGGTAGAGCACGTGGCGGAAACTTTGCCCCCAGGTCTCGCCCCGCTCCCAGCGTCTGGCGAAAGCGAAGGGCATGGCCACGCCCACAATGAACATGAAAAATGGCTGAATCAGATCCCAAAAGCGCAGGCCGTTCCAGGGATGGTGCGTGAACTGAGTGACGATACTGCCCCAGATCGTACCTTCCAGGGCAGGGTTCTGAAGCGCGTGGTACACCCGGGCCGCTTCCGCCACCAGTAAAAACATGGTCAGGCCGCGGAAAGCGTCGAGCGAAACCAGCCGCTTCCCCTCATCCAGCTTGAGGCCCTTGCTCTGTGTCCTCGCGGTTTCCGAGACAGTAATGATCTCCGGACTTTTTTCAGCCACCTGAGCCACTGTCTTGTTCATTTTGAATGCCACATTATGACAGAATCCTACAATTTCCTGCCCTTGGTCGCTAAAATAAAATCAAATGACATAAGCCAAACTCATTTACAAAGGCAGAACACTTAGATATGGTGGTTAGTTAAAATGCAAGTGTTTATCGTAAATCCGGCTGTTGAAAATTTTGGGTTCGCTTTCATAACTCCGCGTTGCCTGGCCGTTCTGGCGGCAGCTACTCCGGAAAAGTCTTACATCGATCGCCTGTTTGTGATCGACCAGACGGTTCAGGACTTTCCCATCGAGGAGGTCCAGGCGGGCGATCTGGTCGGGATCAGCATTCACACGCTGAATGCGTTGCACGGATATAGATTGGCCGAGCAGGTCCGGAAGCGGGGCGCCAGCGTGGTCTTCGGGGGCGCTCATGCCGGAGCTTACGCGGAGGAGGCTCTGGCACACGGAGACTCCGTCGTTGAGGGGGACGCGGAAATCATCTGGTCACAGCTTATCGAAGATCACTGGCAGGGAAACCTGCAGCCTCGTTACAAAGGAGGCCGCGTGAGTGCCGACCAACTCATCGCCGCCCGCTGGGATCTGATGAAGCTGGATGCCTATGCCATGGCCTCCGTCCAAACCGTTCGGGGATGCCCCAAACAATGTTCTTTCTGCTCCGTCTGGGTCATGGACGGACGCACGCCCAGGCTTCGGAATAACGACCTGATTATCCAGGAGCTCCAGTACCTATACAGCCAGGGATTTCGCCTGGTCATGCTGGCCGATGATAATTTTTATCCCTACACGCTCCAGGACATCCGCGAGGCAAAGACTCCGGAGCAGCGGCAGACCTTAGAGGAGGGTCTGGCCGAGCGCTACGATCTGATGAAGCGGCTTAGCGAAGAGGTCCCAAAGGGCATGACCTTTTACACGCAGATCACAATGGAGGTCGGGGACGACCCCGAATACCTGGCCGCCATGAAGAAGGCCCGCATTATGGGAGCCCTGATCGGCATTGAAAGCGTTACGGAAGAGGGCCTGAAAGCGACCAACAAGTATTTCAATTCCACAGGCCAACAGCTCAAGGAAAAGATCAATCGCATTCGGACGCAAGGTTTTCCCTATATTCTGGGCTCGTTTATTCTGGGAATTGAAAGCGATACCGAGGAGACTTTTCGTTCCACTGCCGAGTTTGTCAAGAGCTCCGGCATCACGCTGGCCCAATTTGTGCCGATGCTGCCTCTGCCGGGCACTGTCGATTTCAAGCTGATGCTAAAGGATAGGAAAGCTCTTAAGTTCAACGATCTTGAATACAAGTATTGGCTGGACCCCCAGCATCCAAGGGTGGTCTACCGTCACCCTAATTTGGATGCCGATCAGATTATTGCGGGTGTCAGGCACTCCTGGCGCACATTCTATTCACTTCGGGCTATCTGGCAGCGTTCCCGTCTGATGGGATTTACACGGAACCTCAAGCATCTGCTCATTTACCTGGTCATCTGCAAAGCCTACTTTAATCTGTACTGGAGATATGGCCTGGCCACCGACAGCACATCGCGTAAGAACGACCGGAAACGCGCCTCTTGGATGGGGACCGTGGTCAGTCGCTTCTTCAAAGCCGCGCCATCACAGGAGTCAGCTGCTTTGGCCGGAATGCCTGATGAAAGTTTGGAGCCGCTTTGATGCCACCATCGGTTTGCTGACCGAGGCAAACTCCTTGAAGTGGGGAGTGGCCTGGTGATCCCCGAAGGCTGCCTGGTCGCTGTAAACCTCGTACAAGAAACAGTGCTTCCGGTCCTCGGAAAAGCTGACATCAAATTGGAAACACCCGGGCTCGTAAAGACTTCCCGCCGCATTCTTCAGGACCGCTTCGCGAAACGCTTCGAAGTGGCCGGGATCAATTTCAATCAGGACTGTCACAACCAGCATCCGTCTAACCTCCTCTTTTCTGTTCCCTGGAATTCGTTGGCTAACACTTTTCGAACTTGGAGACTTTGTATAAGATCACCACACGCATTTCACTACGGGAGATAGCATGACACAACTGAGAGGTTTTCTGCTGAGGGCGGCGCTCGTAACTGGACTGCTTGGCTTTGCACTGCAGCACAGCTGGTTTCGCCCTCCTGACAGGGCACAGGCTCAAGAACGATTTAATATAATTTCCATCGTCACTGACGATCAGGCCAGGTGGGGGGTGGGGGCTTACGGGAATCAAGAAATCCAGACACCCCATATGGACCGGCTGGCGCGCCAGGGAGCTCTTTTCGAGAATGCCTTTGTGGCCACCCCGGTCTGTTCCCCCAGCCGGGCCACTTTTCTGACCGGACTTTACGGGACGCAGGTGGGAATTACTGATTGGGTGGCGCCGGTCGAAGCGGATGCGGGGCTGGGATTGCCGCCGGGAACGATTACCTGGCCGGAGGTATTGCAGCAGCATGGTTATCGCACGGCGCTATTGGGCAAGTGGCATCTGGGATGGCAGCCGCAGTTTCATCCTTCCAAACACGGGTTCGATCACTTCTTCGGATTTCTGGGTGGAGGCAATCGCCCCATGGATCCGACGCTGGAGGTCGAGGGAAAAAACAAGAGGCTCAGGGGACCTCTGCCCGATCTGCTGGTAGACGAGGCCAACCGGTTTCTGGAAGAAAACCGCTCGAGGCCTTTCGCTCTGCTCCTTCACTTCCGGGCCCCGCATCTTCCCTATGGTCCCGTCCCTGAAGAGGACAGCGCTCCGTTTAAGGACCTGGACCCTACGGTGCCAGACGCGCCCGGAGTCGATATCGCTCAGATCAAGAAATGGACCCGTGATTACTACGGCAGCATCCACTCCGTGGACCGAAACATCGGCCGGCTGCTGGAAAAGCTGGAAGATCTGGACCTGAGCCGCAAGACCATCGTCATGTTTACCAGCGACCACGGCTATCAGATCGGCCACCACGGACTCAACACAAAAGGCAATTCTCACTGGATTGCCGGCGGCGTGTGGGGTCCCAAGCGACCCAACATGTTTGAAGAGTCGATCCGCATCCCTCTCATGATCCGCTGGCCGGGGGTAGTCAAGCCGGGGACAAAAATATCCCAGCCTGTTTCCAACCTGGACACCTTTGCCTCGGTACTGGGAATGCTGGGTATTCCCGTTCCCGATGAGGCGCGCCAGGAAGGGTCCGACTTCTCCCCGCTGCTGCGAGGAGAACAAGTCCTCTGGCGCGACACCGTCTTCGCTCAGTATGACCTGCACAACAACGGCCTGGCCTACATGCGCATGATTCGCACGCCGGAATGGAAGCTGGTCCGCCATTACTACGCAAACACGCTGGACGAACTTTACAACCTGAAAGAGGATCCGGGAGAAACTAACGATCTTTACGAAAAGCGAGAATATCAGAACGTTCGCGATTCCCTGCTGGAGCGCCTTACCCTCTGGCAGCAGTCCATTAACGACCCCATCCTGGCGTCGCGCGCCTATCCTCCGGGTCTTCAGATCAGCCGCGGCCGACCACCAAATATTATCTATATCATGGCCGATGACCTGGGATACGGCGATATCGGCGTTCATGGGCAGAAGCAGATCCACACGCCTCATATCGACAGGCTGGCTGCCGAGGGGATCCTTTTTACCGACTACTATGCCGGCTCCACCGTCTGCGCCCCTTCCCGAAGCGTGCTGATGACCGGACAGCACCTCGGTCATACCTACATCCGCGGCAATGCCAAGACCAATTTGCGGCCGGAGGACGTCACGGTTGCCGAAGTGCTTAAAAGGGCGGGTTACACCAACGGGCTGATCGGCAAGTGGGGCTTGGGGCACGAAGGATCTGACGGCGTGCCGACCCGCCAGGGATTTGACTACTTCTTCGGCTATCTGGATCAGCACCATGCCCACAACTACTATCCCTCGTTTCTCGTGAGAAACGAGGAGCGTGTGCCACTGGGCAACGTAGTGCCTGATGAAACCAGATATGGAGGCGGCATGGCCAGCCGGAAGGTCGATTACAGCCACGATTTACTGGCGCGCGAAGCGCTCGATTTCGTGGACCGTAATAAGGACGGGCCGTTCTTTCTCTACCTGGCCTTCACGATTCCACATGCCAACAACGAGGCGAAGGATAAGGGAATGGAAGTACCCGATTATGGATCCTATGCCGGTGAGGACTGGCCCGAGCCGCAAAAAGGGTTGGCGGCCATGATCAGTCGTATGGATGCCGATATCGGCCGCGTGATGGAGCGGCTGAAGCAACATGGGATCGACGACGAGACCATCGTTTTCTTCACATCCGACAATGGACCGCATCGGGAAGGAGGAAATGACCCGGACTTTTTCGATTCTAACGGGCGCCTGCGTGGTATCAAGCGCGACCTGTACGAGGGCGGCATTCGAGTACCCATGATTGTGCGCTGGCCGGGACATGCCCCCGCCGGCGCCGTTTCCGATCATGTGGCCTACCACGGCGATCTTATGGCGACTGCCGCCGAAATCGCCGCAGTGCAGCCGCCGGATGATATCGACAGCATCAGCTTCGTGCCTGCCATTCTGGGAGAGGAGGAGCGCCAGAAACAGCACGAATATCTCTACTGGGAGTTTTACGAACAGGGATCAGCCCAGGCGGTGCGCATGGGACAATGGAAGGGCGTTCGCAAGCCGATGCTCAGCGGCGAGATCGAGCTGTACGACATCGAAAAGGACATCAGCGAGAAGGATAACGTCGCCGCCCAGCATCCGGATGTCGTTGCAAAGATTCGGGAGATCATGCGGGAAGCGCACACGCCTTCGTCACTGTGGGCCGTCCGGCCCTAGCGGAGAATTCAGAGACTGGCCAACCAATCACACGGATCACGCGAATACCTACCCCTGAAAATTGATCTCAACCGGGCAGAAATGATATAAAGGATTTTTTTGAGAAAGCACAGGATTCACCATGGCTAAAGTATGTGAGATCTGCGGCAAGGGACCGCACTTTGGAAATAATATTTCTCACGCCCACAATGTCACGAAGCGTCGCTGGGAGCCGAATCTGCAGCGCGTCCGCGCGGTCGTGAATGGCACAACCCGGCGCATCCGCGTGTGCACGCAGTGTATCAAGTCAGGGAAAGTTCAGAAGCCCGCGTTGAACTGACAGTTCTCAGGCCCGCACTCTGGTACGCTCTTTCGATCTCTCCACTTCCCGCACACCCTCTACCTTTTTGATGTAGTTTGTGATCTTTTCCAGATGCCCGGTATCGGCGATCTCGAGCGTCAGGTCGATCACTCCGTAGTGCTCGGTGGTGGTGCGGGCCTGTGCGTTCAGGATATTGGTCTGGATGCCTGAAATGGCCGAAGTGATGTCGGCCAGGATGCCGGTCCGGTCTTCGGTAAAAATGGAGAGCCGCACCGGGTACTTCTGAGCTTCCCCATCCTGCTTCCACTTCACCTCGATCTTCCGCTCCGGATTCAGCAGCAAATTTTCAACATTGGGACAATTCATTGAATGCACCGAGATGCCTCGCCCCATGGTGATGTAGCCGATGATATCCTCACCGGGAATAGGATTGCAGCATCGGGCCCGCTGGACCAGCAGATCATCGTGTCCTTTGACCTCGATTTCAGCATCCTCCCGGCGAAAGACCTTTTTAACCATCGAGCTGAGCTTCGACTCTTCGGCTACGGCGATATCGTCGGCTGTCTTCTCCGGATCGAGCCGTTTGACGACCTGGCGAGCCGAGATCTTGCCGTAACCGAGTCCCGCCAGGAAATCCTCCATCTGACTGGCGTTAAATTCGGGCAGCAGTTCCTCCAGCCTCTCCTGATAACCTTTCAACTGAAGCTTGAACTTACGCGCCTCCTTCTCGAGCAGCTTGCGCCCCAACTCCACGGCTTCTTCCTTCTGTCTGAGATTGAGCCAGCGGCGGATGGCATTGCGGGCCTTGGAAGTCTTGACGAAGTTTAACCAATCTCTGCTGGGATGGGCCTCGCTGGAGGTAAGAATTTCCACGATCTCGCCGTTGTTTAGCTCGTACTTGAGTGGGGCGATGCGACCGTTGACTTTGGCGCCCACGCAAGTGTGACCGACTTCGGTGTGAATCGTATAGGCAAAATCGACAGGCGTAGCTCCTCGGGGCAGCGTCATCACCTCACCTTTGGGGGTGAAGATGTATACCTCCTCGGGAAATAAATCGATTTTGAGATTGCTCAGGAACTGGTGCGGGTCCTTCACCTCGCGCTGCCATTCCAGAAGCTGGCGCAGCCACACGAAACGCTTGTCTTCCTTATCGTCCTGAAGCTTGCCTTCCTTGTATTTCCAATGGGCGGCAATCCCCTCTTCAGCAATGCGATGCATCTCATGAGTGCGGATTTGAATCTCCAGCGGATGGCCGTCCTGGCCGATCACAGTGGTATGGAGGGACTGATACAAGTTGTTCCGAGGCATGGCGATAAAGTCCTTAATCCGCCCTGGAACCGGGCTCCACATGTTGTTGACGATACCTAAAACCGTGTAGCAGTCGCGGACTGAATCCACCAGAACCCGAATGGCGATGAAGTCGTACACCTGATCGAGAGAGATCTTCTGGCGTTTCATCTTCTGATAGGTGCTGAAGATGCGTTTGATCCGGCTCTCGATCTGAGCCTCGATGCCCTGCTCACGGGAGCGCTCTTCCATGGCCCGGATCACCTGGTGGATGAACTTGTGGCTGGTTGCCTTCTTTTCTTCAACCTGGGCCACGATGTTCTGGTAAGAGACGGGGTCCAGGTAGCCAAACGAGAGGTCCTCCAGCTCGCCTCGAATCTTGGCCATTCCCAGACGATGGGCGATGGGAGCATAGATATCGAGGGTTTCCTGGGCGATTTTCTGGCGTTTTTCAGGGGCGAGGTATTGCAGTGTCCGCATATTGTGGAGGCGGTCTGCCAGCTTCACCAGGATGACGCGGATATCATCCACCATAGCCAGTAGGAGCTTCCGAAAGTTCTCGGCCTGCTGCTCCTGGTGGGAAGAAAACTGAATCCGGCTGATTTTGGTAACCCCATCGACGATATGCGCCACATCCGCGCCGAAATACTCCTGGATGGCGTCCAGGGAAGTCAGGGTGTCCTCCACCACATCGTGCAGGAGGCCTACGCTGACGCAGGCCACATCCAACTTCATGTCGGCCAGGATATCAGCCACTTCCAGGGGGTGAGAGAGATACGGCTCTCCGGACCGGCGGACCTGTCCCTTATGCTCACGGGCAGAGAATATGTAGGCTTTTCTAAGGAGTTCCAGATCAGCGTTGGGGTGATAACGCTGGACCTTTTCCTCCAAATCCTCAAATCGAATCATGGGTCAACGCTTGGCGCGCGCAGATTTATATTATCACTTAGTGAGACGAGGATCGGGAGGAGAGGTTGCTTGCTGCGAGACGCGAGCACAGAGCGGCCGGACAACAGCCGCACTAGCCTTAAGGCGCCGGCTGAAAGGGCTGATTCCGAGCCGCTTCAGCCTCGGCTGCCTGCTTACGCTTCAGTTCCAAAGCCTGCAAGGCCAGCTTGTCAGCCTCACGCCGCCATTTGTCGTGCTCTTCTTCATTTTCGGCCAGTTTAGCTTTTTCCCGGTAGAGCAGATTCAGGTATTCCATCGCTTCGAAGTACTGAGGGTTGAGTTCGAGCGCCTTCTGCAGCGAAGTAATCCCTTCCTCAACCAACTGGCTTACTTCGACCTTCTTTTCTTCGCTGAGATTCTCGACGTTCTCACCGGTCCGGCCGGTTTCATCATAGGCGAGCTGCCAGTTAACCGTGGCGATTCCATACCAGGGCTCCGGATCGACCGGATCTACTTCAGCACGCTTGCGATACCACTTCTTCGCTTCCTCATAGTTTTCCAGTCCCGAGTGAATGTTGGCGATGCTGGCCATGGCGCTTTCGTTGGTCGGATCCTTCTCCAGGACCTCTTGGTAACTTGCAATCGCACGCTGAGCCGCCTGCAGGTTCTCCTCGCTCTGGGCGCCGGGAACAAATTGGGCCCGGTAAGTTGCCGCCAGGTAGAGATAGGCATGAGTCAAGTTGGGATCCAATTCAATGGACCTCTGGAAATGCTCCCCTGCCTCCGGATACCGCTTTGCTTCGTAGGCTGTTACACCCTTATTCAATTGATCTCTGGCCCTGAGCAGGTCGAATGTTCTACAGCCTGTCATCACCAGCGTAATCAGAACTGCCGCCACAACAGCTAAGTTCTTTGTCCGATAAGACATTGTGCCTCCATCTATTTATTAGCCTCCACCGGCTGCCGCCTACTGGCCTCCGGGCAGCAGGAGTCCGATGTCTCCGACTCCGGCGCCCTTGGCGATATCGACGACCCTGATGACGTCCCCAAAGGGAAGCTCGCCATGGCCCTGAATGAACAAGTTCTTATTGGCGCGAGCGGCGTACACATCGAACAGACGCGAGCCTAACTGGTCCAGAGCGACAGGATCCTGATTGATCCGCAGGGTGCCGTCAGAGGCGATCGACACAACGATGGCGTCAGATTTGATGATCACGTTTTCCGGGATATCTTCAGGCGGTTTTTGAGGGATGCGGGCATCCAGGTCATATTGCGCCGTCGGCTGAATCACCATAAAAATGATCAAAAGAACCAGCAGGATATCGATATAGGGTGTGACATTGATGTCCGATTTGGCTTTCCCTGAGCCACGTACTGCCATTCCCATATTATTGTACCCCCTCTCGTTCGCGGTCTACGAGCAGACCGATCCGCTCATATCCGGCTTCGCGAGCCTGATTGATTACGAGAACCACTTTCGCATAAGGCGTCGCCACATCGCCCTTGATAAACAGCGGCAAGTCGGGCGCGGCCGCGATGCGGTCCGAAAAGCTTTCAATCAGGTCACTCTCGGCAACCGCTTCCGAATTGATGTACACCAGTTGATCACGCGTGATCGTAACCATGGTCGCATTCTCTGCATCGACCAGCGGTTCCTCCTGAGCGTTTGCAGCCTTCGCTTTGTTGACGAGGATTCCTTCCTGCAAAAGCGGCGTGGTGATCATGAAGATGATCAGCAACACCAGCATGATATCCGCCATGGGCGTGACATTGATATCCGACTGAACGGAGCTAATGCTTGCCCCCCCACCAGCGCTCATTCCCATATTACTTCCTCCGCTATCCGACTTTGGCGGTCTTTTGAGATCTGCGCTTCAGGAAATAGTCAATTAACTCTGAGGAGGAATTATCCATTTCCACAATGAAGGACTCGATCTTTCCCGTGAAATAGTTGTACATCCAAACGGCCGGAACCGCCACGAAAAGACCAAAGGCGGTAGCGATCAGCGCCTCGGAAATTCCTCCCGCTACGGCCGCCAATCCGGTATCTTCACCGCCGGCCATCCCCGCGAAAGCGTTGATGATACCGACCGTGGTGCCAAAAAGGCCGACGAACACAGCCGTGCTTCCGATGGTCGCCAGAGATCCCAGCCCTCTTTTCAGGCTTTCGGTTTCAATGGCTGTGGCCCGATCACAGGCCCTTCGCGAAGCTTCAATCGTTTCACCCGGAATCAGGGATGAACTCTCGTGAGCCTGAAATTCCTGCAAGCCGGCGTGGACTACTTTAGCCAGGTGGCTGCGATTAAACTGCTCTGCGATTTCAATAGCCTCCTGTATGTTACCCCTCCTCAAGGCGTCGGCGACAGCAGGAGCAAACTCCTGGGACTGTTTTCTGGCCTTTTTGTACGTGATCAGGCGTTCAATCATGATGCCGATCGACCAGATGGACATCATGATCAGCATGATAATGACGGCTTTCGCCAGATTCCCTGACGCCTCCCACATTTCGACAAAACCTAGTTCCATATCCTGTCCTCCATCTTTAGTTTAAATAGCGTGAATCACCTGAGCACGAATCTGACTGTAACCGTAGCGATAACGGGTACAGGCTCATTGTTTAACTTGGTCGGCGAATATCTCCACTGCTGGACTGCGCTCTGAGCAGCCTGATTGAGCAGCGGATGACCACGGATGACTTTCACTTCCGCCACGTTCCCTGTCTCGTCAACAGTGACTTGAAGAATGACGACTCCCTGGACCCGCGCTCGCTTGGCCAGTTCCGGGTATTCAGGTTCAACTCGATTAATGAGTTTCGACTCCTGGACCTGTCCACCTACACGGAGAGGCTCCTTGGGCTTTTTCGGCGGGGGCGGCGGAGCGCCCGTCACTCCTCCGATGACACCTCCCGGGACGCCTCCCGGAACGCCTCCTACTATACCCCCGGGAACGCCTCCGGAAACGCCGCTCAAGGATGAAAGATTCGATACGCTTGGAATATCTTCCATGGGCGGCGGAATTTCCTTGGGAATCTCAGTGGGTGCCTGGAACTGGTTCGGATCCAGCTTAACCACCTGTACCTTAGGCTGCTGTACTGGCGCGGCCGGCGGCGGTGGCGGCGGCGGCGGGGGCGGCGGCGGCGGCGGAGCCGCTAAATAAGTGAGAAATTCTTCTTCAGACAACGTCTCAAAGTAAATGAGCGGAATAACGACCAGCAGCACGAGGACGATCGCGTGAATAAGAAAGGAAATAAGGAACGTGCTTCTCACTCTTGCCTGGCGGCCTGAAGACGACTCGATTAAATTATCAAACATTTTGTTTCGCTTCCTTTCCTATCCTGACTCCGAGATTACGAAAACTTAGGCAGGCTCGGCAGCGGGGCGATGTTACTACCCACCTCAGAGTTGAGTCAAGATAATGAATTAATTTTCAGCCTCCCTCAAAACTGCCCCCAGATCCTCAATTTCAGGCGCGTACATGGGCCTTCTTTTTCTGCTGGTAATTCTGCCACCAGAGGACAATGGGGCTTGCAATTGCAATTGAAGAGTAAGTGCCCACTATTATACCGATTAACAGCGCGAAAGAAAAACCGCTGAGCACTTCCCCACCTAATAAGTATAGAGCCGAAACAGCCAATAAAGTTCCGCCTGAAGTGAGAATGGTCCGGTTCAGCGTTTGATTGATGCTGGTGTTGATCACCGAGGCCATATCAGTACGGCGCATGGTCAGCAGGTTCTCTCTTACACGATCAAAGATAACAATAGTATCGTTAATTGAATAGCCTACCAGCGTCAACAGGGCCGCTATTACCGTCAGCGAGATTTCCTTGTGAGTCAAAGAGAAGACCGCCAGTGTGATGAAAACGTCATGGAAAATGGCAACAATGGCGGCCAGCCCAAAGATAGGACGAAAGCGGAACGCTATGTACACCAGCATGCCCAGCAAGGAAAAAAGAATGGCGTTAAGGGCGCGATCCTTCATTTCCTGCCCGACTTTGGGACCAACGCTCTCCACGCTGATAATGTGAAGCTCTCCCAGATGGAAGTTTTCCTGGAGAGCGCTCAATACCTGGCCAGGAAGATCGATCTGCTCTAATTCAGAGAAGTCTTCAATAATGCCGCCGTGAGTGGTCCGATAATCCGTGAGGCGAGTGGCGAGCGCCTCATAATGTTGGGTTAAGTCAGTCACCGAGCTTTGATCGCGCAAATTCTCGGGATCGAGCCTTTGGAGCTGATTAGCCAGCTCGCTGCGGGGGATCACATTCAAATCGATGCCCTTGGATTCCCCGGAAGCGGCGCCGTATTCGCTTCTCAGCGCCTCGACGACCTGATTGCTCTCGAGACTCAGATCCTGCGCTTCTTCGCTGGCGATAGTGGCCATCCGAATCTGGACCTCGTTATCCGACAGTTCGCCAAATAGGTTAACCTGCTCGACCTGCAGGCCCGCTTCGGACAAAGCGCTGCGAATACGCCCGATATCCGGCTGTTCCCGGAACTTCGCAAAAACAAGGGTGCCGCCGGTAAAGTCCACCCCCAGATTGAGGCCTCTGACCATCAGCGAGATTGAGCCTGCCATTACAAGGATCAACGACACGCCGATAAAAAACCACTTCTTACCCAACCAGTTGAAATTGGGGTTCTTTACGATATACATATCAGCTTGGTATTGGTCTCCGAATGATTGGATTAGTTCCCTAGATCGATAATTTTTCCACCTGGCGATTGCGAAGCAGCAGGCTAAAGAGAGTCCGCGAGACGAAAGTCGCCGTAAAGATATTGGCCAGCAGACCGGCAGCGAGCGTGACGGCAAAGCCCCTGATGGGCCCTGTTCCGAACTGAAAGAGGAAGAGGGCCGCTATAAAGGTCGTCAAGTTCGTATCCAGGATGGTCGTGAAAACGCGGCCGAAGCCCGCCTCGACAGCGTTTCTCACTGTTTTTCCCAGGCCAAGTTCCTCCTTGATCCTTTCAAAGATCAAAATGTTGGCATCGATCGCCATACCGATGGTGAGAATAATCCCGGCGATTCCCGGCAAAGTCAGGGTGGCTTCGAAGGAGGCCAATACGGCCAGCAGGAGCAGCAGATTCAGGACCAGACAGATGACGGCATTCACCGCGGCGCCCCGGTAGATCACCAGCATCATCAGCACAACCAGCACCATGCCCAGAATGGAAGCCTGGACTCCACTCCTGATCGAGTCCAGTCCCAGAGATGGTCCGACAATCCGGTTCTGCAGAATCCGAATAGAGGCGGGAAGCGCGCCCGAACGCAGCGTCAAAGCCAGATCTTCCGCTTCTTCAGGAGTAAAATTGCCGTGAATGCGCGCTGATTCCGTGCTGATTTCCTCCTCGATATTGGGGGCCGAAACCACCTCATCGTCCAGGACAATCGCCAGTTGACTGCCTACATTGTCCCGAGTTGCCTGGCTGAAGAGCTCAACCCCATCCGGATTCAGAAAGAATACGACCTCAGACCGGCTCGTGAATTGATCCTGCGAGCGGCGGGCATTTTTCAGATGCCGTCCCGTGATGGAAGCGGCCTTGCGAACCAGCAGATAGCTGGTCTGACCCTGAGTTTCATCGCCCCGATAGGGCAGCAACTCATAATCCTCAGGAAGCACTCCATTAAAAGCCTGCAGCGCCGTCTCCCGGGTCGGATAGGGCCCCCCCTGGGTCGGGTGAACCAGTTTCAATCCCAGTTGAGCGGTGCTCTTTATCAGGTTTATCACCCGGCTCGGATCGTCCACGCCTGGAAGTTCCACGATAATCTGGTCCTGGACGTCTCCACCGCCGTAAGTGGTAATGGTTGGCTCGGCGACTCCATACTGATCGACGCGGTTCTGAATGGTTTCCCGAGCTTGCCTGACTGTCAGGTCGGCCAATTGGTTGCGGTAGCCGGAATTCATCTCAATGGAGAAATCAACCGTCCCGGCCCCGAAACTCTGATCGTAACTCCAGCTGCCGGTGTAATTGTCGAGAACGTTCTCTGCGACCTCCTGACCGTCTTCCGGCACTCCCAGGATCTCGATTCCCAGGTCTTCGGTAACCCGCGTTTCCTTGAACGAAACGTTTTCCTCCCGAAGCTGTACTTCAAGCTGATCCCGGAACTGGCGGATTTCGGCCTCAATGGCTTCCTGGGTGTTGACCTGCAGCACCAGGTGGATACCCCCTTTGAGATCCAGGCCCAGGTTGATCTTGTCGGACGGAGGGTAAAACAGGAAAATGCTTGCCCCTAAAATGATAAGGATAATAACTATTCGAAACTGAAGATTCTTTTTCATGAATTTTGAAAACTAAATTTAACTCGGAGGAGTATCTTGGCCCGGCGCTTGCAGCGAAGCAATTGCGTTTTTGGCGACTTCAATTTTCACCTGATCTGCCACTCTCAGCAGCAGGGCGTTGTCTTTGATGCTGACCACCGTCCCGTAAATCCCCCCATTGGTAATGACCTTGTCTCCATTTTTCAAATTGGCAATCATGGCTTCCAGCTTTCTCTGCCTGCTCTTCATCGGGCGATAAATCAATAAATAGAAGATCACCAGAATGAGGATAATGGGGAGAAAGCCCGCAAACATATCCACTGGATTGGCGGGTGTCTGTTGCGCAAGGAAAGGGTGTTGCATGGTTCTTTAGTTCTTTGGTTCCTTGGTTCTTTAGTCAAGCATAAAATCCCACCGTCTGTGATGGTGGTGATGTGCCGTGGGCTTTGCCTGTACCATGGCTGACCACTGACCCCGGCTCGCTACCCTGGCTTACTGCTCGCTGACCAGTCCGAAGTTGGTCAGCGGTTAGCGGTTTGCGGTTAGCGGTTAGCATCAGCCGGTCAGCGGCACGGGGTAAAGCCATCGCCTTTGGCGGTGGTCGTTTACTTTCTCGGATCAAATGACCCGAGCGACCCAGAAGCCAAAGAACCACAGAACTATACCAAATTTCAATCGCCTTCAGTATATTGCTCCTGAAATTTCCTTTCCAGATCGGCAAGCCGATTATCCCTGATGCTCCCGCGGATCTGGCGCATTAACTGGAGGTAGAAATAGACATTATGATAAGTGTTGAGAACGGAGGAAAGTATCTCGCCGGAAATAAATAGGTGGCGCAGGTAAGCCCGCGAATATCTCCGGCATACAAGGCATGCGCAGTCGGGGTCCGGAGGGCTTTCATCATTGCTGTAGCGGGTGTTCTTGATGCGCACTTTGCCGGCCGAGGTAAAAAGCATTCCATTGCGCGCATTGCGAGTAGGGAGCACGCAGTCGAACATATCGATCCCCTGCCGGACGCTGAAGATAATATCGAGGGGCGTGCCTACTCCCATCAGATAGCGCAGTTTGCCTGGCGGCATGGTGTCTCCCAGGCGTGCGACCACTTCATACATGAGGAGCTTCGGCTCCCCTACGCTGAAGCCTCCCAGGGCCAATCCCGGCAGGTCTAGCTCACTCAATAGCTCCAGGCTCTCCTTGCGCAGGTCCAGGAACATGCTTCCCTGAACAATCCCGAAGAGGGCCTGGCTTTCAGTTTGAGCGACACCTCCCAGAGCCTGCCGGCACCTTTGTGCCCAGCGCATCGAGCGCAACATGGACTCGCGAGCTTCCCGCTCGGTTACCGGGTAGGGAGTGCACTCGTCGAATGACATGATGATGTCGGAACCCAGCGTCCTCTGGATTTCGATCGAGCGCTCCGGAGACAAGAAGTGATAGCTGCCGTCCAGATGAGACTGAAACTCTACTCCCTCCTCGCTGATCTTGCGCAGGGCCTGGTGGCTGAAGACCTGGAATCCACCACTGTCAGTCAGGATCGGCCTGCTCCAGGAGATAAACCGGTGAAGGCCACCGAACTGATTGATGATCTGCTCTCCCGGACGCAGATAAAGATGATAGGTGTTGCACAGGATAATGGAGGCGTTCAGTTGCTCAAGGAGTTCATGAGGCAGGGCCTTCACCGTCCCGGCCGTTCCCACCGGCATGAACACCGGCGTCTCGATCTCGCCTCTGCCCGTCCTCAGAAGCCCGCAGCGGGCACCGGAGCAAGGATCAGCGTGAGTGACAGAGAAAGCAAATGGCATAGACGAAGGTGCATGGTAGCACGGGCGACCGCTGACCGCTGACCGCTGACCACTGACCGC
>JBOGJG010000037.1:0-16721 GCA_050747825.1 Acidobacteriota bacterium | reverse complement strand
TGGTCGGATCGTCCTTGGACAGCACCTGCGTGATGGCCGCCGTCAACGTCGTCTTCCCATGATCCACGTGCCCGATCGTTCCAATGTTCACATGGGGTTTCGTTCGCTGAAATTTCTCCTTCGCCATTAATTGCTCTCCTCTAGCCGGGTTTTGTGACTAACTTACCCTGCGCCCGGGCAGTAATTTCGTCCGCAATGGACTGCGGCACCTGCTCGTATCGTGCAAAATGCATGCTGTAGTTGGCCCGTCCCTGAGTCAAAGACCTCAGCGTAGTGGCATATCCAAACATCTCAGAAAGCGGCACAAATGCGGTTACTACCTGGCTGCCGGCACGCTGGTCCATCTGGCCGATGCGGCCGCGGCGGCTGTTCAGGTCGCCGATGACTTCCCCCATGTACTCCTGGGGAACCACGACCTCCACGCTCATGACCGGCTCCAGTATCACTGGCTTGGCCTTTGAGGCTGCATCCTTGAAAGCCATGGAACCGGCAATTTTAAAAGCGATTTCCGAGGAATCTACATCGTGGTAGGACCCGTCGTAGAGAATCGCCTTGAGATCTTCCATCTCGAAGCCGGCCAGTATACCGCCTTCCATAGCCTCTGCAATGCCCTTCTGAATAGGGGAGATGAATTCACGAGGAACGGCGCCGCCCACGATGCCGTTTTCAAAGACAAAGCCCGTACCCGGTTCAACCGGTTCAATCTTGATCTTAGCATGACCGTATTGGCCTCGACCTCCGGTCTGGCGAATGTAGCGTCCTTCGCCTTGTGACGGCCGCGTGATCGATTCTTTGTAAGCCACCTGAGGCTTACCTACATTGGCGGTCACGTCAAACTCGCGGATCAAGCGGTCCACAATAATCTCAAGGTGCAATTCACCCATCCCCGAAATGATGGTCTGGCCGGTATCCTGATCGGTATGGACCTTGAAAGTGGGGTCCTCCTGCATGAGCTTGGCCAGCGAGAATCCCAGCTTGTCCTGGTCGGCTCTGGTCTTGGGCTCAATGGCGACCGCTATAACAGGCTCAGGAAAATCCATGGCCTCCAGGATGATGGGGTTGCGCTTATCGCAGATGGTGTCTCCGGTGGTGACATCCTTGAGCCCCACGGCGGCGGCAATATCTCCGGAATAGACCTCCTGGATCTCCTCGCGCTTATTGGCGTGCATTTTCAGCAGCCGCCCAATTCTCTCGTCGCGTTGCTTGGTCGTGTTATAGGCGGTTGTTCCGGTCTTGAGTGAACCGGAGTACACGCGAAGGAAGGCCAACTGGCCGACGTAAGGATCGGTCATGATTTTGAAGACCAGCGCCGAGAAGGGATCCTCATCGGAGGCCTTTCGTTCCATCAGATCTTCACTGTTTGGTTTGATTCCCTGGATGGCGGGTACTTCCAGGGGAGAGGGGAGGTAATCGACGATAGCGTCGAGAAGCGGCTGCACGCCTTTGTTCTTGAAGGCGCTGCCGCAAATACAGGGGGTAAAGTGGAGCTTTACCGTGCCCTTCCTGAGAGCGGACTTCAGCTCGGCCGCGGAGATCTCCTCCCCGCCCAGGTATTTCTCGAGAAGTTCGTCTTCGCTCTCCACGATCAACTCGATCATCTTATCGCGCCATTCCCTGGCCTGCTCGCTGTATTGAGCCGGAATTTCTTCCAGACTGAACTCAGCGCCCAGTGTTTCGGCGTGGTAAACAATGGCCTTCATGTCAATGAGGTCAATCACGCCATTGAAGGACTCCTCACCCCCCAGCGGAATCTGAATCGGAACCGGCTTGGCATGCAGTTTCTTCTTCATTGACTCCATGGAGGCGAAGAAGTCCGCGCCAGGCCTATCCATTTTATTGATGAAGGCAATACGCGGAACCCGATACTTGTCGGCTTGTCGCCAGACAGTTTCGGATTGCGGCTCCACACCGGCTACAGCGTCAAATACGGCCACTGCTCCGTCGAGAACACGCAGCGAGCGCTCCACTTCGGCGGTGAAGTCCACGTGCCCGGGAGTGTCGATGATGTTGATCCGGACGTCCTTCCAAAAACAGGTCGTGGCGGCAGAAGTGATGGTGATTCCGCGTTCCTGCTCCTGGGCCATCCAGTCCATGGTAGCAGTCCCCTCGTGCACCTCACCGATCTTGTAGGTGATGCCCGTGTAGAAAAGAATACGTTCGGTAGTCGTAGTCTTTCCCGCATCAATGTGGGCCATGATGCCGATATTTCTGGTCCGCTCTAATGGGACTTTTCTAGGCACGGTTCAGTTCACTCCTTCAGTTCCAATTTCTATACGGAACTGACAACTGACACGTCTTATGTCAGTTGTCAGTCTGTCAGTCTCACCACCTAAAATGGGCAAAAGCCTTATTCGCCTCAGCCATTCGGTGAACATCATCTTTCTTTCTGACTGCGTTGCCGCGATTGTTGGCGGCATCAATGAGCTCGTTGGCCAGCTTCTCAACCATCGTCTTTTCATTGCGGTCCCGGCTGTACGAGACCAACCAGCGGATGCCAAGAGAAGTTCGACGCCTCGGGTTGACTTCCATGGGCACTTGGTAAGTGGAGCCGCCCACGCGCCGCGACTTGGTTTCAAGAATCGGCTTCACATTGTCCAATGCCTTCTTGAAAACCTTCATCGGATCCTCGCCCGTACGCTGTTCAATCAGAGCCATCGCGCCGTAAAACGCCTGCTCTGCCACACTCTTTTTTCCCTGCAACATCAGCTTGTTGACAAACTTGCTCACCAGTTCGCTGTTGTAGGTAGAATCGGGGAGTACCTCGCGCTTCGGAATTTCTCTTCGTCTTGGCATTATCCTTGCTCCAGAAACAAAACAAGCTGCAGAGAACAAAGGTCCATGCAGCTTTCTAGTAACCGTTAGCTCTTTTTATCCCTTGGGCTTCTTCGTTCCGTACTTGGAACGGCCGCTCTGGCGATCCTGCACGCCGACGGCGTCAAGGGTACCGCGAATCACATGGTAGCGAACTCCCGGCAGGTCTTTCACACGACCACCGCGAATCAGCACGATTGAGTGCTCCTGAAGATTGTGCCCGATTCCTGGAATATAAGTGGTGACTTCAATTCCGTTGGTCAATCGAACACGAGCTACCTTGCGCAAAGCGGAGTTCGGCTTCTTGGGGGTCTGGGTATAGACGCGAACGCAAACTCCTCGCTTCTGCGGGCTTCCCTGCAGAGCAGGACTCTTCGTCTTCTCCTTGACCCTTTCTCGCCCCTTGCGAACCAACTGGTTAAATGTGGGCACTAAACCTCTCCTTAAATAAAAAAATGATGCCGAGGCATCATTTTCAAACACAGCATCAATTCAGTAGCTGCAGCCTCAAAAGCGTAACTTGAGAGGGAAACCTCTGTCAAGCGAAACTCCTATTTTAACAATCTTGGGCGCAAAATACAACAGACTTGGTTGTTGCGGGCGTGCGACTGCGACCGAATCCTTGTGGGAAATCCAGGCGCGTATTAGGATGAGGCGGCCTGGGAAAGGTTTCAAAGAGAAGCGACCCAATGTTCCGCCTGTTGATGTTTTTTTATTCCTTTATATATACGGCTGGCCTGATTCTTTATCTTCCCTTCTTCCTGGGCCGGATCATCCGGGAAGGCCGGCCTCTCAATTTAATGGAACGAGCGGGGAAGCTGCCTGCCGCGATCAGTCAGGCGCCTGACAGCCATCTCTCTCGCATCTGGATACACGCTGTTTCGGTCGGAGAGGTCAACGTTATTCACCCGCTGATTCAAGAACTTGGCCTGGCTCCAGATCAGTTGTTTATCTCCACCATTACCACCAGCGGCCAGCAGCTTGCCGCCAGACTGTTCGGCGGACGCTGTCACCTGTTTTATTTTCCTCTAGATTGGAAGTGGGTGTACCGGCGCTACTTGAGAGCGATTCAGCCCTCGGCAGTGGTCCTCACCGAGACCGAGATCTGGCCTGGATTTATCGCTGCTGCCTCATCGCTGGGAATCCCCGTGATACTGATCAACGGGCGCATTTCCGACCGCTCTTTTCGCCGCTATCGCAGGATTCGGCTCCTCCTGCGGCCGGTAGTGGCAAGGATTTCCCGCTTCTGCATGCAGTCGCGCCAGGACCGGGACCGGATACTGGAGCTGGGGGCTGATCCTGCACGCGTGAACTGGGTGGGCAATCTCAAATACGACTACCAGCTTGAGGAGAGGGCTGAGAAGACTCACCTGGTGGAAACACTCCGCCAGGTCATGAGGCCTGCCGGAAATGGATACATCTGGGTGTGCGGCAGCACGCGCGAGGGAGAAGAAGAGGTGCTGCTTAAGGCCTATCTGGAGCTTCAGCCGGATGTCCCCAGTCTACGTTTGATTCTGGCTCCGCGCCACCCTCACCGAGCCGAGGAGATCGCGGCGCTGCTCAGGACGTTGCGCCTGGATTATGTCGCCCGCTCCAGATGGGGGCCGCTCCCCGGGTACCTTCTGGGTGGTCGGGGAGCGGCCCCAGTTCCACCTCAGGTCTTCCTGCTCGACAGCATTGGGGAACTTCCCTACGTCTACCAGCTCGCCGACGTCGTCTTCATCGGAGGCAGTCTGGTCCCCACGGGCGGACACAATGTGATTGAAGCCGCCAGTTTCGGCAAGCCGATCCTCTTTGGCCCTCACATGGAAAACTTTCGTGAAGTGGCGGAGACGTTTCTTGAATCGTACGCGGCACTTCAGGTGAAATCTCCCGAAGAGCTGACCGCGCGCGTTCGCGATCTCCTGAAAGACCCCGATTCGCGAAATTGGCTGGGACGAAACGCCCGAAAAGTAATCCGTGAAAATCAGGGCGCCGTCCAGCGGACAGTGGAAATCCTGAGAAGCGAATGCTCGATCTAATTTCCATAATTTATGGATTTCTCGCATCCACACGCGCCCTTCTCTACAAGAAAGGCCTCATGGCGGGGCGCCGATTGCCCCATCCCGTCATCAGCGTCGGCAATCTGACCGTAGGAGGGACAGGCAAGACTCCCTTCGTGGCCTTCCTGGCCCGGCTTCTGCAACGCTCGGGATACCAGCCGGTCATTCTGAGCCGGGGTTACAGGGGTAAGTTCGAGCACTCCAGCTTGTTGGTGAGCGACGGCGCAAGAATTCTGTGCGGCCCGGCCGACTGCGGGGATGAACCTTATCTGCTGGCACAGCAGCTCAGCGGAGTTCCGATCCTGGTCGGAAAGAATCGTTACCGCACAGGCCGGTCTCTGGCAGGGAGTTTTGACAGGATCATCTACCTTCTGGATGACGGCTACCAGCACCTGCAGCTTCGGCGTGACCTGGACATCCTGCTGATCGATGCCAGCGACCCGTTTGGAAACGGCAGGCTGGTCCCGGCCGGCAGATTGCGAGAGCCGCTGGCAGCGATCGAACGCGCCGATCAGATCGCCCTGACCCGATCGCATCTAAAGGACGACCTCGGAAAGCTGATGTCCACGATTCGCGAGAAAAACCCCACTGCCCCTTTATTTCTCTTCCATCATGAAGCCGGCGCCTTTGTTGATCTAAAAAGTGGAGAACGCTTCAACGCCGGCCAGTTTGCCGGGAAAAGCGTGATTGCACTGGCGGCTGTCGGGAATCCTCAGGTCTTTTTGCAGGACCTTCAAGGTCTGGGAATGCGGATCATCGATCACTTCCTGTTCCGAGACCATCATTTCTATAGTCAGGCGCAATTGGATCAGGTTATAAAGAGTCGCCAGGAGAATGGGGCTCAGGCGATCGTTACGACAGCCAAGGACGCGGTGCGTTTGGAAAGGCTTCTGTTCGAGCAGGGACAAATCTTCACGATGGAAATTGAGACAAAGACTCCTGATGTGCAACTTTATCAGTCCCATCTTCTCACTCTGATTGAGAACATGTCCTAGAGATTAAATGGCCGATCATCGAATACTTGTCCGCGCAACGAACTGGATCGGCGACTGTGTCATGTCGCTGCCGGCTTTACGGGAAATCCGGCAACTTTTTCCCGACCATCGTTTGACGCTGCTGGCCAGGCCGTGGGTCGCCGGGCTCTATAAAGGCCAGTGTCTTGTGGATGAAATCCTTCTCCTGGAGGAAGGCCAGTCCAGCTTCAGGCGCGTCAGGGAGATGCGGCACAAGCTGCGCGTCTTCGAGGGCGCCGTTCTTTTTCAAAATGCCTTCGAGGCGGCTCTCATGGTCTATCTGGCCCGCATCCCCGAACGAATCGGTTACAGCACTGAAGGCCGGGGTCTTTTCCTGACCCGCCACGCCCATCCGCGGATCAAAGACAGCCATCGCCACCAGGTTTTCTATTATCTTGATCTGCTCTACCAGACCCGCCTCTCACCGGTCGATTACTTGAACTGTCGCACCTTTAGGCCGGATATCAGGCTCAACCCGACAGAAGAAGGTCTGGCTCAGGCAAAGACCTTGCTCGAACAGAACAACGTTGATTCAAGCCGGCCTCTGGTCGGGCTGAATCCGGGCGCTTACTACGGCCCGACCAAGAGGTGGTTTACGGATCGATACGCATCGCTGGCAGACCGGCTGGTCCGTGACCAGGATGCGAACGTCATCATTATCGGCCACTCGGGAGAGCTGAAGATTGCGGAGGAGATCCAGGCCAACATGAGGTTCTCGCCTGCAATCCTCTCCGGGCAAACCGATCTTTCTACTCTGATCGCCCTGATCTCACTGTGCCGTCTCTTCATCAGCAACGACTCAGGACCGATGCATCTGGCGGCTGCGCTCTCTGTCCCTCAGATTGCTCTGTTCGGATCCACTGACGATAGGGCCACCGGACCATTCGACCCTCGATCCGTAGTGATCCACAAACACGTGGAATGCAGTCCCTGTCTTCTGCGCGAATGCCCCATCGATTTACGCTGCTTCAGTCGCATTGAGGTGGAGGAGGTTTATGAGACAGCCTGCCGCCTGTTATCAGGCTGTAGGCTGTAGGAGATTGGAGATTGGAATTTACTCATCTCACGTTGCAAAATAGTCCAGTACATGCGAAACCCTGCCGATTCAAGCCTACAGCCTAAACCTGCCGTCTTCTTCGACCGCGATGGAACCCTGATTGAGGAAACTCAGTACCTCACGCGCCGCGAGGATCTGCGGGTTTATCCTGCCGCGCTGGAGGCTGTGCGCCAGGTCAACCAGAACGGCCGTCTGGTTGTAGTGATCACGAATCAATCGGCCGTCGCCCGAGGACTGCTAAGCGAGGACGACCTGCGCGCTTTGCACGGCTTCATGTCCGATGCCTTTCAAAGAGAAGGCGCCCGGATTGATGCCTTTTTTTACTGCCCTCATCATCCCGAGGCAGGTAACGGGCAGGCTTGCGATTGCAGAAAGCCCCAACCAGGATTGATCAAGCGTGCCCAGCGGGAACTGAACATTGACTTGAACCAGAGTTATCTCGTGGGAGACAAGCTGCTGGACGTGATGACGGCCCGGCGAGCTGGATGCAAGTCGATTCTGGTCAAGACAGGTTATGGGCAGGGAGAGTGGGACTCGATTAAGGACAAGGAAATCACTGACGAAGCAGACGTATTGACCATTCCCGATCGTATCGTCGAAGATGTCCTGGAAGCCGTTGAATGGATTTTGAGAAAATCCAGTGAAGAAAAGATTCAATCCGATCATTGACCGTTTTGAAAACGTCAAGATCCTGGTGCTGGGAGACTTTCTGCTGGACGACTTCGTCTTCGGCGAGATATCCAGAGTCTCACGCGAGGCTCCGGTGTTGATCCTGAAATATCAGGAAACGCGTACGCTCCCCGGAGGGGGGGCCAACACGGTGGCCAATGTGGCAAGCCTGGGAGCCACCCCTATTCCACTGGGATATATTGGAGACGATCAGGAGGCCGACCTGCTCCTGGCCACCTGGCCCGACCGGGTCCAGAAGAGCTATGTGTTTCGCGAGCCTCAATTTCGAACCACTCGTAAAGCCCGAATTCTGGCTGGATCATTTCATTCTTTTCGTCAGCAGGTGGTCCGCGTGGACTACGAGTATCCGTGCCGGCTCGGACAAAGGCATGAAGGTAAAATCCTGCAGGCTTTTTCTGAGCTGATCCCCGTAGTGCAGGCTGTGATCGTGTCCGATTACAGCCTGGGCAACATGGCTCCGAGTCTTTGGAAGTGCGTGCTGAAACTGGCACGCCGGCATCAAAAGGTAGTGGTGGTTGATTCCAGAGACAACGCGGCAGCCTTCCGAGGCGCAACCTCTCTGACCCCCAACATCAGCGAAATTGAAGCCGCCCTGGGGAAGAAGATTGGCTCCGGCCCATTGCTGGAGGAGGTTGGAATGCGTCTGCGCCAGGAGTGGGAGCTGGAGGCTCTGCTGGTGACGCGGGGCAAAATGGGAATGTCCCTGTTTGAGGAATCAAAAGTCACGCATATTCCGGTCTTCGGCTCTGATGAAGTAGCCGACGTCACCGGGGCGGGCGATACGGTGATTGCCACCTACACGACGGCTTTGGCGGCAGGAGCCGAATTCGAAGAGGCCGCTCTCCTGGCTAATAGGGCCGGAGGGATAGTCGTGATGAAGAGGGGAACTGCCACCGTAAATGGTGCCGAGTTGAGGGGCTCTCTGGAGAAATTCGATGGCATCGCCGGATAAGCTCAAAGATCTGCCTACCCTGCGGCAGTTGATCCATGGCTTGCAAGACGAAGGCAAAACGGTCGTCTTCGCCAACGGCTGCTTTGATCTCCTTCACGTCGGGCACATTCGCTACCTGCAGGCGGCGCGCGCTCTTGGGGATATCCTGGTAGTGGGGTTGAATGGGGATGAATCGGTCCGAAGCCTGAAAGGCGAAGGCCGGCCTCTGATGGCTGAACGGGAGCGAGCTGAGATCTTGTCGGCGCTCTCCTGTGTCGATTATGTCCTCATCTTTGACAACACGACGGCTGATCCGGTGCTGCGCAATTTGCAGCCGGATATTCATGCCAAAGGCACCGATTACACGGCTCAGTCCGTTCCCGAAAGAGATACTGTATTGGCTTACGGCGGCCGTATTGCCATCGTAGGCGATCCCAAAGATCACTCCACGCGCGATTACCTTCGAAAAGTACAGGGGACGCTTTAAAAATGCCAGGATCTCCGCGAAAGGTTTTGATCGTACGGCTCAGCTCGCTGGGGGACATCGTCCATGCCCTCCCCGCTCAGCAGCGGATTGCTGGAGCGTTCCCCGGAGCGGAGGTCCATTGGCTCTCTGAACCCGCATATGAGCCGCTTCTCGCCCGAGTACCCGGCATTGCGCGGGTCTGGCCGGCGGATACACGCGCGTGGCGGCGTGGCTTATCTTTCCTGCGCGAGCCGGCAGGGCTGATTCGGGCCTTTCGAAAAGAGCGCTTTGATATCGCCCTTGATTTTCAGGGATTGGTCAAGTCTGCCGTCTTGGGCCGGCTCTCGGGCGCCCGCGAGGTGATTGGCTTCTCGAGAGATGATCTGCGCGAGCCGGCAGCCGGACGCTTTTACACCCGCGTCGCTCCCCGCCAGAAAGGTCTGCAACGCCATGTGATCGAGCAGAATCTCAGCCTGCTTTCATGGCTTGGCCCGGAAATCACATCCTGCAATGGAGCCAGTCCGCTGATTCCTCTGGAGATCCCGCCGGAAGCTGAAAACTATGTCGGCACAAAGCTGCGTGAACACGGCATCCGGAATCCAGTTTTGATCAATCCGGGAGCCGGGTGGGTCACGAAACTCTGGCCGGCGCGGGATTACGGCCGTCTTTTTCAACGCATTAAGAAGGAGTTGAAGCTGCCGGTCGTATTTACGTATGGGCCTGGAGAGGAGGGGCTTATTGAGCAGGCGCGGCAGTCGGCATCTCCCGCGCCTCTGATTACCTTTCCCACTTCCATTCTGGAATTTGCGGCGCTTTGCCGGCGATCGCGGTTGCTGGTGGCAGGAGACACGGGACCTTTGCATCTGGCAGTGGCCATGGGAACTCCCACCGTTGCCATCATGGGACCGACCAGTCCCTGGCGGAACGGACCCTTTAGTTCAAGCGATCTGGTCGTAAAGCGCTATCTTCCCTGCTCGGATTCCTATAAACGGACCTGCGACCAATTCATCTGCATGGACATTCCCGTAGAAGAAGTCTTTGAGGCCCTGGTACGCCGTCTGAAGCTATGAAGAATCTTCAGAAGATTCGGGTGCCGGCCGGATTTGCTTACGCTGCCCTTTTTTTGATTTTCGCTGGGCCTCACTCCACCTGGTTCGCCGTCGGGATCGGCATAGCCCTGCTTGGTATGGCCCTCCGAATATGGGCTTCAGGACATATCGAGAAAGGCCGGAAACTGGCCGTCTCAGGGCCCTACAGGTGGACTCGTAGTCCCCTTTATTTCGGTTCGTTTCTGTTGGGACTCGGGCTCACCCTGGCGGGTTCACAACTCTGGCTGGTCCTCCTCTTCACGAGCTTCTTTCTCTTGATTTATTTGCCGGTGATGCACAAGGAAGAAAAGGAACTTCGGCGGGCTTTCGGAGCTGAATTTGAGGCCTATCGTCGGGAGGTGCCCCTTTTCCTCCCGGGTCTTCGGGTAAGGCGCTCCTCGGATCGGCCCGAAACCAGCAACTTTCAGTGGCGCCTCGTCATCTTAAATCGTGAATACAACGCTGTCATCGGATTGATCTTTTTCGCGGTTTTGATTTATCTAAAGATGGTGTAGAGCTCATGAAAAGACGTTTTTTGATTGCTTTGGGCCTATTGATTGCTGTGGCGGCTGGGCTGGCCCCTGTCTTCACAAAGCAGGCGCCCAGGCATTTGCTGGATTTCGAGGACCAATATTCCGTGCCCTTTCGCGAGGGAGAGAAACTGGTCTATGAGGTGAACTGGAAGCCTCTGTTTTTGATCCCCGCCTTTAAAGCGGGGGAACTGAGCCTCAATCTCACCAATTCGCAGTACCGAAAGACTCCGACTTATACGATTTCGGCCAGAGCCGTCTCCGATGGCCTCTTGAGCTCGATTGCGGGATTGCAGGTTCGCGACTACTTCGAGTCCATCATCGATCGGGACGATTTCCGGTCTTACCGATTCCTGAAACAGACTCGTGAAGGAAGTCGGAAGCGCGATGTGGAAGTTCTCTTCAATTATAGCGGGGACTACCTGCTGGTCCGGGAGACAGATGTGGCCAAGAATCCTCCCCAGGAGCTTCGCAATGAGAAGGTTGAGGGGTTGCTGGGTCCGTTGACTGACATTCTTTCGGTGTTCTACGTGGCCCGGGTACGGGATATGGCGCCCGGAGAAGAATATTTCATTTACCTGAGCGACGACGGGAAAAGCAGGAAGGTCGTGACCACGGTTGATAAGAATGAGACGGTCCATACGAATCTGGGAAATTTCAAGGCTATCAAGCTGAGTACCAAGGGCGGGCTGTTCAAAAACGGTGGAGGCTTTCGAATCTGGTATTCGCAGGATGAATTCCGGATCCCGGTGAAGTTTGAAGCCGACGTGAGCTTTGGAAAGGTCTACGGCGAGTTGATTCAGATGGAAGCCGGGAGTGTGAGTCGCGGGCTCATCCGAACTCAAAACTAGTGTTAAGATAGGTTTCCGGCAAGTAGAGAGGGTGATCGCCGCCCGCGCACGGCAGCGCCGGACGCGGGGGGAGGAAAGTCCGAACACCATTGGGCAGCGTGCTTCCTAACGGGAAGGAGGGGCGACCCTACGGAAAGTGCCACAGAAAAGATACCGCCTCGGCGGCCTTGAGCTGCCGCGGTAAGGGTGAAAAGGTGGGGTAAGAGCCCACCGCTTTGGTGGTGACACCGAAGGCATGGCAAACCCCACGTGGTGTAAGGCCAAATAGGCTCCGCATATGGGCTGGCCCGGCCCTAGACGGAGCGGGTAGGCCGCTCGAGGATTGGGGTGACTCAATCCCTAGATGAATGATCGCCGCCCTCGCCAGAGGGGACAGAATTCGGCTTATATCTCTACTTGCCGGCCTGGGATCTGAACGCCACGAGTGGTCCTGTCGAGGAAGGGAATGCGGGCGCCCGCGCAGGCGCCACGGTTTGGAAAGCTGCTCGGCCCGCAGCCTCCCCGGCTGGTCTTCGCACTCCGATTTCAGTTAGAATAGGCACTCCTCGTGGGGACGTAGCTCAGCCCGGAAGAGCGCCTGAATCGCACTCAGGAGGTCGAGGGTTCGAATCCCTTCGTCTCCACCAAGTTCGAACCTATTTCGAGCGTCAATGATCGCCATGAGTCGCCCGCCAGCCCCTACGGTCGCTGTCATGCGGCTTGCAATCTGCCGCTCCCTCCTGCACGTCGGTCGCGGTAAAGTGTGGCCCTGGGCCGGGCCGCCGCCATCAGGACATCAGGACTTATAAAAAACTTGAGCTTCGGACTGAGCTCCGCTCTTATCGGCAAACAAAACGTTGGCGCAGGATTCCCGGCTTGGACAGAACGACGTGTGATGCTGGTCCGTTCGTGCCTGAAACCGCATTTTTCGAGTACGCAGACCAGCTTTTTCCAGTGTTGCGGGGTTAGGCGCGGCATCCGTGGCGGGACGAATCAATGAGAAAGGGAATCGGAACGTCCACGGGGAAAGTATTCTTCGGGAAGTGAGAAAAACCGGGCTTGCCCGCCGGTGTGAATCCGCATTCCTTAAGAACCTCATCGAGGGCGCCCCTGTCAAAGCAGCTCACGAAAAACAGGGTCAGCGCCTCCACAAGGTTCTCGATGGCCTTTTCCTCAGTTTCGCCCTGGCTCTTCACGTCCAGCAGCGGGCAACTGGAGACAAACCACTTACCTTTTTTCTTGAGGGTGGCCGGTAGCTCGAACTTCATCAAAACCTGCGTCATTTCTATTCAGGTTATATCACCGATCGACGGCGGTGAACAATAACGAAACGGCTCGCTCGTGCAAATCTTGCACTGGATATGTCTTGCAGTCAGGTCTGAATTCCGAGTCGCCAAGGGTTCCGAGTCAGGGGGAAATTTAAGCCGCTATGGGTTTAAGTCAGACGCCTGATTAGTCCGTCCGTTCCTTTCCTTCACCGTCTTCGGCTTCTTCAGTGGTTTGGATCGAGACCCGTCATGATGGATTCCATCAGAGCGTCAATCAGATGCTCGCGAGCGGTCATCAATTCATTGCCGGACTCCTGCTACGGAATAAACGAATTAAACGAAAAAAGCCTATTGGCGGGCTTTTCAGACATTCCGGTCTGACGAATTAATACGAAATAAGGCCCTGAAGCGAGACTTATTTTGGATTAATTCGTCGCCGGCATAACCTGTAAATCTCTGTGATTAGGCTTATTTCGTTTAATTCGTTTATTTCGTAGTCCTGAATATTTCCACAGGGCGGCCGGTGCCCCTGGTTTTCTCCCTCTCGATCGTTCCAGATTGCGCCAGTGCGGTGAGTGCGTGAGTGATTCTGTGGGCCGGCTGATTGCGTCCGAACAGGTGATTGACTTCTGTCCGGCTCATTCCGGCATCTCCTGCCGCCCTTAAGCTGCTCATGATCTGGTCGGCTATGGGGTCCCCAATCGCGTCCCCGAAGATCCAGCGCGCCGACCGGTCGCAGTAGTTCCACAGAGCCAGTGCGGCCCGCAGGTGCTCATTCGCGATGTAGCGGGACCGATCCAGCAGCGCGTAGAGTGCCGCCAGCCTTACCACCTGCGCCTCCGCCCGCGCGGTGACGCTCCCGAGTAATCCCACCCGCCCTGCCGACAGGTCGGCATATACGGTCCGCCACAGAGTACACGCCCGCTCGTCGCGGCGTAGCTCCCCCGCCCTGCGTCCAAACTCCACGGCGGCCGTCACGCGTTCCCGCAACGGCCGCCTGTCGCCCTGGCAGGAGATGCTTTTGTCATCGTCCGTAGATCGCCGGAGTCCCATGCCTGACGGATCACCGCCGACAGTGTGTTACTGTCGCGTTGCATCACGTTCAGCAGGCGGGCAAACTCCGACTCGATGACGAGCAAGCGCTTGTCGGTGATGCCGTAGTCTACCGTTGTGGTCTCAGACTCGCCGGTGTATCTGCCCTTGCTTCGAACGGGTTTTGTCTCGTCGATGGCATCTCTCACGGCCCAGATGAGTCCCTCTCCCGTGCTGAGTCCGTGGACGACGCAATCTTGTGCCCATATCTCATCTACGTCACGAAACACCCGCATAATGTGTGCCTGAGAAGTTCCCTTGCGTCCCTTGGCCGTATTTCCGACCAGGCAGGAAAAGATGTTGCAATGATGGCGGTCCGACTGTACCGGAAAGTAGGCGTCCCGCCCGATCACGCTACCGTACATCGTGAGCATCTGCACCAGCAAGGCGGCGGGGTCAGCCTCAGTGTGCGGCTCTATCGCCCTGACGATGTCACCGGCGAGCCCGTACAGGGCGGCAGGGTCCGGCGTGGGCCAATCTGGAGTGGTGATGGGTGTTTCCTGTTCCCGCAAGTCCTCAAAGCGGCGATAACCTCACGCGCTTCTGCATCGGTCAGTATGGGTCTATGCTGCATCGATTAATTCCTTTCGGTTCAGCAAACGCCGCGCACTGATCCAGTCTCGCGCCGTCCTGCTCTGGAGGAGATCGGCACGTCAGAGAAGAGAAAAAGCATCAGCAAAGCGCGTCCTTTGGAGTTTACATTCAGCCGCCAGGACCCGTCGTTTCCCTGGAAACTCGCCTCGGCATGCCACCCCCTGTCGCCCGGATCATGCGGCGCCGGGAAACGGACCGGAAAGGTGCCCAGGCTGGATCGCGGAAGCCAGCGCCCTGGACCGACGAACTGGTCAAAAGCAGCGTGCAGCAGGGGCATGTTCACCGCCTGCCGGAACGGCTCTTGACCGTAATCACCCAGACGAATGACCGGCCGGCTCCAGGTCTGCGGATCATCAGGGTCGCACCCGGTATCGCGCCACAACAGTTTGCGGCCTTGATAAGCCAGTTCCCGAGGGAAGGCCTGGTTGAGCCGAATAAAGCCTTCTTCTATGAATCGCTGCACCAGCCCGCTGTCGAGGCCGTTCATTTGCACACAATTAACTAAAATAGCTGATTAAATAAAATAGCTGATCTTCGCAATTTTGTGCAAAGGTGGTAGAAATAGTGTTGGGGGTTGGTAAGGAGCGGTTACTGTGCCCCGGCTGGAAACTGATAAAGAAGAACGTTCGAACCTCATCCATCAGGTATACGCCATTTGCAGTATTTTGGGTCTGAACCGAGCCGATCTGGCTCGAAAACTCGGACTGCGCCCGGTCACATTCTATCGCTGGATCTCAGGAGAAGTTGAGCTCGACCGAGCGCTGGCATTGAAGATTCGAGATGCAGCCAAGCACGCTCAAAACGGGTGTGAGTTCAGAACGAAAGTTGCTCTTCGCGGGAGTGCAGACCTGGAGGCCCTCAGGGAACACCTGAACCATTGCGATAAGTGCGGTTAGCCCGAAGGGCACAGAGACTGACCCTGTAGCTCAGCAGTCAACGCAGCGAATTTCAGCGAAGATGTTTTCGTGCTCGGTATTCTCCTCGCGGGCGTAGTTGATCAAACAGCGCATCGCTTTGCTCACGTCAGGAAGGCCGTATTGCTGGGCCATTTCCTCCATGAATTCGTACATCGACCGCTCCAGCTCAATGGAATAAGTTTCTTTATCTTTCATAGCGCCCTTAACTTAAAACCCATACTCCTTTATTGCAATCGAAAAATTGCACAAACCGAGTGTCTTTCGTTATCCTTGAGCCCATCCGGAGGTGAGAAATGTCCAGTAACGAGACTACGCGAAGAGAATTCGTCGGAAAGACCTTGGGCGCTTTGGCAGCGAGCAGCATGGCGCAGCAGATCCTCGCGCAGACCGAGGACTCCGCGAATGGAATCCCCACGCGTCCTTTGGGAAATACCGGCGAAAGGGTGTCCATCCTCTGCCTGGGTGGCTGGCATATCGGCGCCGTAGAGGATCCTCAGGAGTCGATTCGCCTCATGCATGCCGCAATCGATCAGGGAATTACTTTCTTTGATAACGCCTGGGATTATCATGACGGCGCCAGCGAAGAAATCATGGGCCGGGCTCTGGCTCAGAATGGATACCGCAAGAAGGCTTTCCTGATGACCAAGAACTGCGAGCGAGATTACCAGGGCTCCCTCAGGAACCTGGAAGACAGCCTGCGCAGGCTTCAGGCCGACTATATCGATCTCTGGCAATTCCACGAAATGGTCTACGACAACGACCCGGACTGGGTTTTTGAGAAAGGCGGCATAAAGGCGGCCCTCGAGGCTCAAAAGGAGGGAAAAATCCGCTATATCGGCTTCACCGGCCACAAGGACCCCCGCATCCACATCAAGATGCTGGAGAAACCTCACGCCTGGAACAGCGCGCAGATGCCGATCAACGTCCTGGACGCCCACTACCGTAGTTTCCAGAATGAAGTGGTGCCAAAGTGCCTCGAAAAGGGCGTCGGCGTGATCGGGATGAAAAGTCTGGGCGGAGGCTATCCCAGGGCTCCCATTCCCACACAGGCGGGAATCTCAGCCCGCAAATGTATTCACTATGCTCTGAGCCTGCCGGTCTCTTCTTTGGTGGTGGGGATCCTCTCAGAGGAAGACCTGCAGCAGAGCCTCTCCGTGGCTCGCAACTTCAAGCCCATGGAGGAAGCGGAAAAACGTGAACTGCTGGCCGGCGTCAAGGACCTGGCCACCGACGGCCGCTACGAGAGGTTCAAGTCAACCCAGGCGTTCGACGGACCTCATCACCGGCGACAACACGGATTTGCGGTCTAATAAGAAGGCCTGAGGTCTGAGGTCTTTACTGCTTGATTACCAAAGCTATGGTGGGATCCAGAGGATAGCGGCCGAAGCGCTC
>JBOGJG010000036.1:0-7299 GCA_050747825.1 Acidobacteriota bacterium | reverse complement strand
GTTCAAAGCAGCCGCCGGCCCACGGCCGCCGGTCCGCATCGCCTCGCTGGCGCTTGGCACCGACGAGATCCTGGTCTCGCTGGTTGAGCCGGGCCGGATCATCGCCCTGTCGCGCTATGCGCCCCGGCCCGAAGTCAGCAATGTGGCTGACGTGGCCAAAAGGTTGCCCGCCATCATGGACCGGGGCGCCGAGCCGCTGATCGCGCTGCGTCCCGATCTGGTCCTCGCGGCTCGCTATTCGAACGCGGAACTGAAGGCATTGCTCCGCGAGGCCGCCATTCCAGTGATCGAACTCAGCGAGTTCAAGACTGTGGAAGACATTGAATCAAATCTCCGCACCATTGGCGCGGCCGTGGGCTCCGGCCCGGTGGCCGAGTCGCTGATTGGCGAGATGCGCCGCAAGCTGGAGGCGGCAAGTCGAAAGCTGAACCCCAGCCGAAAGCGATGGCGCTGTTTGTATCTTGCACCCGGCAACTGGACAGCGGGGACAGACACCACCATCCATGCTATTTTGTCGTCGGCTGGCCTGGCCAACGTCGCAGCCCAAGCCGGTCTGCGGGGGCACGCCAAGATTGACAAGGAGCAGGTCGTCCGCCTCAACCCGGATCTGGTGGTCATCGGCACCGGGTATGAACGGGACCGGGGCTGGCAGGAACAACTGTTGAGCGATGGCCAGCTCGCTTCGGTTGCGGCTGTTCAAGAGAAGCGCATCGTCCTCATCCCCTCCCGGCTGCTTTTGACGACGTCTCATTTTCTCGGCGATGCTGCTCTGATTCTGGTGGAGAAGGTGAATGATCTGCCGAAGTGATGAAAAACCATCCTGGGCGGGATTCTGGACAACCCGCCTTGCCACTTGGTCCAACACCAAAGGAGACTTATATCGATGAATGCTTCTGTACTCAGTCCCCGCTTTGATACCTATGTTCAGCATCTCGACGACGCAATTACAGCCTACTCGTACTTCGAGCCAGCGGAGCCTGTGATGAAAGAACTGGTCCACACGCTCTTTGCCGAGAATTGGCAGCGCATTGTTGTGGGTCCCTGCCTTGAAGGCGCGGTCTTCGAGGTCCGCTTTGCCGAAGCGCCAGCAGTGAGGATTTCCGATGGCTATCTGACGGTCGATGTTGGCTTTTGGCACTTTCATCTCTGCATCGGCCCGCACCGGGGAACAACCTCCGAAGAGCTACGCCGAAACCGGCCGGTGGCCAAAGCGGCCCTCTTTGAGAGGCGTGGACGCGGCTGCGGGGGCGGCAGAAGCTGGGGACTGCGGCTGTGGAACGGTTACGGCGAACAGATGACAACAGTGTTTTTGCCCAATGCCCACATCAGCGACGAGCAGCAGCTCTTGCGACAGCCCGACTGGAGCCGGCTGGAACTGTATTACCAGCTGCGCCATCACCTTTTGGGAGAACCCATCCCGGAAAGTTTTGAGGTAACCGCGCAGCTGCCATTTCCCGAGATTGGTACTCAGCAGGCTTCCGCATGAAAACGTCTTGAAGATTTTGCCATGAACACGACCTGTGCTCGCTGCGCTTTTCCCCTCCTGCTGGGCGCCATCTTGTTTATCGCCTGGGGCATCCATCGTGCTGGGCAAACCAGCAGCCTGCTGGAACTCCCGCGGGTCATGCGGGATTCCCAAAAGGCTTCGTTCCGCATCGGAATTTCTGCCTACCCTCGGCAGGCTCTGGACACCGAGGCCTACAGGGTGACGATGGCGCGGCCTGCACAACGCATCGTCTCCCAGTATTGGTCAATTGACGACTTTGTCTACTCTATCGTCCCGCCCCATCGTGTGGTTGCGGTGAGCGAAAGTGCCTATCAGCGATCCTTCAGCAATGTCTACCAGTGGGCGGAACGCCATCGCCCGGTTATTGCTACCGACCCGGAACGCGTGTTGCGCGTCGATCCCGACCTCATCCTAGTTTCCAGCAGCGGGCGGGCCGACTACACCAGCCTGCTTAGGAACGCCGGCATCCCGACCTTTCGTCTGTTCACTGCGTTCACGACCTTGAACCAGATTTCCGAGAATATTCTGCTGGTGGGCTATTTGACGGGTGAGGATGAAAGTGCGGGGCGACTCAGCGAGCAGTTTCGACGGGCAGTGGATCGGGGGCGATCCCGCAGGCCGTCAGGATGGCCTCCACCGCGCATCCTGGGATATGCGGGGCGTTATAGCTATGGGAGCCAGACCTTATTCCACGACATTGTCCGCACACTGGGCGGCATCAATCTCGGTGCCGATCATGGCTTGAAGGGATACGACTCGGTCAATACGGAACAGGTGCTCCGGTGGGATCCCGAGTGGATCGTCTCCGGTGCCGATCGGGGCAAGACCGGAGAGATACTGGCGCGGCTGCTCCAAGATCCCGCCATCGCGCTCACGACGGCCGCCAAGAAAGGTCAGATTCTCGTTTTCGAGAACAACGTCTTCTTGCCCATGTCACCCTACAGCACCTTGCTCTTGAATGCCATGGCTGACGCCATCTATTCCAAGCCAGGGGCGCCGACGGGTTCCGAGGAACGGAGAAAGGACCAGGAATGAGCAGTGCTCCAGTAGACTCCGAAATCGTTGAGGCACCGGCGCCCCATTTGCGGGCGGCACCTCCGCCTGAAAGCGCGGCCTGCTCTCCGCCGCGCCGTCTCCGTCTGAAGCTTTCCCTCTATTACGGCTTCATGACGCCGCTGCTGTGCGTCACCGCCGTGGCGGGCATTGCGATCGGCAGCACGCAGGTGAGTTGGGATGTGACGCTGCGCGTGATCGGTGGGCACCTCCTGCCGGAGGGATGGATTGACACCCACGCGATCACCAGGGCCGACCAGGTGATCGTCTGGCTGATCCGGGTCCCGCGGGTTGTGGTGGCGGCGTTAGTGGGTGCCGGCCTTTCTGTGGCGGGGGTCCAGATGCAGGGCTTGTTCCGTAATCCACTGGCGGAGCCCGGCATCACGGGAGTGGGTGCCGGCGCCGTCCTGGGAGCCGTCATCGTCTTTGTAGCCGGCTGGACGACCCACTCTGTTGTTTGGCTGCCACTGGCAGCTTTCGCGGGGGCGCTGCTGGCTTTGTTTGTGGTCTACGCCATCGCAACCCAGGGCGGGGTGACTCCCGTTTCCACCCTGCTATTGGCTGGCATCGCGCTGGGTGCGCTCCTGAGCGCTCTGTCGTCGTTGCTGATTTCACTGAGCATTGTCAACTGGCAGATCGCCCAGGAAATTGTCTTCTGGATGATGGGTGGGTTGGATAGCCGCTCCTGGACCCATGTCTGGCTCAACGCGCCCTTTACGTTCATCGGGATTGTGGTGGCCCTGCTCTTCTCTCGAGAACTGGATGTACTTCTGCATGGAGAAGACATCGCAGCCTCACTCGGCATTGAGGTGGAGCCGCTCAAGCGGGTGATCATGACGACCGCAGCGCTGCTGACCGGAGCGTCCGTGGCTGTGGCCGGCATGGTGGGCTTTGTGGGCTTGATTATTCCCCATACGGTTCGCCTGCTGCTGGGACCTTCTCACCGAATCTTGATTCCTGCCAGCGCTTTGGCGGGAGCGGTATTTTTGATCTTGTGCGACCTGGCCGCGCGAACCGTTCATCCACCGACGGAAGTCCGCCTGGGCATCCTCACGGCACTTTGCGGTGCTCCCTTCTTTCTTTTCCTGCTCGTACGCCGCTACAGCGAGGTACAACGCGGATGACCGGTATTGACTTGAGCTCGATCAGCTTCCAGCTGGCAAGACGCTGGCTCCTGAAGAACATCAGCCTTCATCTGGCACCAACGCAGGTGGTGGGCTTGATTGGCCCTAATGGTTCGGGAAAGTCGACGCTGCTGCGCGTCATGGCTGGCCTGAGGCAGCCGTCCGGTGGCCGGGTGTTGCTTGAGGGACGCGACTTACGCCATCTCTCCCGCCGGGAAGCGGCTCGCACCGTTGCGTTTGTTCCGCAGGACACTCATATTGATTTCTCATTTACAGTGGAGGAGATTGTCAAGATGGGCCGCCATCCGCACCGGCAGCGACTTGCCCGGGAGACCGCCGAGGATCGGGCCGCCACGGAAGCTGCCATGCAAAAGGCTGCCGTGGACCACCTGCGCCATCGGCTGGTGACTACGCTTTCCGGCGGCGAACGGCAGCGCGTGCTCATTGCTCGCAGTCTGGCGACTCAGTCCCAGATCCTGCTGCTGGACGAACCCACCGCCAACCTCGACATCGACCATGCCTTGGAAATCCTGGAGCTTTGCCAGCGTCTGGCCGCCGAAGGCAAAGCCATCATGGTCGCCAGTCACGACCTCAATGCTGTCACTCGATACGCTTCGCAGGTAGCCTTGCTGGACTGTGGCTGTCTTGCTGCCTTTGGTCCTCCCACCCAGGTGGTCACGGAAGCCACGCTGCGGCAGGTCTTCCGGGTGGATGCCGAGAGAGTGGGCGCGGCAAACGGAACTCCGGTCTTCGTCTTTCACCGTCACTCACCCTATCCGGAAGGGAGATCGAACCAGCCGCTTGAGAGACCAGCGGCGAAAAACTCATGTCAGCAGTCCTGTGGATCCTGATTGGGTGGCACGGACTTGCTGCTGGAGTTCAGTTAATGGCCAAAGCAATTTTCATCGGTGGAACAGGCTCAGGGGTTGGCAAGAGCTGGATGGCCACGGCAGTCTGCCGTCACCTGTTCAGGCGCGGCTTGCGGGTGGCTCCGTTTAAAGCTCAGAACATGTCGAACAATTCCTTCCCTTGTGGAGGCGGAGAGATTGGCAGGGCTCAGGTAGCACAAGCGGAGGCCTGCCGGCTTGAGCCTGAGCCTGATATGAACCCGATCCTGCTCAAGCCCACCTCCAATCAGGGCAGCCAGGTGGTGCTAAATGGCAAGGTCTGGCGCAACCTTCGAGCCCGGGAATACTACGAGCATTTCGACTTTTTCCTGCAGCAAGTACTTGATGCCTACCAGCGGCTGGCAGCGCGTTTCGAGGTGGTGGTGATTGAAGGCGCTGGTAGCGTAGCTGAACTGAACCTGAAGTCGCGTGACCTGGTTAACCTTGGACTGGCCGTGCGGCTGGACGCGCCTGCGTTGCTAGTTTCCGACATTGACCGTGGCGGGATCTTCGCCTCCCTGCTTGGCTCTTTCTGGCTGCTGCCCGAAGTGGAAGGCCGTTTGGTGCGGAGCTTCGCGGTCAATCGCTTTCGGGGCGATCCCACGCTGTTTGAAGATGGCGTTCGGATCCTGGAGGAACGTTCCGCACGCCCTTGCCTCGGTGTGTTTCCATTTTCACCAGATCTCTACCTGGCGGCAGAGGACAGTGCCGTTCTCGATCACAAAGGACAGAGGACTCCACAGCTCCCCGGTTTTGAAGGCCGTCCGAGAGTCGGCATCGTTCGCCTGCCCCATATCTCCAACTTCACCGACTTCCGCCTCTTGCCCGATGCCTGCTGGATCTCCCAACCACCCCATGGCTCGTTCGACTTCATCTTCCTGCCCGGAACCAAGACGACGATTGATGATCTGGCCTGGTTGCGGGCGCGTGGACTGGATCAGTGGATACTCAGCCAGCACGCTGCAGGCGCCACGGTCATTGGCATTTGCGGCGGCTATCAGATGCTGGGACATCAGATTTTCGATCCGCAGCGCATCGAGTCGTCCCAACCCAGCGCCAAAGGTCTGGGGATCTTGCCCATCGAAACGATCTTGGAGGGAGAAAAGGTCACGAGAGCCGTGACAGCTCGTACCCCCGCAGCAGTCACATTCAGCGCCTATGAAATCCACGCCGGACGCACAACGATTCTGAGGCCTGCTCTGCCGTTTGCCGTGATGGAAGACGGTCTTCCTGAGGGGATGCGCCACGAGCGCTGCATCGGCACCTATCTTCACGGCGCTTTCGAGCATCCAGTGGTGCTCTCAGAGGTCCTGGACTGCGCGGTTCCGGATTCTCCTGAGCTCGATAGCAGCTACGACTCTCTTGCCTGCTGGTTCGAAAGCCACGTCAATTTGCCGCTGTTTGAAGAGTTGTACCTCTGACCGAGAGCATTGCTGCTTCCGATGGCCATACCCGAACGCTACGGCAGAAGACAAGAACTTCTAAAGCATCAATATTCGCAGAACCTGCGGCGAGCGTTGGAAAACCAATGATGAAGACTTCTCAAGAGAAAAACAGCGGCGGAGGGCGTATTGATTCCGACGGCCAAGCGCCGCCATCCCCCTTGCTGAGTCAAGAGAACGATCGGATCATCGAGGTCTTGCGACCGGATGGCGAAGTTAAGCGAAGCCGCATTGTCGAAGGGCACGTGTTCGTCTGCAAAGGTTGCTGCTGCGGTAACATCGATCGCGACTTTCCTGCCGTCCCGATCGAAGCATTTAAATCCCAGTGGAAATCGCGGGGGATTCGGCGTCAGGTCCACCTGACGATCACCGGATGTCTAGGTCCATGCAACCTGGCCAATGTCGTACTCATTTATTTCCGAGGTGAACCGATTTGGTTTCAGGCAATCAATTCGGAAGCACAGGTATCTCTCCTCTATGACCACATCGAACAGATGCTAACCGCCGGTCGCTTTCTGCCGCTGCCACACGAATTGGCTCGCCTCAGATTCGACCGTTACTTGCAACCATAGCTCATCGGAGAGTGGCTGAGCTGGGTCCCGATGAGTACTTTACTTTCGCTCACACTTGGGCCGTGGTGGGGTAGCAGAGGCACTTGTCGGCCATCTGTTCGGACCCTCCGGCCAGGACATCCGGAGTCTTCGCGGCTGACTTGGGACTTGGGTTGTTGCTGGCCTCAGTCTTGCGATTATCTTCCATGAAGGAGGCACGCTGGTTGCCGTGTCGAATTCGCGGCGGCTGCGGGTTGAGGGAGTTCAGAACCAGAAGGCTCCCGCCCAGCGGGTTGGGATGATTGGGGATGGGATTAACCCGGATATCTCACCGAGTAATTGCAAAAGGTATTCTGATGAAGGTTAAGGCTCAAATTGGCTCCCTTATACTGATTCTCAATTGAGAAAGGGCTGCTCGGAGATCGGTTGGGCAGCTGCATGGTCCCAGTCCTCATGGAGATGATAAAGAGCAACGAATTGCAACAGAAGCTGGGCTCATGGTCTGGCCTGATTTGAACTCCCCAGTGATTCTCCCGGCTAACGAGCCGCTGGCGCCCACGGGTTATAAACCCGGGAGAAAAGTTGCTGGTAAGGATAACTGCTGGCGAGGGCTATTAAGACCCGGCGTACACTGATCCTGACCTGCGCTCCGATCTTGAGCAGCTTTTGCCGAATCGTTGCGCACTGGGCACGGGCCCGTTCCGTGCCTTCCAATCCCAGGATTCGAAGAAGATG
>JBOGJG010000035.1:0-6667 GCA_050747825.1 Acidobacteriota bacterium | reverse complement strand
AAGAAGCTTTAGTCACCCGTAGAAACCCAACCATCTGTGACGGTGGTGATGTGCCTGGGCTGTGCCCGTACCACGAGCTGAGCGCTGACCGCTGACCACTGACCGCTGACCACTGACCGCTGACCGGGTTTGGCGCTTGGCCGCCAATGGGTTTGGTCAGTGAATCGGGCAAGGTGCCGAGGGCATTAAACGGCTTCCTGCTGACTGTTGAGCCCAAAATCGGTCAGCGGTCAGTGGTCAGCGGTCAGTGGTCAGCGGTCCGTGGTCAGCGGTCCGTGGTCAGTGGTCAGCGGTCAGTGGCCAGCAATTCCAAATCGATATCCAGATGCAGTGTCCGATCCGGTATGATCTCCATGTCGGACTCGAAGGCTTCGTATCCTGGAAACTCGATGCGCAGATGATGCGCACCCTCGAGCAGGGTCAGACGCTCTCTTTCAGTGTCGAAATCCCGGGCGCTGCCGATCAATCTGTTATCCACGTAGATCAGGGCATTGGAAGGATTGACGTTGAAGATGAGGTCGGCAAAATTGGCCCGCACGACTTCCGTTCCTGTGGGCACGTTGAGAATGACTTCATAAGTGCCCCGATGAAAGCTCGGAAAGAATGAGGAAGCTCCCGGTCCGGCCAGAGGCGGGCAAAAACTTCCCATGCCGAAGTAGGGATTTCCCAGAACTCCGTACACAAAGTAATCAGGGCGCTGAACGAAAAGATCTCGCGGCGGCAGGAAAAAATAACTGCTCCGGCCAGCCTGAGCGGCCGTTGAAAAGAGGACTGAAAGGCTGAAAACCAGAGCGAATCTCTTCATGGCTTACCCGGATTATATCACTTGAGTAGACGGGATTATTCAGTTCAAAGTTCAAAGTTCCAAGTTCAAAGAGCTTTTGAACTTGGAACTTTGAACTTTTGAACTGAATTACTGCGGGCTCTGGGGAGTCTCTTCAGCGAGAGATCCCGGCATGGTCTCCGCACCGGCCATGCCGGCTTCGATGACGCCGCAGGCGACGCGGGCGCCGGCATTGCCGCTGGGCTGGCTGGTGAGGTCATCAGGATCTGCGTGAACGAGGACTGCTCTGCCCAGGATGGAATTAGGCCCCTGGCCCAGGGAAATATAATCTACGGTCATCTCCAGATGAGCATTGCCGCTTTCGTCGACTTCAATATTGCCGAGATCGCCGGCATGATGCTGAGCGGCATCGGGGGCCCCATGCGGGTTTCCTTCAGGAGCGAAGTGGTCTCCGGCGCTGGTTGCGTCCGGAGCGCTGCAATCTCCAATCTCGTGAACATGGAAACCGTGGGTACCGGGCGTCAATCCCGTGACATCAGCAACAACTTGCACCTGGCCATTGGTCTGATGGAAGGTAACGGTTCCCTGGACATTGCTGCCTGATGCCGGGGCCAGATTGGCGACGGCGTGCAGATCCTGTTCCATGGCGGCCGGTTCTTCCATTTCAGTTGGCTCAGTTTCATCTGCAGCCTCTTCGCCGGGTCCGCAGAAGCTGCCAAAAGCGATAAAAAAAAGCAGGATTGCTAAAGTGACTGTCTTTTTAAACATTTTCCCCTCCTCCTTGAGAGCTGTTCTAAAAGGAATAACTGCCTTTAAGACACTTATCTATTATAAGGTCATTCACGTTGAGATCACAATAGGGCTAATCGATGGCGTATCGGCCGATACCGTAGCCCAGAATCGAGCCGACGACAGCGTCCGAGGCGAAATGGTTGCCGGAAGAGATTCTGGAAAGGCTGATTAGTCCCGCCACAGGGAAGACCACCCAACGCACCCATTTTTCCTCTTCGAAGTGTTCAGTTGCGACCGCGGCCAAGGACCAGGCAAGTGTGGCATGTCCGGAAGGAAAGGAGTTGCCGCCTTCCCAAAAGCCGTATTCGGCTCCGGTGTGGGGCCGGGAGCGTTGTGTAGCAAGCTTTAAGAGCCGCGACACCAGGATAGCGTCGATTGCCGCCTGGGCCGATTTCCACCCGAACTCCGTCAGGTGGCGGTTATCGGCGAGCTTCCCTCCGAGCAGGAAGATGAGAGGGACGGAATGGACAGCGATGTTGGAAGGTTCGGATGAGAGGAAATCAAGGCCATCCAGAGCGCTCTCGTCCTTTAGCTCGCGCGTGATATCGCCATCCATAGCGAACGAGCCCGCCGAAATTCCAGTTAGAAGCCAGAAGCGAGGCTCTTTCCAGCTCTCCGGCTGGAACGGAAAAAGCCAGACCTGCTTCTGATCATCCCAAACATGCTCGAGCAGGCGCTTAGCCGAATGATCTTGGGCGGAAGCAAGAGACCCGGCCCCCAAAAAAATAATTAGAAATGTTCGAAAACAGAACAGGTTCATAGTGTTTCTTGTGCGGCCGTCCAGGCCGATCAGGATCGAGGCCGCACAAGAGTTTCTGACCTGACTCGGGCGGCCGCCCGCACTAGTTGACCGCGCCGGCGCCATACTTCTCATGGATCTCCTGCGCATCCTGGCGTATTTTATCGATGAGTTCCGGCGGGCTCAGAGGACGGGCATGGGGAGCATAGCTCAGGATCAGCCGGGAAGGGTATTCGAGAGTCTCGCTGGAGAGTGAGAGTACCACTCCGTCGTCCTCAGCGCTCTTTACGGCATCGCCCCACTGCTCTCGTACCCAAGGCGCCACAGAAGCGTCGAAGTAGATCCGTATCTGGTGCCCGCCCATGGATCTCAGGAAATCTTCTTTGTACTTCTCGATATTCAAGTCCTCCGGCACGGAGAAGGTTTCCGGGATGGGCTTCACGGCGAGGATTCTTTCAAATTTGAAGGTCCGCAAGTCTTTACGCATTTCGCAATGACCGGTCAAATACCAATATCCCAGGTTTTTCATCAGGAAATAGGGCCTGATGGTTCGGGAACTGGTCTTATTACGCATCATCGAGTAGTAATCAATCTCCACCTTGGTGCGATCTTCGATCGACTGCCGCAGCAGTGAAAAGTGTTTGGAAACCGGCTTGGAGGGGCGTTCAAAGATGACCCTGTCCTCGACGTGGTTGGGATCGACCATGGAGGCAATAGCTCTCTCGATCTTGGTCTTCAATGACTGCACCGCCTCCGGATGCACCTCCGCGTCAAGGAGCTGTAAGGAAATGAGAAGAGCCATCGCTTCAGGACGGGTGAAGCGAAGCGGTCGATTGAGCATCTGGTCGAATTCAATGTAGACCCGGTCCTCTTCAACGTAAATATCAATGTAATCATCGGGGCGAAACGGGGGCTTTCCAATCAGCAGCATGAAATCGAGCTCTTTCACCAACTGCCGCGGACGCATTCCTACCTGGCGCGCCAGATCTTCGAGCCTGACCCCCTGATTCTGAGAAACATAGGTCATTATGAACAAGATCCGATTAATTCTTTCGTTCAGGTTCATATTAACGTTTCAAGGACCTCGCGGATTTCATTCTGGATCTCAAAAGGCTCCAGCACCTGAACGTCGGTTTTTTGAGAGAGCACCCAGGAGACAAAACTCGAGCGGTTGGTCACTTTGAGCTTAAAAGTCAGATCTCCGGCTCGTGTGGCGGTCGTGAGTTGGGCAAGCAGCTCCGGAAGACGGTGCTGGGATATCCGAATCGTCACATAGATCGGTTCGTGCAAGTCAAGCTCCCAGGGCTGCTGATTCTGGTAATCCTTCAGGGAGAAATCGGCCGGGATCTCGTAATCGGGAGTTCCGGGGCGTTTCGTGTTGGCTTTGAGGTCCTTAATGCGAGTCAGGACGAAAGAGCGAAGGTCCTGACGAAGATGATCCCAGCCGATGAGCGTCCAGTTGCCCCGGCGAAAAACCAATCCGTAAGGGTCCACTCTCCGTTTAGTCGTCTCTCCGGTGCTGAAGGCATAGTACAGAATTTCGACTGTTTTTCTTCTATCCAGCGCATTCTGGATATCCGGCACCCAGGCTGAGCGGGGTCGCGTATCCCGGCTTCCGGAGTAAGTGATGGTGATGTCGGCCGGGGGCGAATTGATCTGATTGTGCATGCTGGTCAGCTTGTAAAGCGCCGACTCCAGTTGGTCACGATAAGGAAAGCTGTTGTTTTCCAGAACAGCGCTGGCTGACAACATCAGAAGAGAAGATTCCTGAGGAGTAAATTCGACCTCCGGAAGAAACAGCTTCTCCTTTTCAATGATATAGCCCTCTTTTTTGGCCGTTGATCCGCTCTGATAATCGATTGGGATTCCCAGTGAAAGCAGCTCCGCCTTGTCGCGTTCGAATTTTCTCTGATTGGATTCTTCCACACCGCGATCGTAATCCTCCGGGAAATGATTCTTGATTTCCTGCCAGGAGACCGGCTCGCGCGCGTTGAGCAGGCAAGTGATCAAATCCAGTAGACGTTCGGTGCGGTTCACGGACGTAGTGTAGCATGATTGACGTGCGGATTTTTTTCGCTAATACTGTCGGGAGACTATGAAAAAAGGAGGTGCCTGATGGCATTTATAATAACTGAGCCCTGCATCGGTACCAAAGACACATCGTGTGTTGACGCTTGCCCGGTTGATTGCATTCACCCCAGAAGTGACGAGGAAGGATTTGACACGGAAACCCAGTTGTATATCGATCCGGAAGAGTGCATCGACTGCGGAGCTTGCGTTCCGGAATGCCCCGTGGAAGCTATTTTTCCCGAGGACGAAGTCCCGGAGCAGTGGCAGAATTACATCGATATCAATTATAAGTGGTACGAGGAATAGTAAGGGGAAGCGCACCTCTCCTTTGCTTTTGAGATGAAGCCCGCTAACCTATATAGGAAAGCGGGCTTTTAATTTGCCTGCGGTAACAGGAGGTCACAACATGAAACGACTACTGATTATGGCGCCGGTACTGTTGGCTGTTTGTACCGTAGGTTTTGCTCAGCCCCAGGGTGAATTTCAATTCTTTTACCAGCGTATACAGGGCTTTGACTATAATGCCGGCAGCGGGTTGCTCATTGATGATGGAAATTTCAATGGGGGCGGTTTTGGTTTTGTTTTCAATCTCAACGACTGGTTTGGAGTGTATTCTCAGAGCAGTTTTTTTGCCGGCGCTGAGTTCGCAGATGCCGGTGTTGGCGTGAAGCTGATCAACCAGATCCAGGGCGCCAAGGTAACCGCCCGGGAACTGGGTCCTCTAAACGTCTTCGCCAAAGGGGGTGTCGGCTTCATCCGCTTCGTATTTGATCTCGAACAATTCAATCAGGAGCAGGTGCGCTTCGCCACCGGCTTTAATTATGGTGGCGGGATCGAGTTTCCAATCGGCGAAAGCTTGTTCATCAATCTGGAGTTGGGCCAATTGATCATGAGCCTGCCCCAGATTACCAACGACCCGAATCGCGACCGTTGGGATAATACAGTTGTAATTAGCACCGGCGCTTCTTTTCATTTTTGACCGGCTTACACTTCCCCGTGGATCAGGTCCTCCAGTGCCTCGCGCCGGCGAATCACCTGAAAACGGCTGCCGTCAACCAGGACTTCGGCAATGCGGGGACGGGAGTTATAGTTGGAGGCCGCCACGAATCCGTAGGCGCCTGCATTCATGAGGGCCAGATAGTCGCCTTCCTGAAACTCGGGAAGGCGCCGGTCGCGGGCAAAGAAGTCTCCTGACTCACACACCGGCCCTACTACATCGGCGATGATACGTGCTTCTGCCTTGCGCAGAGGCCTGACTTCATGGTGTGCCTGGTAGAGGGAAGGTCTGATCAGGTCATTCATGGCGCCGTCCACTACGACAAAACGCTTCCCGTGGTTCGTCTTGTTGTAGAGCACCTGACAAAGCAGCACTCCGGCGTTTCCAACAATGATGCGTCCGGGTTCAAAGACGATCCTGTATGCCGTGCCGTGTTCCTCCAGAAATTTCGCATAGCGGCTGAGATCAGGAGTGGCCTCGTCCTGATAGGGAATTCCAATGCCGCCTCCCACTCCCAGGTCGTGAATCTTGAACCCGGCTGACTGAAATCGAGCCGCCAGTGCTTTGAGCTTTGAGAACGCCTCCAGGAAAGGCTGCACGTCCAGAATCTGCGAGCCGATGTGAAAGCCCAGGCCGCGAAGTTCCAGATCGGGCGACGCTTTCAGAAGGGCCAGGAGCTCTTCGGACTGGGACATATCCAGCCCGAACTTGTGCTGGCGCAGGCCGGTGGCCACGTAGGGGTGGGTCTTGGGATCCACGTCCGGATTAAATCTGAGCACTATTGGGGCGCGCTTTTTTCCCCTTCGGCTGATTTCCTGAAGGACTTTGATCTCAGCCAGCGATTCAACGTGGAGGCTCAAAATTCCAAACTCCAGAGCCCGCTTCATCTCGTCGCGGGTCTTTCCGACTCCGCTGAAGACGACCTTACCTGGGTCGGCTCCGATTTGTCTCAAGCGGTACAACTCCCCACCCGAGACCACGTCGAACCCGCTGCCTTCCTCTTTAAGGATTTTCAGAATGGAAAGGTTCGAGTTGGACTTGACTGAGTAGCAGATGAGCGAGTCGATCTGGCTGAAGGCCCTGTCGAAGGATCGGTAGTTTTCTTGAATCGCTCTCTTGCTGTAGACGTAGCAAGGCGTGCCGATCTCTGCGGCCACGCGCTGCAGCGCACTGTCCTCGCAGAAAAGCTGTCCGTCTCTGTACTCGAAAGCCTGAGTCAAGATCATAAGTTGCAAGGTGGCGGGAAAACCGGGGACGGTCACCTCTTTTGGGCACCGAAAAGAGG
>JBOGJG010000034.1:0-8251 GCA_050747825.1 Acidobacteriota bacterium | reverse complement strand
GTAAACAGCAAGACATTTTTCGGGCCGAGTTTGGAATCCGCGCTACCACTGGCCTGCCCGCCGTTACTCAGCCACAGCAAGAGCGCGAGCGTGATCAGTTGCCGCATTTCTCCTCATGAGCAGACATACAGTCATGCCGAGGATCGAACTGAGCCAGTTGATCCAGATATCTCGAAGGTCGTAGTGGCGTGCAACCCCTCACAAATAAAAGATTTTACTCAGCGGAGTGTCGAAGTTAGGCTAGGGCCGAGTGGTGCGCATTTCCTTGGAAAAGACCCCCGGAACTTTGTCCCTCTCGCTCGCAGCAGCTACGCCTGGGCCAGAGAGTATAAGAAACGAACGGCGGTGGAGAGAGTCAACAGCCGGCTGGATACCAGCTTTAATTTTGAAGTGCACTACAACCGGGGCAAGAAGAAAATGGAGTTGCGGGTGGGGCTGGCCCTGATGGTCATGCTGGCATTAGCCGTGGGTCACATTAAGGCCGGCCAAAAAGAGAAGATGCGTTCGCTGGTTCAACGGGCTGCCTAAAGTCCCACTCTCCAGCCACCAATTAAAGGAACCCAGATCTGAGCAGAGGTGTCTTTTTAAGGCGGCTCAAAACTTGAAAAAGGAGAGGCCTTGGGCTGCCCAGCGGGTATTTGATCGGCCTTCTCGGCTTTTTGGCCGAAATTCTCCCGGTCAAAATTTGAACTCTGCCCGAAGGGGGCTACAGCGCGAATGCCTCCTATTAGAAATGTCTTGACATTGAACAAATCCTTCGGCTACATTCTCCGCCATTACTTATTCATGGGGTGTTTGGGGTGTGTTAAGGATTTTTCCCACGGCGGCTCTTAGCTATTTCCGAGAATTTCCACAACAATAATCACTCTGAAGTCACAAGGTTATTTGGGGGAGGAGAACACATGAAAACAACTGGCAAAGTGAAATGGTTCAATAATGCCAAAGGCTACGGATTCATTCAGTACGACGGCTCCGACCGGGACGTCTTCGTGCATTACACGTCGATTCAGGAAGAGGGCTACAGGACGCTGAAGGAAGGCCAGCCTGTTGAATTTGAATTAAGAGAAGGCCCTCGCGGACCACAGGCTGAGAACGTCTCCAAAGTTATTTAAATTCCCATCCTTAATCAATCAGAATCGAAAATCTTTTAGATTCGTAAATTAATCTCCATACGGTGCTCTCTCGCCTAAAAGACGGCCGTGTGAGTGCTTTGCGAGTTATAATCTCTGCGTGTCTTCTCACACTGACATCCTGAGACGCATTCCATCAGTGGATCAGTTACTCCAGCGAGAATCTCTGAGAGAACTGACACTCACTTATTCAAGAGACCTGGTGCTCTCTGAAATCACCCGTTATCTTGAGACGCTCAGGACCGCGGTTCGCAGCGGGCAGATCTCGGAAGCGGACTTCAAATCGAAGATTTTGCATCTTGAGCATGCGGTACAGGCAAACCTGGCGCAAAGGTTTTCTCCGTCGCTGCGCAAAGTGATCAATGCAAGCGGGGTCATCATTCATACGAATGTCGGGCGCGCCCCGATTTCCCCGCTGATTGCGGAGGTCATGAAGGAACTGGCCACCTCTTATTCCAACCTGGAATACAATCTGGCCGAAGGCAGGCGCGGCCACCGTGACTTGCATTTCGAGCGCCGGATGACCCGGCTTCTCGATTGTGAAGCGGCCACCGTCTGCAATAACAGCGCCGCGGCCGTATTTCTCATCCTGAACACGCTGGCCAAAGGAAAGAAAGTTATTGTTTCCCGCGGCGAATTGATCGAGATTGGTGGATCCTTTCGCCTCCCCGCCATTATGGAGGCCAGTGGAGCCGTCCTGAAGGAAGTAGGAACGACCAACAAGACTAAGATTGGCGATTACCGCCAGGCCATCGATGAAAACGTGGCTTTGATTTTGCGCGTCCATCCCAGCAACTACAAGATCGTGGGCTTCACCCATCGGCCGGAGGTTCAGGAGTTGGTAGAACTGGCCCGCGGGTCAAGGATTCCTCTGGTTGAAGATGCCGGCAGCGGCTACCTTTTCCCAGTCTCGCAGCCCATCCTCAGGGATGAGCCCACCGTCCAGCGGCTGCTCGGCCAGGGACTCGACCTCGTCTGCTTCAGCGGCGACAAACTTCTGGGTGGACCTCAGGCCGGTATCATTGTGGGACGCCGTGATCTGGTCGCCGCCATTCGCAAGAATCCGCTCATGCGAGCCTGCCGCGTCGATAAAGTGACCTATGCAACCCTGGAATGGACCATGATCGAATACGAGAAGGGGACCTACATCGAGACACTCCCGATCTACCGCATGCTGCTGGCGAACGTCGAACAGATTGAAGAGCGGTCGGAAAAGCTGAAATCCGAACTGGATCCGCGTTTATTTGAAGCTGAACTGGCAAACGGCCATTCAGTGATCGGCGGCGGCTCTGCTCCAGAGGAACCCGTACCCACCTGCCTCCTGCGGGTTCGTTCTCGCAGCTTCTCCGTAAACGCTCTGGAGAAACTCCTTCGAGAATATCAGACCCCCATTCTCGCGCGCATTGAGGAAGACTGGCTGGTGCTGGATCTGCGAACCGTCTTTCCGGAGCAAGAACCCGTTATACTTTCGGCCTTCGCTTCGATCGCTGCTCAGGACCACTCATCCGCTCCGTAAGCACAACTGAAAAGTCGATCAGATGGCGATCTCGGTTCACCTTGTCCACTCTCACGCGCACCTGATCTCCAGGCCGGTACACCTTCTTGGTGGTTTCTCCAATTAGATTCTGCTGATGGAAGACATAAAAGTCGTCCCAAATGGTTTCCACGGGCACAAAACCCTCCACGAAATGATCGAGCAACTCTACAAAAAACCCATTGTGTTTGATGCCGATAATGAAGGCGTCAAACTCTTCGCCCAGCCTCTCGGCCATGAACTGCGCCATGATCCAGCGCATGATTTCGCGCTCGGCCTCCACTGCCTTGCGCTCTCTCTGAGAAGAACTATCGGCTATTTCCGGCAGCCGCTCATAGAGAGCCTCTGCTTCCGGTGCAAACGTCTCTCCTTCGATTTCCCACTTCAAAATGCGATGCACGATCAAATCGGGGTAGCGGCGGATAGGTGACGTGAAATGAGTGTAATTGGCAGTAGCCAGACCAAAATGACCCTGATTGATTTCGGAATAGCGGGCCTGTTTGAATGACCGCAGCATCAGATAAGAAAGGAATCGCCCCTCGCGTGTTCCCGCCAGCTTGCCGGCGAGCTTCTGAAAGTCGCGGGCGTGGTACGCTCCTTCTGCTCTGCGCTCCATTCCCAGGCCGAAGCCTTTCGCCACATCGAGGAAATCTTCCACTTTCGCGGGATCCGGGTCTTCGTGAATGCGGTAAATGAGAGGAATTGCCTTCTCTTCCAGGCAGGTCGCCACGGCTTCATTAGCCAGAAGCATGAACTCTTCGATCAGGCGATGGGCCAGGTTGCGTTCGGCCTGAACGATATCCAGCACTTCTCCGGACACGTCGTAAACGATTTCCGGCTCGGGCATATCAAAGTCTATGGCACCCTTCTTCTGGCGTTTCGCTGTAAGGATTTGAGACAACTCGAGCATCCATTCGAACTGCTCCAGCAGATATCGGTAACGGCTTTGCAATTCAGGATCACGGCCTACGAGAATTCCGGCGACCTGCGTGTAGGTCATCCGCTCGTTGCTGCGGATAATGGATTTATGGAAGCTGGCGTGGCGAATTTCTCCCTGGTTATTGACCGCCATTTCGACTGTAACAGTCAGCCGATCGACTTGCGGGTTGAGGCTGCAAAGCTCATTGGAGAGCCGCCGCGGAAGCATGGGAATGGCCCGGTCGGGAAAGTAGACGGACGTGCCTCGCGCCAGGGCCTCTTGATCCAACCGGCTGGAAGGACGGACATAGTGCGAAACGTCGGCAATGTGGACCCATAACTGAAAGCCACCGTCTTTTCCCTTGCGGATACTGACAGCGTCATCAAAGTCTCGGGCTGTTTCCCCGTCGATGGTAACGGTCAAGAGATCACGAAAATCCATCCGGCTGGCGATTTCTTCTTCATCCGGCTCACGGGCCCCGTCGGCTGCCTCCTGCACTATCTGCGGAAATTCAATGGGAATTCCATGGTTATAGCAGACAATCTTGTACTGAATTTCAGGATCATCGGGATCCCCCAGGACTTCCACGATCTCTCCCATGGGCGGCTCGCTCCGGCTGGGCTGCACGATGATGTTGATTACTGCGATCTTCCCTTCCCGGGCATTGTCCGGAATATCGCCGATCATCCGCACTGAATGGTGATAACGCACGTCCAGAGGCGCCAGGTAGAATTCTCTGCGGTAGGCAAACAGCTTTCCTACAATCAGATCCCTGGCCCGCGAGATCACCTTGACCACTTCCCCTTCAGGGCCGCTGGAGGCCCGAGGACTCCCCTTCTGAGAACGGCGCCGCGTTCTACCTCGGACTTGGCGCTTCCGCTGCGGCAGAATCTGCACCAGCACTTCATCCCCATGAGTGGCGTTTTTCATCTTGCGAGGCGGTATGAAAATATCTTTGACCGCCGGGTCCTCCACGACCACAAAGCCGTACCCGTCCGGATGACACGTCAACCTTCCTGTCACAGTCGTGCCGTTATGTTTGGCCATGGATCCTTTCATGCCCTAGAGTGAAGGCCTAAGAAACCAACTTCGCAAGCGCGCGAAAGCTTGCAATGCTGTCGCGCAATGCCGAGCTGTAGATGGCAATGTCTGAGCCCATCGAGATGACGTTGTACCCGAGGCGCATCCAGGCCTGGGCCTGCTCGTGCGTGCCGGGTTGAATACCAGCGGCCTGGCCAAAGCGCCGCGCGATTTCCGGCACCCTCGTTAATGCCCGGACAAACTCTGGATGATTGAATTGCCCGACAATCCCCATTGAAGAACTCAGGTCAAAGTGGCCCAGCCACAGCACATCGACTCCTGGAGTCGCAGCAATCTCCTCCAAATTGGCTACCCCGGTCACGCTTTCGATCTGGCAAATCACGGAAGTATTGGCGTTCGCCTCATTCATGTAGCTGGCAGAGTCAGGGGCCACATAATCGTTGTGTGCTGTGCCCAAGCCTAACCCGCGGCGCCCCTGGGGAGCATACTTCACGGATGAGACAAGGCTGCGCGCCTGTTCGGCGCTCTCGACATTCGGAGCCATGATCCCCATGGCGCCCGCGTCCATGCAGCGGGCCACGAAGTGATAAAGACAAGTCGGCACCCGGACAATAGGCGTCACAGGAGTGGCTTTCAACCAGGCGATGAGATCGGCTATTCGCTCCAGCTCTATTCCGCTGTGTTCCATGTCCAGCAGGACGAAATCGACTTTGCTCGATTCTAAAATCTTTGCCAGCCCTCTGGTGCCGAATTCGATGACCATGTGTCCGACCGGAATCGTTCCCTCTTGCAAGCGTTGCCGCAATAAGTTTGGCTTCAATTTGTTCTCCAGGGAGCAAGTTTGGATTGAAAGCCGGGACGCTGCAGGACCTCCCTGTTGACCACGTGCTCAGGAATTCGGCCTTCGAAAACCTCGATAATGTTTCGACAGGCATCCTCGCTGTTGTCCCGGCACAGCCCTTGGGTCCAGGCGATCCCGTGGGGCGACACAATCACGTTTTCCAGCTTCAGGAGAGGGTCGTCGGCCGCGATCGGCTCTGTCTCAAAAACATCCAGCCCCGACCGGCAAAGCCTATCCAGTTTTCTGAGATCCTTGGCCAGAGAGAAAATCAGCGCCAGAATCCCCTCGGCCACAGGCCGCCTGACAGCCCGTGGCGTGATCGCGAGTAAAACATCATTTTGGGTGCAGGCTGCAACGTCAATTCGGTCATAGCCCACGCCCCAGCGAGCAATGATCTTGAGGCGGCTGACACCACTCAAGCTTTCCGGGAGGAAATAGAGACTCAGCGCAAGCACCGCATCATAGCGGCTTAAAAGGTCAGCCCGGGCCGCGCCTCCGGTGTCGGGCATATAATCCCACTCCACCGCAGGCAGTATTTTCTCGAGGGCCGCTTCAACAAAGCCGGCAGCCTGTCCAGTAAAATCCGGTGTGATTTCAACTCGAAATGAATCTTTCAAACTGCCACTCATCGGGCGCAATAATAGCAGCTTGGCACCTGATCCGTAAGGTTTGCAGCCTGGCGCGGCCCCGTGATGAAAAGAACCGCAAAGGCACGAAGGCACAAAGCGGCCGGGCCAGCCCTAAGAATGAAAATTCTTCGCACCTGTAAGACCTGATTTTCCAAGTTATCGGAGGAAGCCCCTTCCCACGTGGCCGACTGGGCGCCGCGGATGATCGGCCCTTTAATCCGCAACCGGGTTTTGGAGGGTCGTGCAGCAGGGTTCTGTTGTGCCCATTGGAGCGCCGGCGGGATGGTGATAAAGGAGACGCCTTGCCGTTCCAGAAAAGAGATAAAGTCCGGCAACAGGGCCGCGCATCCTGCAATTTGTACCCAGGGCACGTCGCATCTCCAGGTAGTCCTGAACTGCTTTCTGAAGTCTCGTCATTCGACACCTCCCGGCCACGGCAAGGCCAGCGTGCGAAGGGCGAGCAGGTCCACCTTGGCATAAAATGGCCGTTGTCTGTGGGTTTTGGTGGCGCAGGAGTTCTCCAATCTCTGCTGCGACAAACACTCTGTGGCCCGGCATAGTCCGGAACCCGGCATAGTGACGCTTATGCCGACCTCGGCATAAACGTCATTCCTTTGCCACGCATTTGCTCGAGCAGGGATACGACATCCGGACGGTGCAGGAACTCCTCGGTCACAACGATGTTCGAACTACGATGGTTTACACCCATGTGTTGAATGGAGGTCGGGGCGTAAAGAGTCCGGTGGATCGTCTGTGAGGAAGGCTTCTGCTGCGTATTATGCGAAAACCATATAAGAGGACGGAATATCGCAAGGGTGCCTCTAACCAATGGGCGAAAAAGGGCTTAGGCGGGAAACATATTAAACAGAAGTTCGGCCGTTTCGAAGGAATTGAGAGAGGATGATGTAACATATCCGGATGAGCCCGACCATTTTCCGGAAGGGTGGGTTCCGATTCTATTTCTTTTCGCGAGAAGAATCGCGACTACACGTTCACGTACACGGAGCGAAGGGTGAAGCAAAGTTCTGGCTCGAACCGGGTATCGAACTGGCCCAAAACTATGGCCTGAGTGATCGTCAACTGAATTCTCCTCGGCACTCCGGCTGATTCGTGAGTATGAAGATGAAATCCGCACGGCTTGGAAAGTCCACTTCGGGAGTTGAAGTTACTAATGTCTCGAAGCATGGATTTTGGCTTCTGATTGGAGACGGCGAAGTCTTTCTTCCTTTTGAGCAATTTCCGTGGTTCAGAGACGTTCCTATTGGAAAGTTGCTGAACGTTGAGCTTCCCCAACCACACCATCTTTATTGGCCCGATCTTGACATTGACATCGCCGCGGAGTCCATTGAACACCCAGAGCGTTTTCCTCTGGTGAGTAAGCAACGGCCTAACACGGGCATCCAGCCGACGGCGCGAAGAATGCGCCGCGGCTGATGCCCGTGTCGTTAGACGCCCCCCAGAAAACGCGCTACGGTTCCACGCTTGGCAGCCTGGCCAACCCAGGCCTCCCGCAGCGCATGTGTGCGAGGGTTTCTCGGGGCCGCGCCGACGAACTTGTTTTGCGTGTCAAAATTAAGCTACAATTTCCTCTTCCCAGCCAGCCGGAGTGGCGGAACTGGCAGACGCGCTGCGTTCAGGGCGCAGTGGGCTTTACGCCCGTGGGGGTTCGAATCCCTTCTCCGGCACCATTACACCTTCGACTTGACAGCCGCATTTTCACGTCTTAACTAAATCGCTGAAGAAAATAACAGCCCGACAGATGGGTGATATTAAGGCGAAAGGAGGTCGGTTGAGCGCCGATATTGGAAGCATCGACCTCGGCAGGGATCTGAATCGAGCGCCGGAACATGCCGTAAGAGCGCTCAGACCGATACCAGCTATCCCGCTATGACCGCCGGCCGGCTGACCACTGACCGTCTTCGAACCGGTCAGCGCTCAGCGGTCAGCGGTCAGCGCTCAGCGGTCAGTGGTCAGCGCTCAGTGGTCAGCCGGTCAGCGCTCAGCGCTCAGCGCTCAGCGGTCAGCGGTCAGCGGTCAGCGGTCAGCGGTCAGTGGTCAGCGGTCAGCGGTCAGCGCTCAGCTCGTGGTACGGGCACAGCCCAGGCACATCACCACCGTCACAGATGGTTGGGTTTCTACGGGTGACTAAAGCTTCTT
>JBOGJG010000033.1:0-2562 GCA_050747825.1 Acidobacteriota bacterium | reverse complement strand
AACGTCGAGGTGAGCACACCGACCGCGATGCGATCGGTGATGCGCTCCTCGCCCAACCCCTTGACCTGACCGGCCCTTGGCATGGAACCAACCCTACAGGATGGATACACTAACTAAGCGGTATTGGGGTTAGGGGCCAAACGCCAACCTGGACACCCCGTGAATGATCAAGGTCAAGGCTGTACACCCTCAACCTGCTGACCAGTCACCAGAAAACCAACCGGCCGACCGGTTGACCACCTGTGCAGCGCGGGTTACCCTTCTAAGCATCGATGCTTGGCAATGACATGACCCGACGGCAGGGAATCCCCCGCCTACGCCAATGCTGAAACCACCATGGAGTGGGAGGTCTACCCTAGGACGCCCGTGTACCGCTCGACGCTCCGCCCGAGCGCGCGCCAAGCTTTGACAGTTGGAAGCTAACCAACTGCGAAACTGCGAAAGGATAGGAGGTCAGCAGTTTGATGGGTTCAGCAAAGCCTCAGACCTCCGGCAGTCGGTAGGCGGGTTCCGGAGGTCTGAGCCTGGTTGCCTGATCCTGCTACCCCGGCGAATGCGGGGCAACATTCCAGCCAAAGGAGGAAAGCGCCATGTTTAAGAGACTCCTGGTACTTTTGACGGGTTTCGTAATGATTTTAGGTATTAGTTCATCGCCCAAAGAAGACGATTTGAGTACCGTATCAGCCGTCTCTGCAGCATCAGTCAACGGACTGCTCAAGGTCGATCCGATCAACCCTCGATATTTCACAAACGCATCAGGGAAAGCAATCTACCTCAGCGGCTCTCACACTTGGATGAATATTCAAGACCGGGGAGAAACCGACCCGCCCCCGGCATTCAACTACACCGCTCACCTCAATTGGCTGACGGGTTTGGACCACAACTTCACACGCTTGTGGATATGGGAACAAGCCTATGGCTTGCCGAGGGGCCAGGACTGGTGGTTCCAACCCAACTTTTACAAAAGAACCGGCCCGGGTAATGCGCTAGACGGGAAACTCAAGTTTGACCTGAACCAGTTCGAACAGTCCACATTCGACCGTCTGAAGGCCAGAGTCACGGAAGCCCAAAACAAAGGCATCTATGTATCGGTAATGCTGTTTCAGGGGTTTAGCATCAGCAAGAAAGGTAAGGTAGGCAATCCCTGGCTGGGCCATCCCTATAACGCCAGCAACAATATCAACGGCATCAATGGAGACGCAAACGGAAACGGCGAAGGGGAAGAGATTCACAAGAAGCCCACCAGCACTTCTATCGACCAGAAGCAGAAAGCCTTCATCAACAAGGTAGTCGATACGCTAAACGACTTAGATAACGTTATCTGGGAGATTTCCAACGAGGACGTCTCTTCAACAGCAAACACAAACTGGCAATACGATATGATCAACTATATAAAGTCCTACGAGGCCGGTAAGCCGAAGCAGCATCTCGTCGGCATGACCTTTCAATTTCCCGGCGGAAGCAACACCGCTCTGTTCAACAGCCCGGCCGACTGGATTTCACCCGGCGGAGTCGCAGGTGAAGACTATTCTGGTAATCCCCCCGCGGCAACTGGAAACAAAGTCATACTTAGCGATAGCGATCACTTCAATCCCTTTGGTGGCGCAGCAAATGACGTATGGGTATGGAAAAGCTTCACTAGAGGACTACAGCCCATTCTGATGGATGACCCGACCGGTTCGCTCGTACCGGCAAACTCCCCCCATCTGGTTAAGGCAAGGAATGCGATGGGGGACACGATCGGTTATGCCAACAAAGTGGATCTGCGATCGCTAAAGCCGCTGAACAGCCTCTCTTCAACGACGTACTGTCTATGCAAAGCCGGTTCCGAGTATATCGCGTTCAAGCCAGCCAACGACGATTCGAATTTTAGCGTGACTCCCTTGGCCACCGGGACCTACACGGTCGAATGGTTTAATGTGAATACCCGTGCGACAACGGCGGCGGCTAATGTGACAGGCACGGGCGCAAACAAATCGTTTAACCCGCCGTTCAGCGGGCCCGCCGTCCTCTACTTGAAACCTGTAACCACTTCTTTGATTAGCAACCTCGTCGTCAACGACACTGCTAACGCTGGTGACTGGTCAACGCAGGCCGATCTGCAGGTTGGGGATCTCCAGTACGGCGATCGGACGTACACGTTGACGTCGGTCCCGTCGTCACTGGCAGGGGAGGCGTGGATCCGCACGGCCAATGACTCGAAGACGTATACGGGTGCGACACTTGCCACCTTCAAGGTGACACAGGCCGCGGCGGTCTATGTCGGGCACTACGATGCGATCACGCCCAAGCCGTCGTGGCTGTCGACGTGGACCGATAGTGGGCTCAACCTGGTTGGCACCAATGCTCAGCCGGTGCAGAGTTTGTTCAAGAAGACGTTCGCCGCGAATGCCACGGTCACTCTGGGCCCGAACCAGGGCGGCCCGATAGGCATGTACACCGTGGTGGTTGAGGAGGATGCGGCCTCTTTGCCGGCGCCGTTTGGGTATTGGAAGTTCGATGAAACGAGCGGAACGACTGCTGCGGACTCCTCCGGGAATGGGCGTAATGGGACCGTGGCCG
>JBOGJG010000032.1:0-2176 GCA_050747825.1 Acidobacteriota bacterium | reverse complement strand
GGATGCCTTGACCGAGGGCGATCAAGTCGCGATTGTAGCAGCAGAGCCTGCGCAAGCCATCCAGCTGACTCCGGAACAAGAAACCGAGCTGGTTGTCGCCGTGGAGGATATCCGGCGCGGTAAGTATGTCGACGGCCAGGAGTTGCTTGCCGAGCTGAGGAAGCGCGCCGCGTCTTGAGCCTCCGCGTGCGGATCTCGCCGCGCGCGGCAGTCCTCATCCGCGGCTCACTGGTGTTCGCCGGCTGCTGCTGGCGCGAGTTCGGTATCATCTCTACTACCAACACGAGGCCAGCAGCGAGACGGTCGATGTGCTGGCGCTCTGGCACACGGGACGGGGGACCGGTCCGCCACTCTAGCGATTCGACGGACCGCCCAACAAGCCGCTGCAGCCGACGAGCGACGGCGACAATCGGAATCGATTCGGAACAATCGAGGACGCCGCTCGCGGCTGAGCGGCAAGACGTTGGGCGGCGGAGCAGGGTCCGCGCCGATCTGTTGATCACCCACACGGCTCAAATGTGACGAAAGGAAACGACTATGAGCAACGCACTAGTCCACGTTCACAGGGGTTTCGGCTCCGTACGACCTTACCTTCATGGTCCAATTGATCTGCCGAATTTCTTGGAAAAGACGTTTGATGCTGTGCTACTCGAGAGCAATCAAGATGGTCCAACACTCTTGCAGCTCGGCGACTCTCTGATCTGGGTAGAGGCCGGCGAGTTGCCTCCTCATGTCACGCCCTGGGTTGGTTCGGTCTACGTTTACGTCGAGGATGTAGATGCGGTTTACGCTCGAGCCATTGAGCTCGGAGCCAAGAGCATCGCTGCGCCAGAAGACAAGCCGTACAACGAGCGCCAAGCGGGCTTTGTCGATGCAGGTGGTAACACATGGTGGGTGTCAAAGTACATGGGTGCGGCGAGTTGAGAGCCCTGAACGGGCCGCCCAACAAGGCGCTGCAGCCGACGCCGCTTCGCGGCGCGGCTGAGCTTGGTCGTTAGCTGGTCCAGATTCGACTGAGGACTGCGAGGACTGGTAGACTTGATGCAGACGCCCTACTGACGGAGTCGAAATGTTCAGACTGAGTGAAGAAGAGATACGCTCGCTTGTTGGCCAGCCAGAATCGGGAATGGGATATCAGGTAGTTGATGCCGTGACGTCCGACTTCAGGACAAAACGAGGCGTAGTCTTCAACGCAGAACTCCTGGCGCTGGACGAAGATCGTGAAACTGATCGACTCGTTCTGCTGAAGAAGTCCGCTGCTGAGGTGCTGAGGGCTGCCGACAGCTCTGCCGGAAAATTTCGATCTCTGTCGGTGGTAAGGGACCATCGGACAACCGTACTTTCGATGCGTGCGGCGAAAGCGGGCGGGGCGAGTGGAGCGTCTACGGAGAAGACAAAGGAGGACGAGAAGTTCTATCGCTTCTCAGCATTCGAAAATGATCGTCGCGTCAGAGCCGACAACAGCCTTTCACCCGGCACGTACGCCACAACGGAAGAAGATGGCAGCAAGGTAAAGACTGGGAAGGAAGCTGTCGAGCGATACGCGCTTCCGAATGACGATCCAGCATCCTATCGGTTCACGATTGAACCCGCGCAAGACACAACGATTCAGAAAGGAATTGTCCAGCCTGCCAATGGTCGCAAAGGTGGAGGCGTGGAGGTGATTTTCACGGACGGTACCCAGAAGGATACTGTTACTTTGCCTCCGACGAAATTACCTGATGAATAAGAAGATAAGGATCAAGCTTGATAAACAATGGGTCGAGCGACTGCTAAAGTTACCCGAGTCAGGAATGGGCTACCAGCGTGTCGATGTGAGAATGGCAGACGGTCGGGAGTTGAAGGATGCCGTGGTGCTGAACGCTGAATTCCTGGAATTGCCCGAGGACTTCAAGCCCGGCACCGTGACTGAGATTCACCTCCACCAAAGCTGACCCAACTTGCCAATGAACGGGCGGCCAGCTAACACGACGATGCAGCCGCCAAGCGGCGCGCCACGATTTCGCGAGGCGAACGGTCCGGCTGCGCCGCTTGCGGCTGATCGTCAATCCGTTATACGCCTCACAGAGGCGACCGTGAGGTCTAACCCGGAACCAGATGTTGAGGGGGCGATCCAGGTTCCCCGGACGAGGCTTCTTGCCGTATCATGTTGGAGTGGAAGCTCAGGACAAGCTGG
>JBOGJG010000031.1:0-6742 GCA_050747825.1 Acidobacteriota bacterium | reverse complement strand
AAAAACGCTTCGATCTCCAGAGGGCCGAGACCGGACGGGTGGCGCGTGCCGTGGAACCGGACGAACCTGCGGATCCAGCGGACATACGCCTCCTCCGTGCGGATGCTGTAATGGCGAACACGAATCGTATCGCGCACCTGGTCCAGCAGCTTCGGTTGCTGCATCGAAGAACCTTGTTTTGCACAAATCCGTACCGTATACTGCCGGTCGCGGCCGTCACCCGCGAACTCGTCCAACCTGCGGTGATTTCGGCGGATGGGCAAGAGTGATATGCGGACCGGCGCGGGATATCGCGCTGCGGGATATGCAGCCATCCGCAGCATAATATTATGTTGGGCGTCACGTCAAGTCTTTGAGTACAGGAACGGTCTATGAGTTGGGATGATGGTTTAGAGGCAGGTACCTCTGCCTATGAAATAGCAGCATCGGAGAATGCACATTTACGTGTGGTCGCTGGTCCTGGAGCGGGAAAGTCCTTTGCAATGAAGCGGCGTGTTGCCCGCCTTATCGAGAGTGGTGTCGCTCCGAAATCCATCTTACCGATTACCTTCACGAGGGTTGCAGCAGAAGATCTGCACCGAGAACTGGTGGGGATGAATGTTGAAGGCTGTGCCAAATTGAAAGGCACAACCTTACATAGCTTGGCTCTGAGGGTTCTAATGCGGAACCATGTGCTCGCGGCTACCGGCAGAACTCCCCGCCTGCTGAACGAATTTGAAGTTAAGCCCTTAGAGGTGGACTTGAATTCGCATGGACGCTTGCGAATTGTCCGCAGGCTATTGCGTGCATACGAAGCGGCCTGGGCGAGACTCCAGCACGAAGAACCAGGTTTCACTGCGACACCTGACGACCAAGCTTTTGCCAACGACCTAGTTAACTGGCTTCGTTTTCATGAGGCAATGCTAATCGGAGAAGTCATTCCACAGTTTTATGAATACCTAAGATCGAACCCAGCGGCGCCGGAAAAAACTGAATACGCACATGTGCTTGTTGACGAGTACCAAGACTTGAACAAGGCAGAACAATCGGCAATTGAGCTTCTATCTGGCGACGCTGACGTTTGCATTGTTGGAGATGATGACCAATCTATATACAGCTTCAAGCATGCTCATCCCGAGGGTATTCGAGAATGGATCGAAGTTCATCTAGAAGCAGATGACCTGACATTAGCGGAATGCCGCCGATGCCCTACGACCGTGGTAGAAATGGCGAATAGCCTCATTTCGCATAATCGTCTTCGTCCAGTTCCTCGCACACTCGAATCGCGTGTTGAAAATGGGGAAGGGGATGTGCGCATCATTCAATTCGGTTCACTAGATGAAGAAGTTGCCGGTGTAGTTTCTCTGGTGGCAGAACTTATTGAAAGCGGCGCAGCTCCTGGCCATATCCTCATCCTTGCCCAACGGGGAGTTATTGGAAATCCGATTTACGAAGGCATAGTAGCGGCTGAGCTTCCTGTTAAATCTTATTATGCCGAAGCCGAGTTAAACGACGCGCAAGCTCAGCGCAGATTTTCGATGCTCAAACTATATGTAAATCGCGAGGACCGTGTTTCTTTACGGTGGTTACTTGGGCTGGGTTCTAACAACTGGCGTTCGCCAGCTTATTCGCGCGTCAGGCATTATTGTAGTGAGAACAATCTTTCGCCATGGCAAGTGCTAACCGAATTACACTCGGGCAATATCTCAATCGCTTACACAACACCTTTGATCAATCCATTTGGAGAAATTGTTGCCGAACTTGATCAGCTCGAATCGTGCGAAAACCTACAAGCTGTTGTCGACCTCTTGTTCCCTGACGGCGACTCAAGCGTTAGAGATATAAGAACGACTGCATTCGAAGTATTGGATCAACTTGAGTCAGAAGACCGAGAACGCTTCCTTTCTGATCTCGTCTCCGCCATTGCCGCTCCTGAAGTACCTACTGAGATTGAAGACGTCAGAATCATGAGTCTTCACAAGAGCAAGGGGCTTAGTGCCCCTGTTACCATTATCGCTGGGTGCGTAGAGGGTCTCTTACCTATGCGGCCAGATTCAAGCTTGTCGGCAGCGGCTCAAGAAGCGTATACGGAGGAGCAGAGACGGCTATTTTATGTGGGTATATCGAGAGTGAAAGCAGCACCTGCCGATGGTTTAGTCGGAACGCTGATTCTCACCAACTCTCAGGAGATGGCAGTGGCAACAGCCAGGGGCGCAGGTATCGCACCAGCATCAACCCGTTACGGTACTGCTAGGCTAAATGCCAGCCGCTTTATTCGGGAATTGGGGCCAAGGGCACCCAACCCGATAGCTGGATAGTAAGTGACGCCCAACAAATCGCTGCACCGGACGGCAATTCCGCTGCGCTCCATTGCCGCCGGTGAGCTTCGGCGTTAGGCTGCGTGGAGTGCCCAGGGCGGTTCGGTGAGTTCCCCGGCCCACCCGTGTCGATGGAGAAGAAATGTAACGAACGCGGTGGGGAAACCCGAATCCACCATCAAACTCTGACTCGATGACGACGTCCCTTCTGGCGCGAGTACTGATGGTCGGTGGTTCGATCCTGGCCCAGACGCTTTCCTTTGCGTCGGCCTCCCATGCGCAACACGTTGGCGCTTCCATTCGGATCGGGGAAGATCGGCTGGTGGGGATCGGGGCCGCGCTGGCCCCAGTTGTGGAGCCACACCTGTCTGCGCACCCGGCCGATGCCGGTCTGCTCTTCGTATCCGCCCTGATCATTAAGGCGGCGCGCCCTTATTACGATTTCGACTGCGCGCTGTTCGCGTCCCGGGATGGTGGTATCAACTGGAGCCGCACCGAAATGGGGTTTGGCATGTGCGGCAACCCGTGGAGCATCGTGCTGCCCGACCGCAGCCTGCATTTTGTGGCGTTGACGGAGCCTGAAGGTATCGTCCGCTATCGCGCCGACATGCGGGTGTACCATTCCGTTGATGGTGGGACGACCTGGTCGATCCCGCACGACTTCGGGCCCGCGTTTGACTATCCGAAGATTGTGCGTGACCCGGTCCATGGGGATCTGTATGTAATCGGAACGCGCGCAGTGCGCACCGGGACCGGGATCCGCCACACGATTGTGGTAGCCCGCTCGGCCGACGCGGGACGAACATTCGCGGATTCGGTTCACCTGTCGCCGAGTGAGCACATGTATGAGACGCAGGTGCCGGTCATCCTCGGCGACGGCAGGTTGCTCGTACCCTTTACCGAGCACCACTCCATGACCGGCGAGGACCTCCAGACCAGGCGCTCGTGGATGATGGTGTCCCGCGATCGGGGGCGCACGTTCTCCAAACCGCGCCTCATCGCCGAAGGGTGCGGGGGCGGCGGTGCCGGATGGCCGTATCTGGCGGCGAGTGGCTCGGATGGTCCATACCGGGACCGGATCTACTGGCTGTGCACTCGGCAAGGCTTCCCGGGACTCTGGCTTCAACACTCCGGTGACGCCGGAACGACGTGGTCGGAAAAGCTGCGAGTCGATCGTGAGGCCGCCCCCGGCGAGCCCGTGGCGTATGCGATTGCCGTTAACCGAGAAGGAGCCATCGGCGTCATGTGGCTGAGCCGAACTGACGGTCCCGATCCGTGTAGCCGGTTGGTATTCACGGCGTCGTTGGATGGCGGCGAGTCGTTTCTCCAGCCTGTCCCGGTGTCCAGAGAGCAGTCCTGCCCCGCCCGCGACCCTCGGAACTCGGCCGCACATGCGCATCGTCCGCGAGCAGGGGGCGACTACAACGGCCTTGCTGCTGCGGCCGATGGCTCGTTTCATCTTGTTTGGGCGGACGCCCGCGACGGTGTATACCGCCTGCACCATGTCAAAGTCGTCGTTGGACGCCAGTAGTATGGCGTGCTCTCCACGCAGCCCAACAGGCCGATGAAGCTGGCGGGCCGCTTCGCGGCCCGCAGCTTATCGGCAGTGCGTTAGGCGCACAAAGACGGTGATCGCGATAGGAGACGAGCAGGTGGCGGTGAACGAATGACTCGTATGAAGCCTCGATGGATCAACGCCGACAAGCCGCATCTCTGGAAGGCGGATGTCGCGGCCTCTGTTGACCGCTTCAACCAGTGGTTCATGGACTTTGCGCCTGAGGCGTTTCGGACCACACGGGTGGAAACCACCGAACACGTCAAGGCGGCGCTCGTGGCAACCAACGACCTACGAACCCTGAATGCGGCCACGCTGAAACTGAACCCCGGCGCGCTCCCGACACTCCGCATGTGTACCGCCCCGCCGCTCGCCGTCGACCGCCTGGTCGGCTTGGCTGCCGCAAGCAAGAACCTCGTTGGGCGGATGGAGAAGGGAAAGCTGCCAACCAAGATGCCGGTGGCCGATCTCGACGCAGACTTGACGAAGGTCTGCCGTATACTCTCGCGGCTCTTGGACCGGGATATCTTTCCATGGCTGGACAATCGGAAGGCCCCGACCGACCATGAGCGGGACCGGGCCTCAACGATCGTCGCTGATCGGCTCTGCAGCGCCGTGGCGAACCCGATTGTCCGAAACGCTCAGGAGCAACGACAGCTCGCCCTGATCGGCGACTATCTCAATCAGCGCGGTTACCGCAAGCAAGGCCACCCATCTAGCAAGCCGCTCAGGGAAATGGAACCCGGGACGTACACCTTCCGCATGAACTTGGCCGTCGGGAAGACCCACAAGGTAAATATCCCGATCGATGCCGTCATCCAGCCCAAGAGGCGCCGCAAGGACCGGCTACCAATCCTCATGGAGGCCAAGTCAGCGGGTGATTTCACAAACACAAACAAGCGACGCAAGGAAGAGGCGACGAAGATTCACCAGTTGCAAGCGACCTACGGGGACACCGTGGCCTTCGTGCTATTCCTCTGCGGATACTTCGGCAGCGACTATCTGGGCTACGAAGCCGCTGAAGGGATCGACTGGGTGTGGGAGCACAGGATCGACGATTTAGCCAAACTGGGGTTGTAGGACCGATGCTGGAGAAACGCGAAAAGTCCATTGAAGCCCGGCGACAGGCCATCCAGGCGGCACTTGATTCAAGCAAGTCAGCCGCCGAGAGGAACCGGCTCGGTCAATTCGCGACTCCAAACACCCTGGCAGTGGAAATTGCCCGCTACGTCCAGTCCGTCGCGGGCCGTCGCCTGAAGACGGTCCGGTTCGCCGATCCCTCGATCGGCACTGGCAGTTTCTACTCTGCCGCGCTCGCGGTGTTCGGCTCCTCCCGGCGGATGGAGAGGGCTCTTGGCGTGGAGCTTGACCCGGCGTTCTGCGATACGGCGCGTGACTTGTGGGCACAGACGGGGCTTCACGTTGTACAAGGCGATTTCACTCGCATTGTCGCAAGTCCCCGTTGCCCGCTCGCGCCCAACCTGATCCTCACGAACCCTCCCTACGTCCGGCATCACCACATGGACCGGGAGGACAAGGAACGCCTGCAAGCACTGACCTTTCAAATGGCCGGCGTCAGAGTGAACGGCCTTGCGGGCCTCTATGTCTATTTCATGCTTCTCGCGACGGCCTGGATGGAAGATGGCGGCTATGCGGCGTGGCTCCTGCCGTCCGAGTTCATGGACGTCAACTACGGTGCTGCGCTTAAGCGATATCTCACGAATCGCGTCATGCTGATCCGGGCTCACCGTTTCGATCCAGAAGACGTTCAATTCGGCGATGCGCTGGTTTCTTCAGTTGTTCTCGTGTTTCGGAAGACGGAGCCCCCGCCCGGACACGTCGTGGAATTTACTTTCGGAGGTACAATCCCGAGGCCGCACGCAAGCGACTCGATCCCCTTGGAACGACTGCGGGAGTCCCGTAAGTGGACCGTGTACCCCAGCCACGCCCGCAACGATCGGCGAACGTCGAGCGGCGGCGATGGCGCGACGCTGGGCGACCTCTTCCGTATCCAGCGCGGGATCGCCACCGGCAGCAACAAGTTCTTCGTCCTCGACCGCCGTGAGGCTGACAGCTGTGGCTTCCCGAAGCGCTACGCCCGGCCCATCCTACCCAGCCCGCGTTTTCTCAAGACGACTGTCATTGAGGCGGACCAAGAGGGCTATCCGCTCATCGAACCTCAACTCTGCGTCATTGACTGTGACCTGCCAGAAGCGGTCCTACGGGCCTTGCACCCGGCCCTCTGGCAGTACCTTCAAAGTGCCGAGGCGCTAGGCGTCAAGGATGGCTACCTCGTTGGCAAGCGAAGCCCCTGGTACAGGCAGGAGCAACGCGACCCGGCCCCGTTCCTCTGCACGTACATGGGACGCGGGTCTGACCAGAAGCAGCCCTTCCGGTTCATCTGGAACCGATCGCGGGCTATCGCGACCAACCTTTACCTCATGCTGTACCCGAAGAACAGTCTCGCGCAGATGTTGCGGGAAAACCCCAATCATGCCGCCGAGGTATTTGCTCTGCTCGGGCAGGTGACTGGTCACGAACTTCGCGGCGAAGGGCGAGTTTACGGTGGCGGCCTCAACAAGATCGAGCCGAGCGAACTCGCGCGTGTTTCTGTAGCGGCGATTGTCGAGCGTTGGCCTGAACTCAGGTCCATGGTACACAGACAGGGACTACTGTTTGACGAAGTGTCGAGTGCACCGGGCGCCTAACAACCGCGTGAAGCTGACGCTCGCTGCGCTCGCGCAGCTTACGCGGAACGTTGGGTGGCTGCGCGAGCTTCAATTCCCGGCTCACCGCATCTCCTCGCTGGAGCAACGATGACCAGGCTCTCAGCAGTGGCCCTTGGCTCCCTCTTCCTCGGTGGCTCGATCACTATCGCTGTTTCCTCGAT
>JBOGJG010000030.1:0-38079 GCA_050747825.1 Acidobacteriota bacterium | reverse complement strand
ACCCGGGTGACGGGTGACGATTTCGTAACTCAGGCCACCCGCCACCCGTCACCCGGGTACCCTCTGGGTGCCCGCCACCGCGAAACCGAAGGCTTCGAAATCCTCTTCCGCCCCGACCCGCACATCTTCGACGGCCGCTTTGCCAACAATGCCTGGCTGCAGGAGTTGCCGCAGCCGATCACCAAGATCTGCTGGGGGAATGCCGTCTTGATGAGTCCAGCTACAGCCGAGCGGCTTGAGCTTCAAAATGAAGATGAGGTCGAGCTTCGATACCAGCAGCGTTCCCTAAGGGGACCAGTCTGGATACTGCCCGGACACGCTGAGGGCTGCTTCACTGTCAACCTGGGTTACGGCCGGACTCAGGCCGGCAGGGTCGGCAACGGAGTAGGCTTCAACGCCTATTCGATCCGGACTTCAGACGCGCCCTGGATCGCCTCCGGAGTAGAGATCATCAGAACCGGCAAAAAGATCCGTCTTGTCACGACCCAAGATCATCATTCCATGGAAGGGCGAAACCTGGTGCGAGCCGGCACGCTGGCCCAATACAAAGAAGATCCTAACTTCGCGCACCGCGCGCAGGGCGGACCGGACGTTCACCTAACTCTCCTGCCCGAGTGGGAGTATCCGGGACGCGCCTGGGGTATGGCCATCGACCTCAACACCTGCATTGGGTGCAACGCCTGTACGATCGCCTGCCAGGCCGAAAACAATATCCCGGTGGTGGGCGCCGACGAGGTAGAGGTGGGGCGCGAAATGCACTGGATCCGCGTCGATAGCTACTACCGAGGGGGGCTTGACCTGCCTGAGGTCTACCACCAGCCCGTGCCCTGCATGCACTGCGAAAAGGCACCCTGCGAGCTGGTGTGCCCGGTCTATGCTACGGTCCACAGTGATGAAGGGCTGAACGACATGATCTACAACCGCTGCGTGGGGACGCGCTACTGCTCTAATAACTGTCCCTATAAAGTCCGGCGCTTCAATTTCCTGCTCTACCAGGATTGGACGACGCCCAGCTTCAAACTGCAGCGCAACCCGGACGTCTCAGTCCGCAGCCGCGGAGTCATGGAGAAATGCACTTACTGCGTTCAGCGCATCCGCTACGCTGAAATCGAAGCCAAGAACGAAGGGCGCCGGAGCCGCGAGGGAGAAATTATGACGGCCTGCCAGCAGACCTGCCCTGCCGATGCCATCGTCTTCGGTGACATCAATGATCCAAACAGCCGTGTGGCCCGGCTGAAGGCTCAGAGTCTGAATTATGGAATTTTGACGGAATTGAACACCCAGCCCCGCACGACTTATCTGGCCCGGCTGAGGAATCCGAATCCGGAGTTGGAGAATGCCCAGCACAGTTGAACCTGAAGTAGTGCAGCGGGCACGAGGAAAGGATTTCCCCATCCTGGGCCCGGGACACACCTACGGGACCGTCACTGACAAAATCAGTGACGTCGTGCTCCGGCCCGGAGCGCCCAAGGGCTGGTTTATCGTCATGGGGGTGGGATTCTTCCTGCTGACCGTTTTTCTGGCCTCCGTGACTTACCTGTTTGTCCGCGGAGTAGGTATCTGGGGCGTCAGCATTCCCGTAGCCTGGGGGTTTGCCATCATCAATTTCGTCTGGTGGATTGGAATCGGCCATGCCGGGACGCTGATTTCGGCCATTCTGCTGCTGCTGCACCAGGACTGGCGGACATCCATCAACCGCTTTGCTGAGGCGATGACGCTCTTCGCAGTGGCCTGCGCGGGGATGTTTCCCATCCTTCACCTGGGACGGCCCTGGCTGGCCTACTGGCTGCTCCCCTACCCCAATTCGATGGACCTGTGGCCGCAATTCCGCAGCCCGCTGATTTTTGACGTGTTTGCGGTCAGCACTTACGCCACAGTTTCGCTGCTTTTCTGGTATGTGGGCCTGATTCCGGACTTGGCCACGATGCGCGACCGCGCCCGTAGCGGTTTCGGCAGAAGCGCTTACGGCTTCTTCGCACTGGGGTGGCGTGGCTCCGCCATGCACTGGCAGCGCTATCAAATGGCCTACCTGCTTCTAGCCGGCCTGGCGACACCTCTGGTTTTGTCGGTTCACAGCGTGGTGAGTTTGGATTTCGCGTTGTCTCAGCTCCCCGGCTGGCATACCACCATCTTCCCTCCTTATTTCGTTGCCGGCGCCATTTACTCCGGATTTGCCATGGTCTTGACCCTGATCATTCCGATCCGCAAGTGGTACGGTCTGGAAGATTTTGTCACCATGCGCCACCTGGAGGTAAGCGCTAAAGTCATGCTGGCGACTGGATTGATCGTGGCTTACGGTTACGGGACGGAGGCTTTTTATTCCTGGTACAGCGCCAATCAGATCGAGCGATTCATGATGTGGAACAGAATATTCGGTCCGGATTGGTACATGTACTGGTTGCTTGTTCTTTCCAATATTGCTGTGCCCCAGGCGCTCTGGTCGCGGCGCATTCGGACGAATCCGCTCCTGCTGTTCATAATTGCGATGTTCGTCAATGTGGGGATGTGGCTGGAGCGATGGGTAATTGTCATCACCAGCCTCAAGCGAGATTTTATGCCCTCCTCCTGGGGAGGTTACACCGCCACGATCTGGGATTATTCCATTTACCTTGGCACCATCGGGCTTTTCATCAGCCTGATGTTCCTGTTCGTCCGCCTCCTGCCCATGATCGCCATCTCGGAGGTCAAGGAGTTGGTGCCCAGGAGAAAGAGCCATAGGGCGGAAGGATTGACGGTTACGGGCAGGCTGCCCGAAGAGCATTAGTATGGAGAAAGAGACAGGAAGTCAACTCTACGGCGTCATGGCAGAGTTCGAGACGCCAGACGATCTTCTGATCGCCGCCCGGCGGGCTTATGACCAGGGTTATCGAAAGATGGACGCCTACACTCCGCACCCCATTCATGGCCTCGCGGAGGCGCTGGGTTCCCGCACGACTCGCGTGCCCCTGATTGTCCTGCTGGGGGGAATCGCCGGAGGAACTGCAGGTTACCTGCTCCAATACTGGGTCAATATGATCGCGACTCCTTACAACGTTGCAGGAAGGCCGCTTCACAGTTGGCCAGCCTTCATTGTGCCCACTTTCGAAATGACCATCCTTTTTGCGGCTCTTTCAGCAGTGATCGGCATGCTGCTCTTGAATGGATTGCCCCGGCCCTATCATCCGGTTTTTAACGTGCCGAATTTCACGTTGGCCAGTCGCGATCGTTTCTTTCTCTGTATCGAAGCTGCGGACGAACAGTTTGATGAAGACGAGACGATGAACTTTCTCAGCAGGCTTGGACCTTTGACCGTTAGCAGGGTTGCAGAGTAGCGATTTGTACACGTGATGATGTTTAGATCGATAATGCTGATCGTTGGTTTCGTGCTCCTGCCGGCCTGCCGCCAGGACATGCATGACATGCCACGCTATGAGCCGCTGGAAGCCAGCGATTTCTTCGCGGACGGACAATCCGCCCGTCCGCTCATCGAGGGGACGGTTGCCCGCGGCCAGCTCCTGGAAGACGAGCATCTTTACACGGGCAGAATCAATGGGAGACTGGCCGAGACTTTCCCGTTTCCCATCACGGGCGCGATATTGGAGCGTGGACGCGAACGCTTCAACATCTACTGCGCTCCCTGCCACAGCCGGCTGGGAGAGGGCTCCGGCATGATTGTGCACAGAGGTTTCCAGCGCCCCCCCAGCTTTCATACCGACCGGCTGAGGGACGCTCCGGCCGGTCATTTCTTTGATGTCATCACACACGGTTTTGGGGCCATGTACAGCTACGCTTATCGGGTTGTCCCCCGCGACCGCTGGGCCATTACGGCTTACATTCGAGTTCTTCAGCTCAGCCAGAATGCGACCCTTTCCGATGTCCCCCAGGAGGTGCGCTCTCAGATGCAACAATCGACAGGTGAAATAGATGAATCGAGATGAAAGAGAGGAGCTGAATCCAAAGCTGGCCCGCCTTCAGCGCAAAGTGCTCGTGGCCGGCATCATCGCGCTGGGCCTGAGTACGGTCGGCGCCTTTCTGGATGCAAAGCCCTTTTTCTTCTCCTATCTGATTGGCTACATGTTCATCCTCGGGCTTTCGCTGGGCAGCCTGGCCTTTCTGATGATTCACCACCTGACCAACGGCCGCTGGGGATTCTCTATCCAGAGCCTTTTAGAGTCGGCAGCCGGGACGCTCCTGCCTGTGGGTCTGCTGTTCCTGCCAGTGCTGCTGGGATTGCACGAGCTGTACGAATGGACTCACCATGAAGCGGTCGCACAGGACCCCGTCCTGCTCAGCAAATCCGGCTACCTGAATATTCCCTTTTTCCTGATCAGAATGCTGCTTTACTTCTTGATCTGGGTCACGATGGCGTTTCTGCTGGGCAGGTGGTCCAGAGAGCAGGACCGGACCGGTGATCCGACTTTCATCCGGCGGATGCAGACCCTGAGCGCTCCGGGACTGCTCATCTTCGGAGTGACTGTGACTTTCGCGGCCACCGATCTGGTGATGTCTCTGGAGCCTCACTGGTTTTCCACCATCTTCGGAATGCTTTTTATGGTGGGATTCGGTCTGTCCGGAATAGCAGCGGCAATCATTGCGGGAAGTTTCCTGCTGCAGTGGGACCCTCTGTCCAAGTTCCTGACACCGGCCCGCTTCCATGAGCTGGGAAATCTCCTGCTGGCTCTCGTGATGCTCTACGCCTATCTCTCCTTCTCCCAGTGGCTCATCATCTGGGCCGCCGATCTTCCCGAAGAGGTCTCCTGGTATGTGACTCGAACAGACGGAGGCTGGCAATGGATTGCGGCCTTGCTGGCGCTATTTCACTTTGCCCTTCCTTTTGCGCTCCTCTTGAATCGATTTGCCAAGCGGAGGATGCGCGCGCTTCGTCTCATTGCAGTCCTTTTACTGTTTATGCGGCTGGTCGATTGGTACTGGATGATCGGCCCTGTCCTGCACGGTCCCGAATTGTCCCTTCACTGGCTCACTATTGTCACGCCCGTTGGATTAATAGCGATCTGGATGGCGCTGTACCTGTGGCAGCTCAAGAGCAGGCCGCTGATGCCGATCAACGATCCGAGGGTGGAACCAGTGTTCACCCCGCACCACGAGGCGGTCGAGCATGGCTAATCAGAAGTATCCAGAATATCAGGGCCCGACCGGCCAGGGACCACGGCATCGCCATGAGAACAGTGGCGTCAATATCAAGTACCTGGCCTATTTTGCTGTTGGACTGTTCATCTCGGTCGTGGTGATTCACCTCGTGCTGGCAGGGATGTTCTTCTTCCTGGACGCTATGCGGCAAGACACTGCAGAGCTGCCGGTGGTCGGCGGCCCCATGGCCCCGCCTGAACCCAGGCTGCAGGTTTCGCCCAGCATGGATTTAGACGTCTTTCGAGCCGAAATCGAGGCGGTCCTCAACAGCTACGGTTGGGTCGATCAGGAGAGGGGGGTGGCAAGGATTCCGGTTGAAAAGGCGATGGATTTGATTCTGGAGAAAGGGTTGCTCAGCAGCGCGCAGAGCGGCCCCGCAGATCAACAGGGAGATGAAAATGAACAATAGATTGCGGGGCCGCTCCTTTACAGTTGCGGCTCTGATGATCGCGGCTCTGATGATCGTTCTCGCTTCGCTGAGCAGATCTGTTCACGCTCAGGCGGACAGCGCCCCTCCGGCTATCCTTCAGAATGTGGGAATCGAACAGCGTTTGAACGAGCAGTTGCCTCTCGAACTGGCTTTTACGGATGAAGAAGGAAGATCGATCCGGCTTGGCGAGTATTTTGGAGAAAGGCCGGTCATTCTGGCGCTCGTCTACTATGAATGTCCAATGCTGTGCGGCCTGGTGCTGGACGGCCTGGTCCGCAGCCTCAAAGCAGTCAGTTTTGACGTGGGTAAGGAATTCGATGTTGTTGCCGTAAGCTTTGATCCGGGCGAAACACCTCAGATGGCGGCCAAAGCCAAAAGGACTTATGTCCGCCGTTATGGCCGCCCTGAATCGGTCTCCGGCTGGCATTTTCTGACAGGCGGCGAAGAAGCGATCGCTCGACTCACCCAGAGCGTGGGATTTCGCTACAACTACGATTCTCAAAGAGACGAGTACGCGCACGCCAGCGCCATCATGGTCGCGACTCCTCGAGGAAAGCTGGCCCGCTACTTCTATGGCATCGAATATGCTTCCAGAGACGTGCGCTTCGGGTTGATTGAGGCTTCACAGAACAGGATCGGCTCGCCCGTCGATCAAATGTTGCTGTTCTGCTATCACTACGATCCTCTGACGGGCAAGTATGGGCTGGTGATCAGAAATTCTCTGCGCATTGCCGGCATCGTGACCGTGCTTTCACTCGCCACGCTCGTAATCGTGCTGATCCGCCGGGAAAAGAAGATTTAAGAATGAATTTCAGTATTCCTCTTTTTCCAGAACAAGCTTCTACGGCGGCGCCGGTCGTAGACAATCTTTATTTCTTTTTGACGGCGGTGTCTGGCTTTTTCACGATCTTGATCTTCATCCTGGTGATGTTCTTCGCCATCAAATACCGGCGCCGCTCGGAAGATGAGCGGCCCCGGCCCGTCGAGAGTTCTCTTCGCCTGGAAATGACCTGGATTATCATCCCTCTTATCCTGGCCATGATCATGTTCGTCTGGGGTGCAGCCGCTTACTTTGACATGTACACGCCGCCTGAGGACGCCATCGAAATCTATGTAGTCGGAAAACAGTGGATGTGGAAAGTACAGCATCCGACAGGACAGCGGGAAATCAATGAATTGCATGTCCCGGCCGGCCATCCCGTCCGGCTGGTGATGTCCTCGGAGGATGTCATTCACAGCTTTTACGTCCCGGCCTTTCGGGTAAAGAAGGATGTAGTGCCGGGGCGCTACAACTATATCTGGTTCGAGGCCACGAAAACCGGAGAGTACCACCTCTTTTGCGCCGAATATTGCGGCACGCAGCATTCTTTCATGCGCGGGCGCGTTGTCGTGATGGAACCGTTGGAATATCAGACATGGCTCAGTGGCGGCTCCCTGGCGCGCCTTACGCTGGCCGAGGCCGGACAGTCGCTGTTTCAGGAGCTCGGCTGCAACACATGCCATCACGCCCAGGCTGGGGCAAGAGGCCCGGCTTTGACGGGGTTATTCGGACAAGAAGTCCCGCTGGTCACGGGTGAAACGGTGATCGCCGACGAACAGCATCTCAGGGAGTCGATCCTAAACCCCACAGCTAAAATCGTAGCCGGATACAGTCCGATCATGCCGACTTTTCAGGGGCGAGTGAATCAGGAGGAGCTTAATCAGCTCGTTGAATATATCAAGTCCCTGGGAGCGCCCGTCTCTCCCCAGATGCAGATTGAGCGGGACATCCAGGGACCAGGCGAAAACGAGGAAAGGACGAACCAGAACCAATGAGCTCAACAGTCGTCGATCCCGGGCGGAATGTCGCCGAACCCCGCCCGGCGGAAAAGAATTACTTAAACGCCGCCTACGGCGTCAAATCCTGGCTGCTGACCAAGGATCATAAGCGCATCGGAGTGCTTTTCCTCATCACTATTACACTGTTTTTCTTCCTGGGGGGCCTCTTTGCAACCCTGATCCGTCTGGAGCTAGTCACTCCTCAGGGAGACCTCCTAAGCTCTGACGGTTACAACAAGATGTTCTCGCTGCACGGGATCATTATGGTCTTTTTCTTTCTGGTGCCTTCGATCCCGGCCACGCTCGGAAATTTTCTGATTCCACTGATGATCGGCGCGCGCGACCTGGCCTTTCCGCGCATCAATCTTCTGAGCTGGTATCTTTTTACGATTGGCGGTCTCTTCACGCTGGCCACAGTCGTGATCGGGGGGGTCGATACCGGGTGGACCTTCTACACGCCTTTCAGCAGCTCTTATTCAAATACTGCCGTCGTGATGGCAGTGGTGGGAATCTTAATCGCCGGCTTCTCTTCGATTCTCACGGGACTCAACTTCATTATCACCGTTCACACAATGCGGGCTCCCGGACTCACCTGGCTGCGGCTGCCGCTATTTGTCTGGGCCAACTACGCCACAGCCCTCATTATGGTACTGGCCACACCGGTTCTGGCCATCTCCCTTTTGTTAGTCGGCCTGGAGCGGATCTTTGGAGTCGGCATCTTCGATCCTGCCCTGGGCGGCGACCCGGTCCTGTTTCAGCACCTCTTCTGGTTCTACTCGCATCCTGCCGTCTACATCATGATCCTGCCGGCGATGGGAGTCGTCAGTGAAATGGTTCAGGCATTTACCAGGAAACGCGTCTTCGGCTATTTATTCGTGGCCTTTTCGAGCCTGGCGATCGCGCTGCTCGGTTTCCTCGTTTGGGGACATCACATGTTCACCAGCGGACAATCCATTTACGGCGGCATGGTGTTTTCAGTAATCAGCTTCCTGGTAGCCATCCCTTCGGCGATTAAGGTCTTCAACTGGACAGCCACGCTTTATAAGGGTTCAATCTCGTATCAAACGCCGCTTCTCTACGCGTTCGGCTTTATCGGCCTCTTTACTATTGGAGGACTCACCGGACTGTTTCTGGCGACGATGGCAATTGATGTTCACGTTCACGACACCTACTTCGTCATCGCTCACTTCCACTACATCATGGTGGGGGGAGCCATTATGGGTTACCTGGGGGGAATTCATTACTGGTGGCCCAAGATTACGGGCCGGCTTTATCCGGAGGGTTGGGCGAAATTCGCCGCTCTGATTGTGTTCGTGGGCTTTAACCTCACGTTTTTCCCTCAGTTCATCTTGGGTTATCTGGGAATGCCGCGCCGCTACCACAGCTATCCGGACGAGTTTCAGGTTTTGCACGTCATGTCCTCAGCCGGGGCGTCCATCTTGGCCGTTGGCTATCTGATTCCCTTTATCTATCTCTTCTGGTCGCTCAGACACGGCGCTCTGGCGGGGCCCAATCCCTGGGGAGCCAAAGGATTGGAGTGGGAGACGCCCTCTCCGCCCACGACTCATAATTTCAAGGAAACTCCGGTGGTCGGAGATCATACTCACGAGTATTCGAGCAGGGAGGCTGAAGTTGTCTAACTCTCGTCTCGTAGCCGAACAGTTCGACACCCTGGAACAGCAAAGAGACGCTGCTACCCTCGGGATGTGGGGTTTTCTGGCGACCGAGATCATGATGTTCGGCGGGCTGTTTTTGGGCTATACCATTTATCGAGCCCGGTTTCCGGTCGGATTTGCCGAAGGGAGCCATCACCTGGATGTCCTGGTGGGCACGATTAATACAGCTATCCTGATCTGCAGCAGCTTGACCATGGCGCTGGCTGTGCACGCGGCGCAGACAGGCCGGAGAAGTGATCGCCCCCCTCGGGCCTTGCCGCTCTTTCTGCTGCTGACTATTCTTTTGGGCGGGGCCTTCCTGGGGATTAAGGCCTACGAATATAACCATCACTACCGCATGCAATTATTGCCCGGATTCAATTTCGTCCTGGAGTCTCCACATGCGCGTACGATTGAGCTTTTCTATTGCTTCTACTTTTTCATGACGGGACTGCACGCACTCCACATGATCGTGGGAATAGGCATGCTGGCCACCCTGATCTTGATGGCGCGCCGGAATCGCTTTTCGGGGGAATATTTCTCGCCGGTTGAAAATGTCGGTCTCTACTGGCACTTTGTTGATATCGTCTGGATTTTCCTTTTTCCTTTGCTTTACCTGATTCGATAAATGTCTGACCACATCGTCCCGCACAAAACTTATTACCAGATATTCGCAGCGCTGATCGTGCTGACTGTCGTCACGGCAACGGTCTCCTACGTAGAGTTGGGATTTTTGAACGTACCGCTGGCCTTGGCCATCGCCCTTACGAAGGCAGTCCTGGTTCTCCTGTTTTTCATGCACGTGCGCTACAGCAGCCGCCTGGTGTGGGTCTTTGCCGCAGCCGGCTTCTTCTGGCTGTTTATCCTGATCGGCCTCACTCTGAGTGATTACATGTCGCGAGGCTGGGAAGGAGTGCCCCTCGATCCGACGGCCACGTTGCTCTGGATTTACCCGCTCCTGTGAGGAGGCGGCCAGGGTTCTTACTCGTAGGAGCGCATCTCGTCAGGGATTCGGACCGTCAGGACCGGGCTGGGGGAGAGGCGGACGACCTTCTCGGCTACCGAGCCGAAAACCAGATGTCGCCATCCGGTCAGCCCATGAGTGGCAATCACAATCAAATCGATCATCTCTTTTTCGGCAATGCGGACGATCTCCCTGGCTGCATCTCCATAACCTACCATCGCATGGGCCTGGATTCCCGAGCCAAGGTGCTCATCAATTACCTCACGCAATCTCTCTTCGGCGTTAGAGTGCAGCGCTTCCTCGTATCTCGGCAGTTCGAAAGCATAGTTCGGGTCGGGGGACAGCGCCGGCACGGGAGGCACAACATAAAGGACGGACAGATCAGCCTTGAAATGCTTAGCCCAGTCACCCGCCTGTCGCAGCGCCGTATAAGAAGGTTCGCTGAAATCCGTCGGCGCCAGTATTTTTTTAATGTCGGGCATCGGAGCCGTTCCCTGCACTAGTGCACCGCGCCGAGCCGCTCGGCCAGTTCCGGCACAGCCACCGAAAGGACCTCCTGGATTCTTTCAACAATCTCTTTCTCCTCCGTCGAGACCGCAGACTCAACGGCCATAATTGCAGCAAGGGTAGCATTTCTTTGTCCTGGCGCTCGGGCATGGCTTAAAACCTTAAAAAGGCACCCACTCCGCCGGCTTCGCGAAGCTGCTCTGCCGCCCGGTCGCGGACCTGCTCGGCGTCGCCGCCCAGATCGAGCACCTTCACGACCACATGCTCGACCAGATCATCGACGGGCTGCACGGCAGATCCGCAGTAAGGACATCTGTCGTTTCCATCAGTCATCAGGACCTCGCATTTGGGACAATGAGCTCCTGAGGACGTAAAGTCATCGGCATATACCAGTTGCCGGATTTTCCCTTCCTGCAGTGAGGTCAATACTTCTTTCAGACCGGTGACGGCCTGGCCGTTCTTGGCAGCCGCTGTAATAAGGTCCTGCACAAGCTCTTCTTCGTTCTGGCGCTCAACCTCAGCCTGAATCTTGAGAATTTTTCCAAGGATCTGCTGCTCTGTAGCGTCAATGGACAGAGGTACGGTTCCGACCAGCCTGCGAGAGAGCCGCTCGGGCAGCAATCTCTGCAACTCCGCCGTGGCCTCCGGCGTTCCCGCCAGGACCAATCGGTCGTAAGAATATCCCTCGGCCAACTTGTCGCTCATCCTGGTGACAGACTTCAGGTGCCAGAGCGCATGGATATCCTGCTTTCTTTGCATCTGCATCTGTGAGCGCGTGTTGTCTTTACCGGTAGCATCAAATTGGTGGACGTCCGCTTCTGCAAAAGCTTCCCGATGCTCCTCAATCTGGCCGAGGAAGACCGTGAACAGACGAGCCTGCGCCCTGTCAATCAGGATCACACCATAGCGTTCATATTCATCGATGGCCTCTGCCAATGGCCGGACGAAAGGTTTCTCCGTCCAGTAGGCGCCATTTTCCAGAGATACATTGAGATCCACATGCTGGAAAAAGCCTTCCGACTGATCGCTGAACAGGACCAGGGTCCTGCCTTGAGGTCTGTATTCAGAAACAAACTCCTGAACCTGGCGGGCGTCTTCGCGAAAATCCTTGATTTCGGATTGGGCGTTGATCTTCTCTTCAGCGCTGCGCAACAGGTTCTTTAACTTGACCTCAAATTCCCGATTCAAGTTGGTCGCGTCGGACTGGTTCACATCAAGGTAAATGCTCAACACGAAGCTTCCAGGTTTTCCTGGATGTTCGGTGAGCTTCTTTAACTGCAGTTTGGAGATCATTACTTCCTCCTATATCGACTTCCTAGATACCGTCTCCACTCAGGGTCTCGCGTGGATTGAATTTCGAGTGGGCGCGCAGTTTGGTAAACAATTCCTTTTCCTGATCGGACAGACTCGGCGGATTGACAATCTTCAACTTGACATATTGATCCCCGCGCCCGTCGCGGCGCCGTTTCAGGCCGCGTTCCTTCAACCGGAAGCGCTGCCCGCCTTGGGAACCGGCCGGGATGTTCAGTTCGACCGACCCGTCCAGCGTGGGCACTTTTACTTTGGTCCCCAGCGCCGTTTCCCAGGGCGCCACCGGCAGTTCGATCAGAACATCATCGTTATCGACGATCTGAAACTGGGGATGGGGCAGGATTTTTACTCTGAGCAACAGATCTCCGGAGGCGCCTCCCCCTCTTCCGGGCTCACCCTTTCCGGGCACTCGAACGATTGAACCTCCGCGCACCCCGGCAGGGATGTTGACGTCGATCCGATTGGTCCTCGAAGATGAGCTTAGGGTGAGAACTCGCCGGGTGCCGCGATGAGCTTCTTCCAGCGTCAGCGAGATTTCGGCTTCAGAGTCCTGGCCTGGCCTGGAAGGGCCTCGACCGGCCCTTGCCGTCTTGCGGGTTCCGCCAAAAAGCGATTCAAAGAAGTCGCTGAAGCCACCCATGCCGCCGCTGCCTCCTCCAAAAATATCGCGGAGGTCACCCAGATCGCCAAACTCGACATGGGCGCCTTCCCATCCGGGCGGGGGAGTGAAATCGGCGCCTGATCTCCAGTTTTGTCCAAGCCGGTCATACTGCCTGCGCCTTTCGGGATCGGAGAGCACGGCATTGGCTTCCTGGATCTCCTTAAACCTGTCCTCGGCCTCCTTATTTCCAGGGTTTACGTCAGGATGATACTTCCTGGCCAGGCGGCGATAGGCCTTTCGGATCTCGTCCTGGCTGGCCGTACGCTGAACTCCCAAGGCCTCATAGTAATCTTTGTATTTAACCGCCATTCCTTATCTTTATTGTATGACCCGATTTCAGAAGGGGCAAGGTGAGCCTGTGACTCCGGTCACCGCTCAACTGTGAAAACTCCTGTAAGAACGTATTTGTGGGCAGTGTCTTTAATCTTTCTTCTTTTGACGAGTTCGAACTGTGGCTGGATGGTCTGGTAGCCCACCATCGACGGCCGCCTAACCTCTTTAATGAGAAAAAATTAGTCGCCATCAAGCTGGATTTTCGAGAGGACCTTCGAACTTCTCTCCAGGTGGTCGAAGTCCTCACCGCCCTGTGCCGTCAGCTTGCAGAAAGCGAAGAGACGGAGATCCGGAGCCATAAGAGCTATTCTCCAAAAATCAGGGATTTTGTTCATTTCTGGAATTTCGCAGAACACTACAAAGTAATCTTGCAGGGGCTTTTGCGTCTTCCCACGCTCTCAAGGAAAGAATTCAAATCTGTGGGATTCGTGCTGACTGAGCAAGTATTCCGTTTTAAGAAGAGCGACGCCTGTGTCTATTTGAGGCATAAGTTTTGCGATTGGAGTTGCCACCAGGTCATTCAACGCGATTTGGTGAGCAGCATCGAGATGGAAGGCACGCGCGAGCAATTGGAACAGATGCTCCTGGAATTTCTGAAAACGCTCAGCGTGATCGAGTATATGCGGGAGGAAATGCGCCGGAGCTTTAAATATCGAAAGCTCATGCTGCTTTTCATCCACTGCCATTATTTTTTCCGGAAATTCGCAAAGCTGCTGGAAGAGACCGCACAATATCTGGATCATTATCAACCCGAACTGGCCGATGCCATTGAGGCTACCAATCTCGCCCTAAAGATGGAAACGAGGCGCGTTTTCAATAGGGAACTCCGTGAGATAGATAAGCTCAAACAGGTTGATGAAATTTTCGCGCGGATGCAGAATGCTCTGGGTCTGCTGCAGAATGCCTATCAGGAGTCTCTCACTCATTTGCTTCACCTGCTGAATCCGGATTTTGATGAATTCCTGTTCTTTGACGACCTGCGCAGGCGCTACCAGGAGTCCATGGTGCTGCTCAAGGACTTGCAATATCTGTATGGAGTGATCACGAACGTCGAATCCGAGCTAAACGATGAGAGTTGGCAGGAGATGCGGCAGGTGTTGCGCTATTTTCAGGAAAGTTCCATGAAGTTCCTCTACTTCAAGGACTGGACGGCTCTTGAGCAGTTCGGCGATGAACTGCGGCACAGCAGCCCAACTGAGAGGCCCTTTGTCCTGCACCGCCTACAGGTCTTCCTCTCCACCCTGATTCGCGAGGTGCAGAAGCGCTCAGTGCTCACAAAGTACGAAGATGTGCCGGTCAGCATGGACCAGGGACTAATAGGTCGCGCGGCCGCCGGAGATGTCGAAGACAGCTCCAGTGCTGAAGGAACAATCTTCGGAGCATAACCAGGCCACCAGCGCCGCTACCTCCTCGGGACTTCCGGTGCGTCCCATGGGGATCTTGCTCACCATATAATCAACCGTCTCCTGGGTAAGCTGATCGAGGATTTCGGTAGCGATGACGGCCGGAGTGACACAGTTGACCAGCACGCCGGTCTGGGCCAACTCCTTCCCGAGCGCTTTGGTGAAGCCAATGACGGCCGCCTTGGAAGTCGAATAGGCGGCCATATTCGGATTTCCTTCCTTACCCGAGATTGAGGAGACGTTCACGATGCGGCCCTGCCCACGTTCCAGCATGTGCGGCAGTACGGCCTGGGTGCAGTAGAAAACCCCGTCCTGATTAATGGCCATCACCCGTCGCCATTCTTCAGCCCGGTAGGTCACGGTGGGAGCTGCCTGGCCGGTGATTCCGGCATTGTTCACAAGGATATCGATCCTGCCGAAGCGCTCGAGCACTACCTCCGCCAGCCGTCGAGCATCGGCTGGATCGGCTACGTTGATTTCCGCGGCCAGGCCGCGCTGGCCAAATTCATCCACCCTCCGGCGCGCCGCCTCCACATCCCGATCGGCCAACACAACAGCAGCGCCCTCTCTGTACAGACGCCGGGCGATAGCCAGTCCGATACCCCGGGCCGCCCCGGTGACAATGGCTACACGACTGGCGACCATCTACTCAATCACCTCTTCGAAGCCGCGGCGAGACAGGTCCCAGTAAATCAATCCTGCAGACAACAGCCCGACAGCAATCAATATAAAGCCAAGGACGTACTCACCCAGCAGAATCTTCCCGAAGCCGAAGAGCATCGTGTAAACAAGCAGGACGCCGGATATCCAGTCGAAAAAGAGCCAGGCAAAACCGGTGTCGCCTTTGACTCCCGAGGCGCTTTCGATCGTCCGCCAGCCGACTCCGCCAGGGTGGACGCGGCGGTAAAAACTGATCAGATGATCCCGGTCGGTCGGCCGCGTCATATAGGTCGCCGCCAGCCACACCAGGGTGGTGACTCCTACGATGTAGAAGAGCGAATCGGGAAAAGAGACATCCGTGTAAAGGTAAAGGTAGGAGTAAACCATGAAGGGAGTGATGGTGGCCACGATTTCGCTCCAGGCATTGATCCGCCACCAGTACCACCTGAGGATCAGGACCAGTCCCAGGCCGGCTCCAGCTTCGATGATGAACTGCCAGGCGCCGGAAATTGTCTGAATCATAAGGGTCACCAGGATAGACGCCAGCATGACCACCAGCGTGGCGATCCTGGAAATCAGGACGTAATGCTTGTCGGAAGCCTCTTTGTTCACAAATCGCTTGTAGAAGTCATTGACCACGTAAGACGTCCCCCAGTTCAGTTGGGTTGCAATGGTGGACATGTAGGCGGCAAAGAAACTTGCCACCAGAAGACCTTTGAGCCCCACGGGCAGAAAATCCCGCATGGCGTACACGTAGCCGAGCTTCTTGTCGGCGGGCGAGAGATCCGGGTACAGGACCAGCGTGGCGATTCCCACCAGGATCCAGGGCCAGGGTCTAATGCAATAATGAGCAATCGTAAACCACAATGTGGCGAAGAGCGAATGCTTCTCGTCTTGGGCAGACATCATGCGCTGGGCGACGAAGCCTCCTCCACCCGGCTCGGCGCCCGGATACCAGGCGGCCCACCACTGGATGCCCAGGTAGGCGATGAAGGCGCTGACGCTCAGCGCCAAAGCTCCCTGGTAAACGGCCCTATCTATTTCCCCGATAGCAGGCGAAAATTGGAAAATCCAGGCGGGCAGTTGGTTCTTGAGTCCGCTGATTCCTCCGATTTCGGGGAGGCTAAGCACAACTACGGCCAGAGTGATCGTGCCCGTCATAGCAATGACAAACTGAACCACGTCCGTGACCACCACACCCCAGAGGCCGGAAAGAGCCGAATAGATGGCTACAAAGATCATGGCTCCAAAGACGTAAAATCGAACCTGTTCATCGGCAATGCCGAACATTCCCATCAGAATGCTGGCCATGGCCACATTCACCCAGCCCATCACGACCGTGTTGATGAACAAACCCAGGTAAAGAGCGCGAAATCCGCGCAAAAAGGAAGCCGGCCTTCCCGAGTAACGCAGCTCGATAAACTCCACATCGGTGAGGACTCCCGCCCGCCTCCACAGCCGGGCGAAGAAAAAAACAGTCAGCATGGACCCGAACAAGAAATTCCACCAGAGCCAATTTCCGGCAATGCCGTTTTGTGCTACCAGCTCAGTAACCGCCAGGGGAGTGTCGGCGGCAAATGTCGTCGCCACCATGGAGGTGCCAGCCAACCACCAGGGGAGATTTCGCCCTGAAAGGAAGAACTCGTTGATATCCTTACCGGCGATTTTCGAGTAGTAGACCGCAATTACAAAGCTGGCGATAAAGTAGACAACGATAATCAGCCAATCGACAAAGTGCATTAGCTCTCCTTTGTAAGTTTGACGGATTATAGCCGCGAAAATCACAAACAGCACGCGAAACCTTGTCGTAGGGGCGCCCGGCTCCTAGAATAGAGCCGGTGAAAACAGAGCAGCGCAACCTGCACAGCAGGGATATTGATCTGCTGGAGACGATCGAGATCGTCCGCCTCATGAACGAAGAGGACGAGACGGTGGCCAGGGCGGTCCGGGACAGTCTGCCCCAAATCGCCCAAGCGGTGGACGCGATCGCTGGGCGTCTGAACCAGGGCGGGCGGCTCTTTTATGTGGGAGCAGGCACCAGCGGACGGCTGGGTGTGCTGGATGCAGTCGAGTGCCCTCCCACGTTCGGCGTGAGTCCGGAGCTGGTCCAGGGTATCCTGGCGGGCGGCTATGAAGCCTGTTACCGCGCTACCGAAGTCTCGGAAGATGATCCCCAACAGGGTAAACTCGATCTTGAAGAGCGCGGCCTGGCGTTTCGGGATGCCGTGGTCGGAATTGCCGCCAGCGGACGGACTCCTTATACGCGCGGAGCCCTCGCTTATGCCCGCTCGGTGAAGGCTCTGACGGTGGGAATTTCCTGCAACCGTGAGACTCCGATTTCCGGCGAGGTAGATATCGCCATCGAAGTTGACGCAGGACCCGAAGTTATTGCGGGATCTACTCGGCTTAAGGCGGGCTCAGCTCAGAAAATGATCCTGAACATGATCAGCACGGCCACCATGGTGCGCCTTGGCCACGTTTACAGCAACCTGATGGTCAACTTGCACGTGAGCAATCAAAAGCTCTCCGAACGGGCCGTGAGAATGATCAGCGAAGTGGTCCCCGCGACACTTGATCAGGCCCGCCAGGCGCTTCAGGAAACCGGGAATGTCAAGTCCGCCATCGTCATGCTAAAGCTGGGAATCACGGCCGATCACGCCAGCCAACTGATCCGCGACAGTCCCAATATCCGAAAGATTTTGCAAGAGGAGTAACGCTTTGTCCGAGAAAGAGTTTGCTACCTATCAGGAGATCGTCAGTCAGGCAGGGACCCTGGAGAAAATTCTGAAGCGACTCTCCAGGCCGCCGGTTGATTTCAATAGATACGAAAGAGTCATCCTGACCGGCTGCGGCTCCTCTCTGTTTCTCGGACAACTGGGAGCTTTCACCTGGCAGACCCGGTTGGACGTGCCTTGCAGCGCCGTTCCGGCATCCGAACTGCTGCTTTATCCCGATGCCTACCTGAACAGAGGTGAATCGTCGGTCTTGTTTGCCTTGAGCCGCACCGGAGACACTTCGGAAACGAATCGGGCGGCCCGCCAGGCTCAACAGGAGTATGGCTGCCAGGTCATCCCTGTGACCTGTTATCCCGAGTCAAAGCTGGCCAAACTCGGCGAGGGGGCAGTCTTATCGGAAGTCCAGGAGGAAAGCGTCGTAATGACACGGGCCTTTACCGGAATTCTGGGGGCTTTCCTCAACTGGGCCGAGCCGGAAGCCGCGCTGCATCAGGTCCCTGCCTGTATTTCTTCGGGCATTCGCAAATATGAACGGCCCATAGCAGAGCTGGCGCGAGAGGACTATCGGAAAATGGTTTTTCTCGGTACGGGGCCACTGTATCCGCTGGCCTGCGAATCCATGCTCAAGGTGAAGGAGATGACCGGAAGCGGGACAGAAGCCTGGCAGACTTTTGAATTCCGCCACGGTCCCAAAGCCATCCTGGATGACAGCGCACTGGTCTGGCTGTTTGCAGCGCGCCGAGACTTGCCCTACCTGGGAGACGTCATTGATGAGATCAAGGGCCTGAAAGCTTCAATCTGCCTGGTCGGAAATCGCATCCCTTCTGAACTGGCGGATAAAGCCCGATACAGCTTCACGGTGGACTGGCCCTTCGAACGTGTGGAAACAGAGGCGCTCGGCCTGCTCCACCTGGCCCAGCTTTACGCCTTCTTCCGCTCCGTGCATTTGGGCAAAAATCCCGACCACCCGGCCAATTTATCCAGAGTGGTCAAGCTCTGAACCTATAAGGACATTATGATGCGAAAAATCGCGGCTCTCCGTTACTGGCAACTGTTACTTGTCTTGATGGCGATTTCCGGCGTCTTATTTGGAGCCGACCGGAAGGAAATCGGCAATCTGGTGATCGAAGATATTCCGGTCAGGCCGAGAACCCTCTTTACACCGGCCTCAACCGTGGACATTTCAGCCTTCGAAATCGCCCCGATTTTCCCAGGGATTCGCACTTTACGTAGCTTTCGGCCTGAAGGCCGGTACCGACCGGCTCGATAACCCAAATCTCACCTCGACTTATTCGTTCCACATCGCTTCAGCGAATGAGCATTCCCAGATTTCTCTCTCTCTCTTTTCCTCTTCGTCCTCCTGGTACTCACTCAGGAGTCTACGCAGCTCTTTTTCTTCTTCAAACCTCTTAACCGTTATTAAAGCCCGCTCAAGTTTCTCAGATCGTGTTTTGCCAGGTAGAGAATCCAAAAAATCAAGCAACGGCTCTTCCACGGTAGCCGAATTCACTCAGCACGCTGGATCAATCTCTCCCGGTTGACGACTCTTCCCTGATAGATGACTGCCGATATTTGCCGGATGGCGGTGATTTCTGAAACCGGATTGCCGTCTACCAGCAGGAGGTTGGCCTGATAGCCTTCGCGGATCAGGCCGATGCGGTGATCGGCTCGCAGCAGGCGGGCGGCGTTGTAAGTAGCCGCCTGCAGGGCCACTCGAGAGGGAATTCCGGCTTGAACCCAGAGCAGCAGTTCGTCATGGAGGGTGGGACCATCCAGCACCGCCGGTCTTCCGGCATCGCTTCCCATCACCAGCATGACTCCCGCCAGGTAAGCCTGAAATAGATCCTGCGTCCCCTGATAGGCGATTCCCCGGCGAGTCATTTCCAGAAATATCTCCTGAGGCAGGCTGACGCCGGAGGCTACGTGATCGATGGCATCGGCGCCTGCTTCCACAGCGGCTCGGAGAGTAGCGCTGTCCTGCGTGTGCACCACGACTGGAAGCTGTTGGTTATGGGCTTCCTCAATGACTGCCTGCAGCGAGAGCGGATTGAGCGCCAGACCGGCCAATCTTTCCAGGTCTACTGCGATCGCGTCCACTCCCGAGTGTCCGAGGTCGCGAACACGCCTGCGGGCATCTTCTGTCGTCTGCGGCAGCTCATCGAAAAGAGGACCGGAGACAAAAAGCTCAGCGCCCAGAAGGCTGCCGCTCTGGATTCGAGAGCGCATCTCGAGTGCCTCAGCCAGGAACTCTCCCGTGCTCCTCACCGCCGTAATGCCGTGGTAGAGATCCGCAGCCAAAGCCTGCTCCATCGCCTCTTCAGAGCTCGAATCAGGCGCCCCCAAGTGAACCTGGGCGTCCATCAGGCCTGGCAGGAGAGTCTTTCCAGCGGCATCGATGATTTCGGCTCCCGCAAAGGCGCTCTGCGGGATTTCACCCCGGTAGACCTCAGCAATTTTTCCCTCCCGGATCAAGACACCGCCCGGCTCCACCACGCTTCCGTCGCCGATGAACAACCGTGCGCCGTGGATAAGCACAGTCGGGTCGGCCTGGATGTCCCTGAACACGCTCTTGGCCTTCTCGATGGACTCCCGGCTGTAGGCCTGGTACACCCCCATAAAGATGAAAGGGACCAGAATGGCTAACACCCACAGCTTGGCCGCCGGGCGAATCTTCTCTTCGCTATCCCAGCGGAAGATCTGGACCGATATAAACAGCGCCAAAACCGTAGCCAGTATCAGGGCCGCTATGGAGGCCCAATTCTCAAGGAGTCCTTCCCTGCGAAAGAAAACGCCCTGAAATCCGGTGACCAGGTAGGAAGCCGGTAAGAACTGCGCGGTGATCTGGGCCCAGAGAGGCAGCACCGCCAGCGGGAAGGTGGCCCCGCTCAGGAAGAGCATCGGCATGTAGAAAAGCTGTATGAGAATGTTGCTCTCCTGCATGGAATTGGCCACTGAAGCCAGGATCAGCCCCATGGCGCGAAAGGTCAGCACTCCTAGCGAAATCAGGGCGAACAGGGATAAGAGATTTTGCGGAAGTGGCATTCCATAGAAGTAGAAGGCCAGGGCCATGATTATGACCACGGCAGGTATATAAACCAGCCAGCCGGTCACCATGGAAGCCACCAGGAGAGGCAATGCCGAAATCGGCGCCACTTTAAAGCGCCTTAAGATGTTCATCTGGCGCTCCTGGACGGCCCTCATCCCAGCGCCAAAGAGTCCGTTCCCGAGGATCCCCAGCACCAGGACCATGCTGACCACGTATGAGATGGACTCCGGACCTTCAGCGTCCATCAGCTCCGTAAAGGCAAAGAAGAAAACCAGAGGAAAGAGGTAATTGAAGAAAAGAACGGATTTGTTGCGCAGGGCCAGCTTGAGGTCGATGCGCATCAAAGCCAGGTAGCTCCTCATTCCCTCAGGCTCCTTCCCGTCAATTCGATAAAGACATCTTCCAGGGACGGCCGCTTCAATTCAACATCGGCCAGCTCAACACCCTGCTGATCGACCCACTTGATGACCGCCACCAGCGTTCGGGCTGGATGGGTCGAGAAAACGGTCAGCCCTTTTCGATCTTCCGTGAAGAGGACTTTTTCAGCGTCCCAGTCGGCAGGGACCTCCCCCGCCAGAACTTCCCCGCAGCGAATCTGAATCACGGAAGGCCCAAGCGTGCGCGACTGGATCTCCTGCGGAGTACCCATGGCGATAATCGTTCCGGAATCCATAATGGCGACACGGTCGCACAGCTTTTCGGCTTCCTCAATGTAATGGGTGGTGAGCAGAATGGTCCGATGCTCGCGGCGAAGCTCTCCGATCAACTGGTGGATCCCATGGCGCGCCTGGGGGTCCAGTCCGGCCGTCGGCTCGTCCAGAAACAAAACCTTGGGATCGTTGATGAGGGCCAGGGCCAGCGCCAGTCTTTGCTTTTGGCCACTGGAAAGCTGGGAGTAGTAATCATTTCGCTTTTCCTGCAACTGCAGCCTTTCCAGAAGCGGGCCGGCCTGGAGCGAATACGAGTAGAGGCGGGCAAACAAATCGACTGCCTCGAAGACCCGGATCTTCTCAGGCAGGTTGGTAGCCTGCAGACACACTCCGATGCGGTCCTTGAGATTCCTGCTCTGGGTCTCGGGATCGAAACCCAGCACGGAGACTTCTCCGGCGCTGCGGGACCTCAATCCTTCCAGTATCTCAACTGTGGAGGTTTTTCCGGCGCCGTTAGGACCCAGCAGACCGAATACCTCGCCGGCTCGCACTTCAAAGTCGATGCCTTTGACTGCCTGGAAACCGCCGTAGTCCTTCTTCAGCCCTCGGACGAAGATGGGTGAATCAGTCATAAGTTCCAAGTTCCAAGTTCCAAGTTCGGGCTTTGGTCATTAAAGTCAAGAACTTCTTGCTAATTTCGGCAGAAGCTCTGGCCCTTGCGAGATCCAAAACTTGGAACCTGGAACTATGTCAAATACCTGTTTTGCTTCAGGACCTCGACCAACTCCAGAACGGCCTGAGCAGATTTGTCCAGGGCGGACTGCTCTTCCGAAGTGAGCTTGATCTGGATGACTTCTTCCACCCCGCGCCGGCCCAGTTTCACGGGAACGCCGACGTAGAGGTCCCGAATCCCATATTCTCCCTCCAGGTAGGCAGCAGTAGGCAGGATCTTTTTCTTGTCCTTCAGGATCGACTCGACCATCTCGGCGACCGCGGCCGAAGGGGCGTAGTAGGCACTGCCTTGCTTCAAAAGCTTCACGATTTCCGCTCCGCCGTTGCGCGTCCGGTCGATGATGGCGTCCAGGCGATCCTGGGGAAGCAACTCGGTAATCGGGATGCCGGCGACGGTCGAATATCGGGCCAGAGGCACCATGGTGTCTCCGTGGCCGCCCAGCACGAAGGCGTGGGTGCTTTCCACCGACACGTTCAACTCCTGAGCGATAAAAGTTCGAAAGCGAGCCGAATCCAGGACTCCGGCCATGCCCAGCACGCGCTCGCGTGGAAACCCGCTCACGTGCTTGGCCACCTGGCACATGGCATCCAGAGGATTGCTGACCACGATCAGCACGGCATCCGGGCTTCGGCGGGCGACATTTTCAGTAACTTCCCTGACGATGCCGGCGTTCTTCAGCAGCAGGTCATCGCGGCTCATCCCAGGCTTGCGTGGGAGACCGGCGGTAATGACGATCACATCCGAACCCGACGTGCCGTCATAGTCGTTGAAACCCTGCAGGCCGCAATCGTAGCCTTCGATCGGACCGGCTTCCAGCAGGTCCAGGGCTTTCCCCTGGGGCATACCCTCAACGATGTCCACCAGCACGACATCCGCCAGTTCCTTCTCGGCCAGCCGCTGAGCCGTGGTGGCTCCTACGTGGCCGGCGCCCACTACGGAAACTTTGAAGCGCATCTCCTCACCCCATGTTCTCAATGATGGCAGAGGCGAACTCGCTGGTCTTGAGCGTGTGCGCACCTTCCATCTGCCGTTCCAGATCGTAGGTTACCCGCTTCTGGGAAATGGTTTTTCCCAGCGCCGAGTTGATGAGATCGGCCGCCTCCTGCCATCCCATGTACTCCAGCATCATCACTCCGGAAAGGATAAGCGATGAGGGATTTACCTGGTCCTGATCGGCGTACTTGGGGGCCGTACCGTGGGTGGCCTCGAAAAGAGCCACCCGGTCTCCGATATTGGCGCCCGGAGCCATGCCCAATCCGCCGACCTGGGCCGCGCAGGCGTCCGAAAGATAGTCGCCGTTGAGGTTCGGGGTGGCCAGGACTTCGTACTCGTCAGGACGCAGCAGCACCTGCTGGAACATGGCGTCGGCGATGCGGTCATTGATCAGGATTTTCCCTTCAGGGATTTTGCCGCCGTGCTTTTCCCACAACTCATTTTCATCGACGCAGACATCTCCGAATTCCTTGCGGGCCAGCTCGTAACTCCAGTCGCGGAAGGCGCCTTCGGTGTACTTCATGATGTTGCCCTTATGGACCAGAGTAACCCGCTTTCGGCCCTGATCCAAGGCGTAGCGGATGGCCATCCGCACCAGCCGCTGCGTGCCAAATACCGAAATAGGCTTGATACCGACGCCCGAATCTTTCCGGATGTCCTTGCCAAAGTGGGAGTTGATAAAGTCGATTACTTTTCTTGCTTCGGGCGTGCCTTCGCGCCATTCGATCCCGGCGTAGACGTCCTCGGTATTTTCGCGAAAGATCACAACATTCAGCTTGCCCGGTTCTTTGACCGGCGAAGGGACACCATTGATGTAACGGCAGGGACGAACGCACGCATAGAGGTCCAACACCTGGCGCAGGGTGACGTTCAAGCTTCGAATCCCTCCTCCGACCGGAGTCGTCAGAGGACCCTTGATCGCTACGACGTGATCCGAGATGGCCTGCACGGTCGCGTCCGGGAGCCATTCACCGGACTGGTCATTGGCTTTCTCGCCGGCCGGAATTTCCGACCAAGCGATCTGCCGCTTGCCACCATACACCTGTTTGACGGAAGCATCGATAACCCGCCGGGTCGCTCTCCAAATATCACGGCCCGTGCCATCCCCTTCGATAAAAGGGATAATAGGCTGATTCGGCACGTTAATCCGGCCGTCTGCAAAGGTAATCTTTTCAGCAGTTGTCGTTAAATCGCTCATCTCCGTTCCTTTGAAAAGGCCATAACTTACTTGGATCGACTGGATTAGTCAACCGAAAGCGGGGCCGCTCCCTGACGGTCGCGGCTCTGATTCGATCGCATTAGAGTCGCAACCGTTCCGAGCCGCGGCCTTCTGAGAGCGGCCCCTCACGATGATACTCACAATCTCTCTATGAGCAGCGACAAAAGGGCCACGCGGGAGGCGAGGTGATCGAGAGAAATGTGTTCATGAAGCGCGTGGGCGCCGTCGCCGGGAATGCCGAGGCCGTCCAGAGTGGGAATGCCCAGAGCCGCTGTGTAGCTGCCGTCGCTGGCTCCCCCGGTCTCCCCCTGCTGGAGATCGATGCCGATCTCCTTCGCGATTTCGGCGGCCGCTTCAAACAGCTTGTGCGTGCGCTCGGTCCTGATCATGGGAGGACGGTTGATGCCTCCCAAAACTTCCAGCCGAGCGCCCTGGAGTTGCGGCCTCAGTTGGCGGATGGAGCCATCAACTCGCTCGCCTTCTTCAAGAGTCCTGAAGCGGCAATCAATCCTGACCTCGGCCCGGTCGGGAATCACATTTTCCCGCTCACCGCCGCGCACGACCGTCATGGTAACGGTGGTCCCCTTCTCGCGATGGGCAATTCTCTCCAGAGCCAGGATCTGCCGGGCCAGTTCGTGGACGGCATTGACCCCCTTGTCAGGATCGGCTCCCGCGTGAGCCGATTGGCCGTGAACCCGGACGATAAAGTCCCCGACGCCTTTTCGAAAAGTCTTCAGATGGCCCTCCAATGTTGGGGGCTCGGTCACCAGCACCACGTCACTCTGACGGGCGAAGTCTTCGATGATTTCCCGGCTGGCGTGGCTGCCGGTCTCCTCGTCTGTCGTGTACAGGAAGCGCACCTTCTTTTTCGGTTTGATCCAGCCTCGGGCCATGTATTCCTGAGCCTTCAGGCTGGCGGTTACTCCTGATTTCATATCGTAAATGCCGGGACCGTAAAGGCGGCCCTCCTCGATCCGAAAGGGATTGCGCTTCAGACTGCCAGGCTCCCAGACGGTATCAATGTGACAGAGCACCAGAACTCTGCCCTCCTGCGTTCCTTCCCATTCGGTCCAGACGATATTGCCGGCCTCCTGACGCTGCTCAATGCGGGGGGATAGGTTATTCCTGCGCATGTGCTCGGCGATGAAGGACCCCAGCCGGTCCACCAGCCCCTTATGGGTGGAAGGGCTCTCATGCTCGATCACGGCGCGCAGCAGATCGATGATTTGTCCGGTCTCTCCGGAGACTTTTTCCAGCAGGTTAATGGGTGACATCTTCCTTCCAGCAGTATTCGATCTTGCCGATGAATTCAGCCCAGCCCGTCAGGCTGATCTGCCCGCCCGGCGACCAGTCTACTTCCTGCATTCCGGTTTCCGTGTAGACCTTCACGGGTGCCTGGACTCGTCCCGCCCGAATGGCCGCCACGGCCGCGCCGCAGGAGCCGGTCCCGGAGGAATGAGTTGGCCCCACGCCGCGTTCCCAAATGCGAATTCGTAACTGGTCGGGGCCCTCCACCAGCGCGAAGCTCACATTGGTCCGTTCCGGAAAGGAGGGGTGGATTTCCAGAGCTGCGCCCACACGCCTGAAAAAATCGTCCTGAGGCGGCCGGTCAACGAAGACCACGCACTGCGGGTTGCCGACCGAAAGAGCTGAAATGGTCAGCTTTTCTCCGGCAACCTCCAGAGCATGGTCCAGAATCTCGGCGCCGTTTTTGGCTTTGAAAGGAATCGACTCGGCCGCAAAGGCGGGAGGTCCCATCTCGGAACGGTAAATCCAGAGGAATTCGCGCTCATGGAGCAGATGATAGACCTTGATCCCCGAGAGGGTCTCCATACGGACCGCGGGCCGCCGGGCGAACTGGTGATGATGCAGGAAGGCGCAGGCACAGCGGGAGCCGTTTCCTGACATCCCCGCTTCACTGCCGTCCCGGTTGAAAATTCGAAGGATCACCGTTTCAGGATCGCCCGTATTCACGAAGACACAGCCGTCGGCGCCCACTCCGGTGTGAGGATCGCAAATCGAGCGGGCGAAGCGGGCAAAACTGCTTTCCTCCACCTGATCGGCGATGAGCACCAGGAAATCATTTCCGTAGCTGTGATACTTGTCGGCGGGAATACTCCTGCTCTGTTTTTGCCCGTAACTCATTCAGCTTTCCTTCTACCAGATTTCGGATCTCCTCCAGTCGCCGGGGAGACTCGGCTTCGAAGCGCAGCACCAGCGCCGGCTGCGTATTAGAAGCGCGTATCAGGCCCCAGCCGTCCTCAAAACGGATGCGAACGCCATCCACGGTGTTCGTTTCATAGTGGCGGCCGAAGTACTCCTGAGCTTGCTTCACGACCTCAAACTTGTATTCTTCCGGGGAGTCCACGCGCAGCTCGGGAGTGCTATACATTTCCGGCAGGTCAGAGAGCATCTCGGAGAGCTTCCTGCCCGTCTTGGACAGGATCTCCAGCAGGCGGGCGCCGGCATATAGCGCATCGTCGTAGCCCGGGAAGCGGTCGGCAAAAAACACGTGACCGCTCATCTCTCCGGCCAAAGCCGCTTTCTCCTCTTTCATCTTGGCCTTGATCAGCGAGTGGCCGGCTTTCCACATGATGGCCCTGCCTCCCTGCCGCTCGATGTCATCGTAAAGGACTTTGGACGATTTGACGTCCCCGATAATAGTGGCTCCCGGATGGTCGCGAAGAACATCACGGCTGTAGACGATCAAGAGCTGGTCTCCCCAGATAATATGGCCTTTGTCGTCGATGGCGCCGATCCGATCCGCGTCGCCATCGAACGCAATCCCCAGATCGGCTTTGCTCTCTTTAAGGGCGCGGATCAGGTCTTGCAGATTTTCCGGAATCGTTGGATCGGGATGATGGTTTGGAAAACGCCCATCCATGCGGCAGAACAGTTCAGTGACGTCGCATCCAAGCTCCCGGTAGATCTGCGGAGCCAGGTCGGAAGCCGTTCCATTGCCGCAGTCCACCACCACTCTGGGAGGATTTTCCAACCGGCCGAAAGCCTCTTGCAGATACTCCAGGTATTGAGTGGCAAGATCCTGCTTTTCGAGCTGGCCGGCGCCCTGGACAAAATCACCTGTGCCCGCCAAATCTCGCAGTTCCTGGATTTGCCGACCGTAAATAGTGGCTTGGCCCAGCGATATTTTGAGGCCGTTATATTCCGGAGGATTATGGCTGCCGGTGATCATCACTCCACCGTCCACGTTCAGCCGGTACAGTCCGAAATAGAGAAGAGGTGTAGGACATACGCCGATATCGATCACGTCCAGGCCGGTCGAGAGAAGCCCTTCGGCCAGGCGATCCCGCAGGCGACTGGAACTCAAGCGGCAGTCGCGACCGACGACTATGCGCCTGCACTCCCGACTGCTCATGTAGGTCCCCAGAGTCCTGCCCAGGATGACCACAACCTCATCGGTGAGATCCTCATCGGCAATCCCTCTGATGTCGTACTCGCGAAAAATGTTTGGGTTCATGGATACTCTTTCAGTCGATCTTTGAGCACCGCAATCTCATCCACCGGAGTCGGGTTTTCCTGGTTCAAAAAGGCCAGATAAACACTGGCGTAATCCCCCAGCAGAACCAGAGTCCAGAGCCGTTCCAGCCAGCTTTCCCCGTCAGACCAGTATTCGAGGACACTTCCCGCCCTGTCCCCCAGCATCTCGCGCGTAATTTCGGAGCGGATCTGGACGCGGGGATGATCTTCACGGTCGCGCAGAAAAATGGGAAGCAAACTCTCCAATATCGGCTCCGGGTGATTCCAGCCCACAATTTCATTGTGATTCATTTCAGGCAGGGACCCGGAATAAGCCAGTTGCTTGGCATTCTCAGCCACCTGGCTGCGCCAGCGCAAAGCTATGACATCCAAGCGGTCCTGGCTGCCATAAATCACGGGGACGCGCCGGTGCATTTGAGTGGCCAGGCTTTTGGCAGCGTTCTCCTCCACAGGTGTGTCCGGGCCATAGATCTGAATCCTTCTTCCCACCCACGCGAGCGAATTTCGAACTTCTTCAGCGCGCTCAGGCGCCAGTCCCAACCGGCCCAAAACCATCAGGATCGGAATGGCTGAATATCCAATGGCAGAGCGGGGTGGATAGCCTTCCGGCAGGCGGATGCAGGGACAGCCATGTGAGTCCGCCAGCCGTCCCAGTTCTCCATTGGAAGTCAGACAGATGATCTGCGCTCCGTTTCGGCGGGCCCGCTCAAAGGAGGAGAGAGACTCTTCGGTGTCGCCTGAGTAGCTGCAGACGAAAACCAGCGTGGACCGGCTGGCAAATCCAGGTAAGCCGTAGCTGCGGCTCACCTGAAGCGGCAAGTTCAGGTCAGCACCCAGATAAACGCGCAGGAAATCGCCTCCGATAGCTGAACCGCCCATTCCGGAGATAACGATGTTCTTAATTGCAGGAGGCCGGCTCCAGAGCTTAGCCTTTTCGCCCAGAGCAAGCGCCTCTTCCAGTTGCCGATCAAAGCGCCCCAGAATCCGGAGCATGCCTTGTGAGTCGCGCCGCTGTACGGTCTGCAGGTCATCAAGCATCTTAGAGATGCTCCTCAAGTCCTCTCTTCTTCAGCTCTTCGACGGCTCGTTTGACCTCCTCGGTCCGGCCGCGACGGCAAATTAAGAGAGCATCCGGAGTATCCACGATGACCAGATCTTCCACCCCAATCAGAGCTATCATCTTTTCAGTCGAAGCATGAACGATGCAGTCTCTGCTGTCGAGTCCAATATGCAAAGCATTGGAAATTATATTGTCTTCATCACCAGAGCACACATCCGCCAGGGCGCTCCAGCCCCCCACATCGCTCCAGCCCAGATCGCAGGGGAGGACTGCCACTTTCTCGGCTTTTTCCATGACACCATGGTCGATCGAGACCTTTTCCAAACGTGAGAAGAGTCCCAGAGCCCGCTCCTGGTCGTCCGGATTCTCGTGGATTTCCAATAGTATCTGATGCAGGGCGGGCATGTGCTTCTGGATCTCATCCAGAATCCGCTGCAAGGACCAGACGAAAATCCCGCTGTTCCAGTAATGCCGGTTATTCCGGAGAAATTCGGTAGCGGTTTCCAGGTCCGGCTTTTCCGTGAAGCGAGTCACCCGATAGGCTGACTTGTTATTAAAGTGTCGAATTTCCGTCCCGCGTTCAACATAACCATACCCGGTCGCCGGGTAGGCAGGCTCTATTCCAAATGTCACCAGCCATCCCTCTCGGGCCAGATGCTGAGCGGATTCCAGGGCAGCGCGAAACTCCTCTGTTTTCTGAATGACATGATCGGCCGGTAAAGCCACCATCACCTCGTCAGGGAATTGCCGGCGCAGATGCAGGGCCGACAGTCCGATGCAAGCAGCGGTATTGCGCGGGGCCGGCTCCACGATAACCTGTCGGGCGGCTAATTCGGGAGCTTGAGACCGCGCCTGGGCCGCGAACTCAGGAGCGCACACGATATGAATATCCGCGGGCTTCAAAGTCGGATGAAGCCGCGACACCGTTTCCTGAAGCATGCTGCGTGGACCTGTAATACTGAGAAACTGCTTGGGTAAGTTCTTTCGGCTGACTGGCCAGAAGCGGGTCCCGTGGCCACCCGCCATGATGACAGCTTTCATCGGAGGAGGCTTGAGGCCTGAGGCCTGAGGCTTGAGGCCTGAGGGTTGGGGCTTGAGGGCGGCCTTCGAAGGCTGGGCGGCTTGGGTTTTGGGGTTGGCGCCTCGGGCTCAGAGGCTGGAGGGTCGGAGTCTTGGTCTGTTTCCATCGCAGGAGGTGGCTCGAGTTGGTGCTCGCGTTCTGTAAAGAATCGCCGGACTGTGGAAGAGAGATCTTCTTTGCTCATCAGTTTGATCCGGGCGATTTTCCTCTGAGCAAAATCGGTGCCTTCACCGGCAAGAGCCAGACGTGCCAGTTCAACCAGGTAATTCTGCCTCTTCTGCTGGCGCACGTAAACGTCCGTAATGGCTCCAACCAGAGCACCCATGAATTCTTCCCGTGACAGAGCTTGCTGCTCAAGACTCTCGAACTCAGAGAAGGCAATGCTTTTAGCCTGCTCTTCATGGCCCGGAGAAGTCATGATCGAGACGAAAATGCCGCCCCCGTTCAGCGCCGGCTCATGAAAAATCTGGGCGCCATGGGCCACAGCGGATTCCTTCAAAGAAGTATTGAGACGACCCCCGGGACCTGCCAGCACTTGCTCGATCACATCCAGCACGCGTTCGTCCCGCTTTCCCCTGCTGGGGCCGGCAAAAGCCAGGACAAGCTTCCCGTCCCGGCTCTCCGATACGAGACTGCCCTCTTCCGCAGGAACCTCCTTTTTGACAAAGGGACGATTCTCGTAACTGGGATCGCTCAGAGTCGAGATGAAGCCCTGGAGAAAAGAGGTGCCCTGGACATCGCCATGGATCACAATGGTGGGATGGACAGCAACCATCTGCGTCTTCACCCATTCCTGAATGCTTTCCAGCGAGATGCCGGCTACGCTCTCGTGCGTCCCGTGGCGGGTAAGGGCATAGGGATGTCCCCGATACAGCTTTTCGCGAGCTGATTTCAGCGCCTGAGGATATGCCGCCTCTTCTTCGACGGCCAGACTGATTACCCTGGCGCCCTCCCGGCTCAATATTTCAGGGTCCAACTCAGGATTGCGGACGAGATCGATCAAAATTTTTAGAAGGGCCCCTAATTGATCCGACAGCACGGGCGATTGAAACCCAAAAAAATCAGGTTCATTGATAATCTGGATATTTGCTCCCATTCCCTCCAGTTCGTGCCAGAAGATCGGGCCTTTTCGCTTGGCGACGCTGCCCGGCAACATGTGAAGCATCAACTCGGTAATACCCGAGTTGTGCTGAGATTCGTTGATGCGCCCCCCCGGGTAAAAAAATCCCACATTAACGACCGGAGCCGTATGGTCCTCTTGAAAGTACACGTCCGGACCGCGCAAAACCGAGGTGTGCTTGAGAGAATATTCAAAGAAGCTCGGCTTAAATTCCGGGGCCGTAAAGGCTCTCTTCTCCATGGCCTCGAGAGCTTCCGGTCTGGTCTTGCGGCCTGCGGCAGTTGAAACCAGAAGACGCAAGGTCTCGAGTATGGAAGCTTCTGTAAAAGAGCGAGCTTCGGCATCCCGGGGGAAGTACTCGAGCAGGGAAAGGTTAGAATCGGAAAAATACCGCTCTAAGACTCGCGATAGATGCGCAGCGCTCAGGGCCTCGATCTTTTCAGGGATGCGTTGGCGGTCCAGGAAGGAGCCGAGGCTCTCATGCCTTGCCAGCAGATAGGCCCTCTGCTCAAGCGTCTCCAACTGTTCGTAATATTCGACCAGGAAAATCGCCTTGGCTCTGTTGAGTTGATATCGAGGCACACCCTCGCGTTTGAGCAACTCCAGTTGCGCCAGCACCTCCACCTCTGCGCCGTCTACTTTGCCTGGAAGCGGAACCGCCAGAATCTGAAACAGGCCGCCCTGCTCTGAAGCTTTCAGAGAAGAATCCACAGAGACGGCGCTGCCGCCCTCTGCGACTGCAGAATGTCCCAGGACCGAAGCGTGTCCTTCTGTCAGAACGTAGGCGAGAAGAGACAACGGCAGATAATCGGGATGCTGAACGCCGGGAGTCCGATATCCCATGAGGATGTAAGGTTGCTGGATATCCCCCCGCAAGTGCTCGTAACGAAAAGATTGGCCGCCGGCGACTAGGGATTTTCCTGTACTTCTGGAAGCAGCGGCGGCTGGCGGCCCGGAAGCTCGGATTTCGCCATACTCATCGACGATTTTTTTCAGGATGTTTTCTCGCAGGACCGAGCCGGAAAAGGCCACGATAACGTTCTCAGGACGATAGACTTGGCGGTGAAAGGCAGCGGCCTCTGCGGCCAATACATCACGTTTCAATTCGGAACAGGAGGCGAGATCTGCCCCTTCCAGAACAGAGCCGGGATAAGCCATTTCCATGAGCCGCCGGCTCGCGAATTGCTGCGGAGTCAGCGGGTCATACTTCAGGCTATGGCCCAGCATTTGATGAGCGTTCCAGACCTCTTGCCGATCAAAATTGGGACTGGCGAGCAGCCCGGCATGAATCTCCAGGACTTTTTCCGCGTTATCGGAGGGCACAACCGAATAAAAGTAGGTGTCGTCAGGTCCCTGAGCTACGTCCAGGGCTCCTCCCAGCAGATGGATCTGGCGAGCAGCCTCGCCCTGCTGGAGCGAGCGAGCTACCAGTTTCGAAAGGTAGGAGGCTCTCTCCTGGGCTTGAAAATACCCGTCCTTGACATAGGTGCCCACGGCTAGCAGGGGCCGCTGAGGCTGCTCTTCAATAAGGACGGTTAATCCGTTGCGCAACACCACCTTGACAAGGTTCCCCTGGTCTTCCCTTGCTTTAAGAGACCTGAGATATTCAGGCGGCGGCACCCTGGGGCGCTGAGCGGCGGCTGAGGGCGCTCCGGAAGCTTGTAGCAAAAGGATGGCCAGAAGAAAGGCCCACCATCTCATGAGGAAATGGTATCACGGGTGCGGATTGAGAGGTTTCAAGTTCCAAGTTTCAAGTTCCAAGCAAAACGGCTCAGGCAGTCCAAAGTTTTCCAAGAGGATAAACACTCGGAACTTGGAACTTGGAACTCCCTTCACCCTTGCGTCCTCAACAGCAGATAAATCGCCCCCTCGCCTCCATCCACGGGACGCGCCGACGTGTAAGCCACCACGTAGCGAGACAAGCGCCTGACCGCCAGCCAGGCAGGAATCTTGTTCTTGAGCACAGGGATGTGATTGGGCGAATTATTTCCCTTTCCATGAATAATGCGGACACAGGTCAACTGGCGACGGTTGCACTCCTTGATAAAGATCTCGACTTTCTGGCGGGCCTCCTCCTGATAAAGTCCGTGCAGATCCAGTTCAGCCTGGATGGAGAAGCCTCCATTCTGGAGCTTCTTCAATAAGAGCGGATGAGGCTGATGAGGCCCCTGGATGTAATCATTGACATAGGACCATTCGAGCGGGCCGTCACCCGTCATAAATTGCTCCAGTAACCCCCGAGGACCGAGTCGCGTCCCCTGCCGGGTTCGGTGGCCATCCCTTTTTTCCCTTGCCTTATTATTCTTTCGAATCTTGCCCTGGAGCGGCTTGACCTCAGCCATGGCCTTTTGCAGCAACTCATCGTCAGTAAGCTCTTCGTCCAAGTCGAGTGGCGGGGGATCGAACTTATCCCGGAGGATCGGATTGTCTTTCACGGTCGCTACCTCCTGTTCGTATAGTGTGCCAACAGAATAGCATAACCCGTGTGACGTGCGGCTTCGGCAGGGGTCTTGGCGGAGTCGCCCCTCCGGAGATTGACGTGGCGCCCGGCCTGTTATATTTTAAACAGCAATGTATCTTTTGTTGGGCGTATACTAAGGAAACTACGTTATTCAATGAGGAGGTCACGAATGAAAACGTTAGCTGCTTTCGTTATCGGATTATTTCTAGTTTCATTGGCTTTCGGCGCCGCCGTCGAGAAGACGGGCGTGCTGATCGACAACATGTGCGGAGCCAAAGTGGCTGCTGACGCCGAGAAGCTGTCCGGGCACAAAGTGTCCTGTGCCATGAAATGCAAAGACAGCGGTTTTGGCGTCGTGGTGGACGGCACACATTTGAAGTTTGACACTGCCGGAAGCGAGAAGGCTTTGGCCCTTCTCCAGAACACGAGCACGACCAATAACGTCATGGTAAAAGTGGCGGGTAACCTGGAAGGCGACACTCTGACGGTTACGTCGATCGAAGAAGTGAAGTAACGACAGCCAACTGGCCGCTGACCGAACCGAAAACAGGGCTAAAGCACCTCGGGTCAGCGGTCAGCAGGCGAGCGTAGCGAGCCGGGGTCAGCGGTCAGCTTTGGCTCTCGTTCAATTATTGCCTTTCTTCTCCTTCAACCACTCCTCAAACTCTTTTTTCACCTCCTCACTCATCTGCGGATAGATTTCGCTCGGATGGTATTTGCCCTCCAGCATCATTTTCTTGGTGAATTCATCTTTCAGGCGTACCTTCTCTGAGCTTTCGATGACTTTCTCCACCAGGTGAGGCGGGATGAAGATGACTCCGCCGCGATCGCCCAGGACGATGTCTCCCGGCATAACCGTGACTTCTCCGATCCGCACCGGGACGTTGACTCCCGTGAGCATTACATTCGCAATGGCACTGGGGTGAAAATCGCGTACGTAAGCCACCAGGTCGGAAATAGGATAGACTTCCTCCAGATCGCGAATCGAGCCATCCAGGACCATTCCAGTTCGGGTGCGGGCAAAGACAGAGGTAGCCAGATTGCCACCCACGAAAGTCCCCCCGTCGATCTTCCCAAACAAATCAACCACCACCACGTCGTCCTGTCCCAACCGGTCGATGACCCGCAGGTTTTGCGACCTGGCCAGGTTCTGGTGCTCCGCCTCCCGGTCAAGGACACTGTTGACATCGGGCCGCAGCGGCATGAATTGAGCCGTAAGGACGCGTCCCACCAGCTTGTTCTCGGGATGGATGATCTTCCAGCCGCCCTCCCACTGATTGTTGTACCCTTCCCCGCGCAGTACCCCCCAGGCCTCCTCCACGGTGACCAGCTTAAGTCTCTCCAAAAGCTCATCAGGCACTCGCGGGCGGCTATCCTCAAAGCGCTCGTAAGGATTCAGAGGTGTGAATCGAAGCAGGTCTTCCCTGGAAAAGGTTTCCATCTGAGCGTTCGCGCTCGTGAGGAGAAGGAGGGCTGCGGGCAGGGACAGAATTCGTTGAGATTTCATAGTTCTTTGGTTCCTTGGTTTCTTGGTTCCGGTGCTTTACCACAGGCTGTTAGATTACCAGAGAATCACAGGATTATCGCCGGTCAGACTGCGATCATTGGCATCCCCGAAGCGGCTGTGTTAGATTCTCTGACCGGCAACTCTGAAGGAGCATCCAGATGAAAACTTCACTTGACAGACTTTTGGAACGACGGGCTTTCCTCAAGTGGGGAGGCGCTTGTGCCGCCCTGAGCGCAGCAGGCCTGCTCTCTCAGGAAATCGAAGGTGCGGTCCAGAATGTCAACCGCAATTCGATCCCGTCTCAACTGAAGATCACGGATCTGCGAGTGGCAGTCGTCACCGATCTTCCCATGACCTGCCCTATTATCCGGATTGATACCAACCAGGGGATTTCCGGGTATGGAGAGGTCAGGGACGGCGCCAGTAAAAATTACGCTTTGATGTTGAAGAGCCGGATTCTGGGAGAGAATCCCTGCAACGTCGATAAGATCTTTCGAAAGATCAAGCAATTCGGCCACCACGCTCGTCAGGGCGGTGGAGTCTGTGCCGTTGAAATGGCCTGCTGGGATCTGGCCGGAAAGGCTTATGGTGTACCTGTCTACCAGATGCTGGGAGGCAAATTTCGTGACAAAATCCGGCTTTATGCCGACACTCGTCAGTCTCCGGACGGAGCTGAAGCCGGACGGCGCCTGAAGGGCAGGCTGGATATGGGCTTTACCTGGCTCAAGCTGGATTTCGGCATTGGATTGCTGCAGAACATTCCAGGGACTCTCAACCGTCCGCTGGGACAGACTTTGAGTGACGTGAGGCTGACGATGCATCCCTTCACCGGAATCGAACTGACCGACAAAGGGATCGAGTACCTGTCCGATTATGTGGCGGCTGTACGCGAGGCAGTCGGCATAGAGGTCCCGCTTTGCTCCGACCATTACGGGCACATCGGCGTCAACAGTTGTATCCGGCTGGGTCGAGCTATGGAAAAGCATCAGTTGGCCTGGATGGAAGACATGGTCCCCTGGCAGTTTACCGATTTGCTGAAACAGATCACGACCTCGGTCGATATTCCCATTTGCACGGGTGAAGATATTTATCTCAAGGAAGAATTCGCCAAGCTGGTTGAGACCAAAGCCGTAGACCTCATCCATCCCGACCTGGCTACTTCGGGGGGCATCCTGGAGACCAAAAAGATAGGTGACCTGGCCATGGAAGGCGGGGTCCCGATGGCCATGCATTTCGCCGGCAGCCCGATCTCTTTTATGGCCAATTTGCACTGCGCAGCCGCCACCGAGAACTTCCTTTGTCTTGAGCATCATTCCGTAGACGTTCCCTGGTGGCAGGATCTGGTAACGGGCCTTCCGCGGCCGATCATGCAGGACGGATTCGTCGCAGTGCCGGAAAGTCCCGGGCTGGGAGTCGAACCGGTTGAAGATCTGATCCGCCGGCACCTGAAGGAACCGGGATATTTCGAGCCGACTCCCGAATGGGACGAACCGCGCTCCTGGGACCGCCTATGGAGTTGAGGAAAGCTGTATGAGCCCCCCATCGTACGCCCGAGTGGCAGCATTGAAGACTGCCGGAGACTTCCGCGAATACCTGGCGGAACTCTCAATTAATCTCGGGCTGGACGAGCCCTTGGAAACCGGGGAACAGGCGCCGCTTGGGTGGCCTCTGGTTTACAACGGAAGAGAAATCGGAAATCGCTTTTGCGTCCTCCCCATGGAAGGATGGGACGGCACACCTCAGGGAGAACCCAGCGAGTTGACTATTCGCCGCTGGAGGCACTTCGGCCAGAGCGGCGCCAAGCTGATCTGGGGCGGAGAAGCCGTTGCCGTTCGTCCTGACGGCCGGGCCAATCCCAATCAACTGATTTTTTTGGAAGAAAACAAAGCCGCGATCGGCGCACTGCGAAGCACCTTGCTCGAGGAGCACAAAAATCGTTTCGGAGATGTAGATGACCTCCTGATCGGACTTCAACTGACGCATTCAGGCCGCTTCTGCCGCCCCAATGATAAAAAAAGGCTCGAACCGAAGATCCTCTATCATCACCCGATCCTGGACGCGCGCTTCGGCATCCCTCCCGATTACCCTTGCCTGACCGATGACGAAATATCGGACCTGATCGACGAGTTCGTACGCTGCGCGCGGGGCGCTGCCGACCTCGGCTATGAGTTTGTGGATATCAAGCACTGCCATGGTTACCTGGGACACGAATTTCTGAGCGCTGCCCGCAGGCCGGGCAAGTACGGGGGATCTTTCGAGAACCGAACCCGTTTCCTGCGGGAGATCGTCCAGGGAATTCGTGCCACCGCGCCCGGATTGGAGATCGGAGTGCGCCTGAGCGCTTTTGACACTCTGCCCTTCACCATGGGAGCCGGTGGCCGGGGTGTGCCGGAAAACCACAGCACTCCTTACCCGTATGCGTTTGGGGCTAACCCGGAAGACCCGCTCGAGATCCGGCTCAATGAGACTTTTGCCTTCCTCGGCCTGTTGAGAGAACTGGGAATTCGACTGGTCTGCGTTTCCGCCGGCAGTCCCTATTACTGCCCTCATATTCAACGTCCTGCTCTGTTTCCTCCCTCCGATGGATACACTCCCCCCGAGGATCCGCTGGTGGGAGTCGAACGTCAGATCCGGGTGACAGCAGAACTGAAGGAAGCCTTCCCGGAGTTGATTTTCGTCGGCTCAGGCTACAGCTATCTTCAGGAATGGCTGCCTAATGTCGCGCAGCACGCGGTGCGTTCCGGGATGGTCGATTCGGTGGGACTGGGACGCTTGATGCTTTCCTATCCCCATTTTGTGTCTGACGTTCTCACCGGCGAAAAATTAGCCACAAAGTCGATCTGCCGAACCTTCAGTGACTGCACCACAGGTCCGCGCAACGGACTGATCTCCGGCTGCTTCCCTCTGGATCCCTTCTACAAAGACCACCCGCACGCCGAAGCTCTGAAACAATTCAAAAAGTCCCAACGATCCCGCTAGCCCCATTTTTCGCGGGTTGCAATCGATTAAATCTCCCTTCGTGAGCCGCTGACATCGGGGTGGGGCCGAGTAACGGAGCGTCGAATCTGATCCTCCAGGAGCGGGAAGTTGAGCTGGTTGAGGATTTC